>JBDTRF010000121.1:0-10479 GCA_039931815.1 Gemmatimonadota bacterium
GGCATCGCCCATACGACAGACATCAGGCGGGTCGGGCGGGTTGGCCTCAAGGCGTTCATCTACTTCGAGGTCGTGACGACCTTTGCCCTGGCGATCGGACTGATCGTCATGAACATCGTCCGGCCGGGAGCAGGAATCGACCTGTCAAAGCTTCCGCCCGCCGATGTCTCTCAGTACGCGGCACAGGGGCAGCAACTGCATTTTATCGACTTCCTCACCCGGATTGTTCCTCCGAGCGTCGTCGGCGCCTTTGCCCAGGGTGAAATCCTCCAGGTCGTTTTCTTCTCCATTCTTTTCGGCGTTGCCCTGGTGTCACTTGGGCGAAGCGGGCGACCCATCGCGCGCATGGTTGACCGATTGGCCCAGGTGTTTTTTCGAGTCGTGGGGTTGATCATGGTCGTCGCCCCGATCGGTGCTTTCGGGGCCATGGCCTATACGGTGGGTAATTTCGGGCTGGCATCGCTTTCTACGCTGGGGCAGTTGATGGCCTGCGTCTATCTCACCATGGCTGTTTTCATCTTCGTCGTCCTCAACGCCATCGCGAAGCTCTCTGGATTCAGCCTCTGGAATCTCCTCCGCTTTATCAAGGATGAAATCCTGATCGTGCTGGGGACTTCCTCCAGCGAGGCCGTGCTGCCGCGGATGCTCGACAAGATGGTCGCGTTTGGATGCGCCCGACCGGTTGTTGGATTGGTGATTCCCGCAGGATACTCATTCAACCTGGACGGTACGTCGATCTACCTTTCCATGGCCACGCTGTTCATCGCCCAGGCCTTCGGCGTCCATCTATCCCTGGGCCAGCAGCTGAGCGTTCTCGCTATCCTCATGCTGACGTCGAAAGGGGCGGCGGGCGTGACGGGGTCAGGGTTCGTCGTCCTGGCCAGCACCCTGAGCGCTCTCCACGTCGTGCCGATGGAAGGTCTTGCCCTGCTGTTGGGGGTAGACCGGTTCATGAGCGAGGCGAGATCCATTACCAACCTGATCGGAAATGCCGTGGCCACGGTTGTCATTGCCAGGAGCGAAAATGCTTTTGATGGAACGGCGTTCTCCCGGGCCAGTCTCTCACTCACCTCCTCCGACGTGTAAACGTCGTGGCGCGGATCTCTCTCGCCCTCCTTGTCCTTATTCCGGCGACCGCGTATGCCCAGAGGCCGCCGGTCGGTATCATCGACTTCTTCGGCGTCAGGACCGTGCGTGAAACTGATCTGCGAAGGGTCTTGCCGATTCATGAAGGGGATCCATCGCCCGACTCACTCGGCCCGATCATTCGCGCGCTCGAATCGGTGCCTGGCGTACGGAAGGCTTCGGCGAACCTGGTACGGAAGGCTTCGGCGAACCTGGTATGTTGCGAAGATCTCAAGTCGATTCTCTATCTCGGGATAGAGGAATCTGCATCGGCCCTGCCTCCCTTTCGCGCCGCCCCAGGCGGGTCCGAGCGACTCCCTGGCGAAATCGTCGCGGCCGGGGAAGGGTTCTCGCGAGCCCTGGAATCGGCCGTATCCCGCGGCGATGGAGCCGAGGACGATGCTCAGGGACACGCCCTGTTTCACGACCCGGCCACGCGAGCCTACCAGATTGAGTTTATCGGGTTTGCCAGGCGGGATATCTCGATACTCCGGCGGGTCCTCTCGAACTCGTCAGTCGCCGCGCATCGGGCGCTGGCCGCCCAGGTGATCGCGTATTCGGCAAGGAAACGCGAGGTCGTGCCGGACCTCGTGGCTGCCGCCCGGGACCATCGGAGGAAGTGCGCAACAGCGCTGTTCGAGCGCTGTCAGTGATGGCTGGGTTTGGTCATGCGCATCCCGAGTCCGGTATCCGGATTTCTCCGGCGCCATTCATCGATCTGCTCAACTCGCTTGTGTGGACTGATCGCAATAAAGCCTCTCTTGCCCTTCTGCACCTGACTGACTCGAGAGACCCCATGCTTCTCGACTCTCTCCGCACGACCGCGATACCCTCCCTGCTGGACGTCGTGCGACGGAAGTCGCACGGGCATGCGGGCGCTGCCTTGATTATCCTGGGCCGGATAGGGCGGATGACTGATGAGGAACTGGGCAGGGCGTGGAACGCCTGGGATACGACCGGAGTCTTGAGGGCGGCGACAACGGCAGGACAATAGGAGAATCCCCTCCGAGGGAGGGGATTCAACCGTGTGTCAGGGATCCACAACCAGGAGCTCTACCCCACCCGCAGGATTGTCGACCACTAACACTGTGCGCGAAGCACCGCCAGCAATGGCAATGAGGCCGGTCATGCCCAGTGTGTCCGGCATGGGACCATTCGGGGTGTTGATCGCCGTCGAAACAAGCACGCGCCAGTCCCCCGGCGTGCTTTGCACGTACGGAGAAATGTCGTGATAGGTGAACGGGAACATGATCCGGATCGGCGTGACGAAATCCGGCTGCGTTCTCCAGATATCGATATTGCCAGCGGCTTGCGCGAAGTGGGCGACCCGAAGCTTGGTGGCGCCTGGCGGTACGACGGTGTTCGAGTCCGCGAGCTCGGCCGAACGAATGAGCCCGGCTGAATCCAGGGCCACGATTGTCAGGCCGGCGCCCTCGATGAAATCGAGCTGACTGCTCAAGCCCATAGTGCCGTTGCTTCGTCGAAGCTCGATGTGGTGTGACCCCGGGTCGAGGGCCAGGTCTTGTTTCGCCTGGGCGACCACGATGTCACCTACCCGATGGTTGTCGATGTAGAGAGTAACGGTTCCCGCCTGAGCCGCCCCGTTGATCAGCGTGAGCCGACTACCGCTTCCCAGGCCTGACATCGCATGGTCGCTGTTGCAGCCCAGGAGGAAACCAAGCGCAAGAAACCCAATGGTGGGGCGGAACATAGTTACTCCATGAGCGAGGGAACTGCACCGCAATATAGTCTCGCGCCCGGGTACGGGAATCGAATGACCGCGGGAAACACCGCTAGGGTCAATACGTCTTCATGAAGAATCGCTCCGGGCATGCGACTGCGCATGACCGGAGCGGTGGTGATTTCACCCTGGTGGAAGGAGGATCCGTCCTCCCGCCGGATCAGCGGTTCAACCAGTAGGAGACCTTGACCAGGAATACATCATCCGCCCGTTGCCCGAACAGGTCGCCGAGATCACCACGGAAGGAACGATGCCCCTCGAGTGGCGCGATGCCCTGTCTTCCCTGGCTCCACACGAGGAACAGCGTTGAGCCGGGCCGGTACTCCCAGCGGAATACGACGTTGGAACGGAACTGGGTAAAGTTGAATCCCCCGGGATTCGCCGCGACTGTCGGATCAAGAAACGGCTGAAACCGGTCCGCGTATGAGTCGGCCCGGGGATTGGCAACCTCGCGGATGTTGGAGTATGTCCCCTTGGAGACGAAAGGATTGGCGTAGACCTGCAGGGATGCGCCAGGCGTGAAGGTGTAGTTGAATCGCCAGGTAATTCCCAGTTCCTTCTGCTCGAGATGCGCGAAGGTAAAGTGGGTGACTCCCACGCTGTCGGTGACGTTACGAAACCACTTCGAATCGTCCCGGTTTTTGGTGATATTGACGCTCATATTGGTGGAGAACTTGCTCGACACCTTGACATTCAGCGAGGGATTCAGGTTCAGGTACCGGCTTCGCCCGCCATCGCTCCGCGAATAGTTGACCCAGAGCGCTGGCACGATCGCTTGTCGCGAGTCCATCTGAATCCCGCCCCACGGGGAGAAGAAATGATCGACCTTGACCGCCGGTCCACCCCGGGTGCAGTTGCGGTCGCAGAACGTCTGACCGATCCCGAGCGTCCCGCCCATGTGAAACCACCAGCGGTTGTTCAACTGGGTATGCACGTTGGTATTAAAGGAGCGCTCCAGGGGGAGGCCCTCGATGGTCCAGTACTGCCACCAGTTGAAATTCCAGTTAAGCTGTTGAAAGACCTGGTTGGGCTTGCGGAACCGGAGGGCGAACCAGTTCGTCCAGGTCTGGATATCGGCCCGCTGGAGAAAGCCGAGGTCGTTGATTTCAAAACCCGCCGAGCGACGACCATACCCCGTCTCGAAGACCGTCCGCTGGCCGCCGACCTTGGCAAAGCGAAGCTCAGTCGTATAGCCGGACAGTGAGGTCCTGGTGGAATCAAACGCCAGGTCATCGTCAGGCCGCTGGAAATAGTGGACCGGATCCTGTTGTGTCTGGGCGATGGCTGTCCTGGTCCCGGAGACCCGGCTTCCCATGAGGGAACCGGAGACTTCAAACCGACCGAATCGCCGTCGGGCATCCAGTCCACCGGTGTAGGCGGATCGATGCATGAAGTCATCGGTCCACTGATCGATCGATCGATTCACGCTGGTAAGCATGAATCCGACGCTACCATTCCCGCCCGCATAATCCTGGTTGGCCCGGAGCACGGCGTAGTTGGTTCCCGGCTCGATGGTCGTTTCCCCCACGCCACCAACACGGTCGGTCACGGCATCGAGAAATCCAACGGATAGGCCTCCGGCCAGTCGGCCGGTCAGCTTGGCCGCGCCGAGAATCTTGGTGGAGGTCGGCGAAGAAGCATCGCCGTAGAGACCGGCGAGCTCCGGAGATCGGCCGATCCGCCGGGAATAGAACAGGGCCTCTCCCGTCTGACAGTCCACGACCACAAAGCAGTTCACTCGGAAGTCAAAGACGCCCGCTCCTTCGACGAAGAAAGGCCGACGCTCGCTGAAGAAGGTCTCGAACGCCGAGAGATTGAGCTGGGCCGGATCGGCCTCGACCTGGCCGAAGTCGGGGTTGATCGTGGCGTTGAGCGTGAGGTTCGAAGCGACGGCGTACTTGGCGTCCCCCCCAACTGATAGGGCCTGGTTGCGCTCAAATCCGGCGGATGTTGCCCGAGGTTCATTCCGGGTGAGAACATAGGGAGCGATTTCCGCCCGTCGGGGGGCGGCCAGGCCCTCGAGTCCCGTCAACTCGCCGAACTGGGAGACGAACCCGGACGTGGACGGGCGGTAGAGTGGCCACGTCACCTGGGACGTGAACCGCTGGATGTTTCTCCACAGGAGAAAACCGAACGTAACATTCGGGCCCGGGGCGAATCGGAGTTGCGAAAATGGAATGCGATATTCCGCCGTCCAGCCCAGCGAATCCACCTGCGTCGCGACATCCCAGACTGCGTCCCACGCCCCGTCTTCATTCCCGTCGTTATAAATCGCGTAGTCGGCTTTGACCCCGGCGGGGTTCACCACGAACTCATACCCGGTCCGCTTGTCGTGGTAGGAATCGATCATCACGATCATCTGATCCGATTCGGTCTGGTCGTCGCGCCGGGAGAGAAGACGGACGATGCTGTCGGGGTGGGGATCATAGGCGCGAACAAAGACATAAAGATTGCGGGAATCGTATGCGACGCGCCCCTCGGTTCTGAACTTGGGCTCCGCGCCCTCGGCGGGCCGCGCCTCAAGGAACTGGGTGATCGGCGCTGCCGTTTTCCAGACTTCGTCGTCATCCAGACCGTCGAGCACGGGCGCCTTTGGGGCGGAGACGGCGTGGACGGTACGGGGGACAAGTGGCAGGGAGGCGGGGGTCAGCGACTGAGTCTGGATGGCCAGTAGAAGGCCGAGGAATGCTGGCATCATTAACATCCGCAGGGAAGGTTACAGCCTTGGACACAGGCTTTCCCTGAAAGGTTGGATTCGAAACTCGAAATAGCTGCCGGGAAGTGACCACCTGGCTTACCGGCGGGACGAGTACCTCACTTCGAGACCACCGTAGATGTTTCGTGCCGGACCAGGTTCGAACACCCGGCCCCCAAAGCCGTTCACCGTGACCGAGCTGATCCAGTCCCGGGAGAAGAGGTTATTGATCCCAAGAAACGGCGTGATCTCGAGTGCCCGTGTCTGTCCGGTCCACGCCGCTCGAATCGTCGTGATGCCGCTTCCCCAGCCGTTGACTCGAATGCTATTCTCGTCATCCGCGAACAGACTCGAGCTGAACTGGTGGTCGAGATCAATCCGCAGATCGTGGGCAGGAGCCAGGCGGAGCGCCACGCGCATGAAGTGAGCTGGTACTCCCGCCAGGCTGTTGCCATCCAGTGTGTCCACGGCAGCGCCGGAAACAATCCGGTACTCCGTGAATCGATAGTGCGCGTAGGTATAGGACCCGGACAGCTCCACCGTGTGCCCGGGAATGGTAAATCCGATTTCGGCGCCGCGGTCCTCCAGCCGGCCGGCATTCCTGAAGAAGGCTCGGCCTCCCACCTCTGAAAACTGGATCAATGCGTCCCGAATTCGGTCTACGAAGACAGCTACCGAGAACTGGAGCCGTGGATGACTGACCCGAAGCCCCGCCTCATAGTTGACGGCGCGCTGAGGGTTCAGTTGATCGTTGAATCCGCCCGAGCTTCCCGGCCGATTTGCCAGCTCGGTCGTCGTCGGCGTTTCAAACGAGGTTGAAACGTTGGCGTAGGGGACGATGGCGCTCATCCCGGTGACGCTTACTCCCAGGTTTCCGCTCCACGAGGCCATGGTTCTCGACCCGCTGTTGTCGACCCCATCGCTTACGTGCCGGTCATGAACACCAAAGGTGATCGCATCGTAGCGGATTCCGCTGGCGATCAGGAGACGGGAAGTCGGACGCAGTGTGACATGAACGAATGGCCCCAGCTCGGTTACCGTTTCCACCTGGTCAATCAGGACGCTGTCGGTCGAGATCCCGCCGGTGGCGACCGTGTTGGTCCGATCGTCCCGCATCCGCTGGATATCGCTTCCGATACTCAAATGCGGTGACCCCGGCATCCCGGCAAAGGTTCGTGAGACAGAAAATCGCGCCCCACCTGCCTGGCGATGAACGGTAACAAAAGTATTGGTGGCAAGCGGGTTTTGGAGCGAGCGGCGCACGCCAAAGAGCGTGACTTCGGTGACGTTATCCGCCGCACTTCCGTAGTGACGAAGCGCGAATGAGGCCTGCTGTTGTTCCACTACTTTGCCGGCGTCGCGAGTGATGTTATTCGGGGCGGCAGCCTCCGGGTTCGCCTTCAGCTCTGCCAGGGTCAATGCGCCCGGATTGTCCGCCCGTGGTGCCGAGGCGTGTCCGAACTGAAATGAAGCGGTGGTGTTTCCGGAAAGGAGGTACTGGACACCAGCGCGGAGCTGAAACGCCTCGGCCCGGCTGTGCTGGCGAAATCCATCCAGCTGGAAACGGGAAAAGCTGACTTGACCGGCCAGGGGGCCTTGTCGGCCCGAGGTGCTCGTCTGCCAGCGAAACAATCCGAAGGCCCCGCCTTCCACCCGGGCAGACTGGCTGAAGGGAAGGGAGGAAGGTGGCTGGGATTGCAGAGCGATGACGCCCCCTGAGGCGTTGCCATACAAGGAGGACGCGGAGCCACGGATGACCTCGATGCGTTCGATCGCGCCGAAATCGATATTCGTCAGTTGCCCCTGCCCGTCGGGGAGGGTTTGCGGGACGCCGTCGAGCAACACCTTCACCCCTCGGAGTCCGAAGTTCGAGCGGCTGCCAAATCCCCGGATCGAAAGGCGCTGATCCAGCGAAAAGTTGTAACGATTGGACAGGTACACGCCGGGGATCCCGGCGAGGATGTCTTCCAGCGTCAGGTCCTGCCGGGAATGTCCCAGCGTCTCGCGATCGACTACAGTGACAGCAAGCGGCGACTCCTGGAGGGCCGAAGTGCCGCGCATGACGGTCACGTTGATGGGAGGCAGGGCGACGACCGAGTCTCGGGTTGAATCTGGTCGGACGGGCACCTGCCCCCATGCGGTTGAAACCTGGAGCCCCGAGGCGAAGAGAATGGCCATGCGTCCAATCATTCTGCAAACTTAGCGAAGCCAGGAAGAAGTACGACAGCGCTTGAAACGCCTTCACGTCAGGGGTAGGTTTCCGCCCCTTATGACATCAAGAACCTATACCGCGCCCGACTTTACCAAGCCGCCGTTTGCCGGCGCTCCAGAGGCGCGCTTCGCGCCGCTGCCCGCTGCCGGGGTACTCCCGGAGGGATTCTTCTCCACCTCAAATCTTCCCACCTATATCCAGGTGGCCGGCCACTGGCTGATGCCGGCTCGCCCGCGCATGGATTGCGTAGTGGTAAAGCGAGGCGAAACGCTGGAAACCATCGAGCCGCGGCGGCTCAAACAGGGCGAGCAGATTGCCATGGGGGAGGCGGAGGATGGCAGTGAAGGCATCTTCGTGCACGCCGAGGGCTTTCTCGCCGGTGCTCACAGCGCGAACGAATTCCGGTTCATGTCGACTGAAGTCAGTCGAGAGCGACCAGTCAACTACGAAGAGCTTGCCTCCAGGCTGGGCGAAGAGAAAAAAAACGGTGGTTTCCTGGTCTGGGTCGCGGGGCCGGCGCTGGTGCACTCAAGGGCCCGAAAGGATCTCGAGTGGTTTATCCAGAATGGCTACGTCCAGGCGGTCCTGGCTGGCAACGCCGTCGCGGTGCATGACATCGAAGCCGCCATCTTCGGGACCACACTGGGCATGACCAATACGGGACAGCCGACTGAGGGTGGCCATGGCCTCCACATGCGGGCCATCAATAAGGTTCGAGCACTCGGGTCCATCGAAGCCGCGGTCACGTCAGGCCTGATTCCGGGCGGCATCATGCATGCCCTCGTGACCCACAAGGTTCCCTATGTGCTGGCCGGTTCCATCCGCGACGATGGACCGCTTCCCGGGGTCTACTCCGACTCGCTCGCCGCGCAGGATGCCATGCGGGAACTCACGGTCAAGGCCACCGGAGCCATCCTGGTGGCTTCGGCGCTTCATGCCATCGCCGTGGGTAACATGCTGCCCGCCTTTCATACTCATTTCAATGGAATCCCCACGCCACTCATGACGATCTGCGTGGACCAGACGGAATTCGTCGTCAACAAGCTCAAGGACCGCGGGACTCACCAGGCCTACGGCGTTGTCACCAATGCCCAGGACTTCATGCACGTCCTCCGCTTCTATACGGAACAGTGGGAACGCAAAGCGACCTGAAAATCCCGGTCGGCGAAGCCTGGGCTCGCCTGGCCCGTGCTGTGGCCGATGAAATCCCGCCCGCCGAAGTCGACGGGGTATGGGTGTTCCGCTCGATTCGCCAGGAAGCGCGCGAGTGGGGCACCGCGATTGTCTCCCGAGTCGAAGGCGACCGTCGGCGGATCTACACGGCCCGCTATGTCCACACCATCAAGGGAAAAGAACGGGGTAAGTGGAGCGCCGTCCTGGAAGAGGTGGGCAGCGGCCCCATCGAGGCGCTGGACGAGCTGATCCGAAGCGTAGAGAAACGGGCCGATGAAGAGATCCCGACGCCGGTACTTCCGGGTGATTGGTTCCCGCCAGTGAGCGATGGCCCGACTCAGCAAGGATGAAAGCGCCGCGCTTCTCGATCGGTTCCGCCGGTACCTGCGTGACCGGCGCCAGCCGGTCACCCGCCAGCGCGACCTGGTCGCCGAAGTGGTTCTTCTCTCCCCCGACCATCTCTCGGTTGAGGAAATTCAGCGGCTGCTCAAGGAACGCGGCACGCCCATCGGGCTGGCCACGATCTACCGGGCGCTGGATGTTCTGCTGGCGAGCGGGCTGGTCAAAGTTCAGGACTTCGGGGAAGGGTTCAAACGATTTGAACCCACGGGAAGCTCGGCGCGGCACGAGCACCTCGTCTGCCTTCGCTGCGGCAAGGTGCTCGAGTTTTCCAATGAACAGCTTGAACGGATGCTTCCAATTATTGCCGATGAGCACCAGTTTCAGCATCAGCGGCATCGGGTCGAGATCTTCGGGGTTTGCCGCGATTGCCAGGGACTGGGGGCGCTGAGAGGTGATTGATGGCTGAAGGTCAATCCATTGGGCTCCTGGTTGCATTCGGTGCGGGATTGCTGAGTTTCCTGTCGCCCTGCGTGCTTCCCCTGGTCCCGTCCTACATCGGATTTCTTACCGGCATGACGGCGAACGAAGTCTCCAGCCGCCGCCACCTTGCTCTGCTGCACGCACTCCTTTTCGTCCTCGGCTTCTCGCTGGTCTTTATTCTGCTCGGCGCCAGCGCGACGGCCCTTGGTCGGGCGCTCAACTTTCACCGCGACTGGATCCAGCGCATCGGCGGAGTGCTCATTATTCTCTTCGGCCTGGTTTGCCTGGACGTGTTTTCGTTCGGCTTCCTGAAACAGGAGCGGCGGATTCAACTGGAGGACAAGCCCGTCGGTTTCATGGGATCCGCGCTGGTGGGGATGGCCTTCGGTGCGGGATGGACGCCATGCATCGGTCCCATCCTCGGCTCCGTGCTCGGGCTCGCCGCGACCGAAGGCAATCTCTCCCGAGGGATTCTTCTTCTCAGTGTGTATTCGGCGGGGTTGGCTATTCCCTTCCTGCTGGCGGCGCTGGCGCTGGACCGGTTCTTCGGCTGGTTCCAGCGATTCCGGAAATATCTTCCCTGGGTTCAGCGGGTGAGTGGCGTGCTCCTCATCCTGGTGGGCATCCTGATGCTGACCGGCGGCTTCACCCGGTTGGCGGGTTGGCTTCAGCAGCTGACGCCGGAGTTCCTCAAGTCACAGCTGTGACACG
>JBDTRF010000122.1:0-10456 GCA_039931815.1 Gemmatimonadota bacterium
GGAATCGGGAGCCTGGTCTCGTTTTCAGGAAGATCCGCAGTCATTCACACCCAATGATGTAATCCACCTTGCTATCGCCCGTTCCGGTGGTTCCGCTGGCGCAGCCCTGGCTGATGGCCGCGCTCTGGCCCATGCCATTGTTATAGTAGTAGGTCCCGCTTCGTGACTGCGCCGCCTTTGCGATGGCGAACAGATTCCCGGCCGGCATTGGATTCCCCTCCACGCCGAAATTGCCCGTGGTCCCATCCAGCCACCAGCGGCCTGGCAAGACCGACCCCAGGAGCGACTTGATGTACAGCGCCTCGGCCATATTGATCTGTCGGCCGTTGATGAATACGCCCGTATTTCCCGCCGATGCGACAGGCGAGAGTTGACCATAGCTGTGCCCCGGCCGAAGCACACCGAACGCTTCCCGCCCCACGACGCCCCAGAGTCCACTCGCCGGGTCATACCAGAAGTTTCCCCCTAGAGGCCGGGTGCCGTACATCCGGGTGAACTCCCCGTTCTGCTCGACAGTCAACGCCTTGCCGTTGATGATGGTCTGGTGCTGATCACTCTGTGCCATGGCGACGTTGGCCGTGGCGGCAAGGACCAGCAGGAGTCGGGCGATGAGTTTCATGAGTTCTCCTTGAGGCATCGTGATGCCTGATTCAGAACAGCACAGGGCGAGCAGTCGTGTTCCACGGAAGCAACCATGAGGCAACTGACATCCGGCTCAGCGGGCTGCACCTCGCCACGGCGATCGGTAGCGCACCGGGGATGGAGCCTGGTACACCATCCGGACGTTTGTTTGACCGATACCCTTGCTCGTCAGAAATCGAGGCCAGCGCGGCGTGGCCATGCGCTAAGGATGGCGATTTTCAGCGACGGACGCGTTCATTATATGTCGGTTCATTCTGGATCGCGAAGGTTTCCTCCTCATTTCAGGATCGTTCGCGAGGAGCCGGCGACAGCGGAAGTGTTGCTATAACGCAACGGTGGCAGGCTAAGTAGCTGTGGACACACGGGAATAGGTACCACCGACCCCTCGTTGATGGCTCGGGTTCTGCACAGTATCGTGGGAAACCATGCCCAAACCTGGATACCTCAACCCGGCTCAACAGGAGCGCCAGTGATCGCACGCGCCCTGTTATCGCTGCTTCCGACCTCCCATCAGGAGCGACTGGTCACGGCCGCCCGGCTTATCCGTTACCGCGCAATCCGCGCGACTCTCGACTACTCACCCACTGAGCTCGAAGCTGCGCTGCGTCGTTTTGGAATCTGCGAAGGCGATGCCGTCCTGATCCAGTCAGCCTTTCGTCCCCTGAACGGCTTCACCGGCGACGCCAAGCATATCATCGATTGTATCCTCGGCATCATCGGCGACGAAGGCCACCTGTTCATGGTGTCGATGCCTTATGGCGGCTCAGCGCGCGACTACCTCGCGTCCGGTCGCCCGTTCGACGTCCGGCGCACCCCGTCAATGATGGGCGTGCTGTCCGAGTCTTTTCGGCGGCGCGCCGGGGTTGTTCGCAGCGCCAATCCGCTCCATCCGGTCCTGGCCTGGGGACCGCGGGCCGAGTGGATCGTCGCCGGGCACGAGAATCTCCCCCATTCCTGCGGCCCAGACTCTCCCTACGCCAGGATGCTGTCGCTGAACACCAAGGCCCTGCTGTTCGACGTCGGCCTGGAGGTACTGACATTCACCCACTACCTCGAGCATGCGTTCCAGGATTCGGCACCCGTGCCGGTCTACACCAGGGAACCCGTTCGCACCGAGATCATTGATCGCGGTGGGAACCGGCAAACCGTCGCCGTCTATCCGTTTACCAGCGAGGCAATGCAGCGTCGGAACTTTGGCATCCTTTACGATCGCCTGATCGCAGGAGGCCATGTGCAGCGCGAGCGGCTGGGAAATACCGTGATGCAGCTGGTCGCGCTTGAGAGCGTCGTGACCGTCGGAACGTCACTGGTCCACGAAGGCAACCACATCTACGGCGCTCTTGGACAGCCGGTTCGGGTGGCACCGAGGAAGCGGACGGTGTGGCAGAGAATCGCGACCTCGGCGAACTATGAAAAAGTGATGCGTCGATTGGCGCGGCTGGGCTGGCGGATAGCCCGGAGCGTGCTCACACCAATCACGTCGCCGGTTCGGGCTCGCCGGCTCTCCGCCCCGGTCCGGAGCGAACCCACCATGTAAGTTGCCGCTACACGCCTCGCATCTCCGCCATGCCACCCAATAGAAACTTCCGGAGCGCCCGCCACACAACGAGGGGAATTTCGTGACCCTGATCGTGCGGTACCCAGGTCGCCCTGGCCCCTCCCGACTGAACCAGGTCAAAAAGCGCGCGGCCAGCACTGAAGGCGAGATCCGCGTCCTTTCGGCCGTGGCTCACCAGGACGGGCACGCCCCGCAGCCGATGCGCGAGTGGTTGCCATTCGTCCGCCGTGATGCGCGAAGCCGAGAGGAGCGCCAGCATGGCGACGTCGGGCCGCTCCCGAAGCATGGTGTCGCACGCCAGCATTCCTCCCTGGGAGAACCCCACGATGGAACGACCGCATCCTTTCCATCGGCGTGCGCTCTCGTCCAGGAATGCGAGCAATCCCGCCCGGGCCGCCGCCGCTCCCGCCGGATGCTCGCGGCAGAGATCGCGGGGACCGTCCACCAACGCCAGCGCGCGTCGGTGCTGGTCCATCTCCCACCATGCTCGGCCCGAGGGAATCGCGTGCAATGGTGCTTCCGGAACCAGGAACGCCATCGGAAGCTTCATCGAGTGAGCAAAAGGAGAGAGGTCCTCCGGTGTCATCCCATATCCGTGAAGCATGACGACCACGAACCTGGGGGCTGAAGGCGAGATGACGATCGTGCGAAGGCCCGCCAGCTCGATGACCTCCTCGGTCAAGGTGGTCATCAGGCGCCTGCGGTGACCGGAGTGGCCGTCTCCGAATTCAGGGGTTTGAGGCTTCCCCTGAGGGGGGCGTCGGGTCCCCTGCCAGGCCCCCCGTCGGTTTCCAGCGTGAGCACGCGTTCTTCGCCGGGAGCCAGGTGAAAGTAGTCGTCGTCGCTCACGTAACCGTCCAGTTCGACCGCAACCGACTGGGCGAAGTCTCGCGTGCGCACCACTAACTCGCGGCCGCCGGCCGGGCCCTGGCGAGACTCGGCGGTCAGCCCGACGTCAGGGACAATACCGTGAGGCAGCCCATGAACAAAATGACAGGCCCGAGCCAGGATCACCCCGGACGAATCTCGCATAGTTGCGGTCATCAGATCGTGCGTCGGTGGACCAAAGCGATACGCGTAGCTCAGGTCGTAAAGGCTGTCGAACCACAGGGCGGCGTTTTCTTCACTCGCATCCCGGGCTGCAACCGCCACGGCACGAAGCCCACGCGCGATCGTTACCGAGCCCCGGTAAAGCGTGATGTCGATTTCCCCCTCGAGCCCTTTCGGACCGTCGTTTACCAGGTGAACAGCGATCCCGTTGCCCCCTTCATCGGAAAGGTGCAGCGCGACCGGTGCGAGGGCCCGCCGAAGGTAGTGCCATACCGGTTTCGGCCTGCCTGTGGCGTCGATCACGCCCCACCCTGCCCCGGGCCACAGGTCTCGAAGGAACCATATCAGTCCCCCGCGGGTCGTCGAACGCCGCCGCCGCCACTCGCCAAAAACTCCTGCCATCACTTCGCCCGTCACCACCCGGCTCAACGCAAGGTAGCGCTCGTGATTGCTGGCGCGCGTCTCCGCCGGATCCAGCCCAAAGAGCGTGGCGAAGTAATGATCACGTACGTCGTCGAAATCCCAGCCAGCGCCGAGGTCACGAGGCGTGCGGGCCTTCCACGCTGCATGATGAACCCGCGCTCCGCGTAGCAGCGGCGATGCCGCAAGGGCGGGCCCTGTCATCACATTGGCAAATGCGAGACATTCAGAAGCAAATCGCACCTCCGCGCGACGCGCGTCGTCGAGTGGTCGACGGTAGGCGCCGACCCCATAGTACGATGTCGGTCCCGCGCTGGCCTGATGCGGAAACGCGCCGCCGTGAGTCGACGAAGGCAGATAGGGGATCGCCGGGCAGGCATCGACGACGATGTCAGCAATCAGCCGATGGAACAGGGGCGGAGACCACCGCTCGCGTGGGGCACCCCACATGGCAGCCTGCTGGGCAACCTCGCTGTTGCCACAGAGCACGGCGAGACTGGGTCGGCCCTGCAGCCGGCCCATTTGCTGGCGAATTTCGTCTTTCACCGACTGAACGAACGATGCGTCATCCTCCGGGTAGTCCATGTTCGCGAACATGAAATCCTGCCAGAGGAGAATTCCGCGGGCATCGCAGGCATCCAGGAAGTCATCGCTTTCATAGACCATCGCGCCGCTCACCCGCAGCATGTTCATCCCTGCGGTAACGACCTGGGTCATCGCGCGATCGAGGACTTCGATCGGGGCTGCGAGCGACACCGCATCGAGCGGGCTCCAGCAGGCACCGCGGCAGAAGACAGGGGCACCGTTGACGACGATCGCGACATCGTCTCCCGCCGTCGTGAGCGAGACCGAACGAAAGCCAAGGGATCCCAGGTCAACATCAGCGGTGCCGCCAGTATGCTGCACCCGGAGGCGCGCATCGTAGAGGGGCGACTCGCCGTGCGTGTGCGGCCACCACAGTTTGACATTGGGAACCTGCAGGCGGCCAACAAGCCGCTGGTCAGAACCCGGGTGCAGGAGCGCGCTCACGATACGACCCTCGCGCTCGACGTGGATTTCGCCACCGGAAGCAGGATGCCCATCGAGTGTCATCGCCCGGCACGATACGTCGAGGGTGCCGTCTTCGCCCGCCGCGAGCCTCACATCATCGACCATGATACCGCGCCGGCGCTCCAGGCGCACCGGGCGCCAGGGCCCTACCGCGGCGGCGGGCGGAGACCACCCCGGCGTCCGACCGAGGAGCGACGTGCGATACCACCGCAGCTGCTGATGCTCCACCATCGGCGCGCGCCAGCGCGGACGTGGGCGCCGACCCGCGAGGAGCGAGTCGAGAGCGCGAAACCGAATTACCAGCTGGTTGGTGGACAGTAGAAGTGAATCGATCCGGCGTTCCCGGGCCGTGAACATACCAGCCGAAGAGAGAAGCGGCTCGCCGTTGAGCCAGACGTCGGCTTCGGTCGCCAGGCCGTCGAAGCAGAGCCAGAGTTGCTCGCCCGGTGCCACTCGATCGGTCGTAAAGGTGGTCCGATACCACCAGTCTTCAGCGTCGAATCGTCGGGGGGAATCGTCCAGAGTCCAGCGACCGGCCGCCCGAAGTGAAGACGCGGCAGTCGATGGTGTGACGGTGGGAATCCAATCGAGCGCGGCACCGGCGAGGGCTCCGGGCCCATCACACGCGCCGGGAGAACAAGGCGCCAGCGTCCACCCTTCGGATAGCCATTCCTGATGATAGCCGGAGATGGAGCGCACGCGCCCACGCCCGGCCTCACTCATCCGGGGAGCAGATCCTGCACCGCGGCGAGCATCGCATCGATACTGGAGAACACGGCGCGGGTCAGCATGTGGTCGGGAAACTCGACGTCGAACTCCCCTTCCAGCGCCAGCATGATGTTCACGCTGGCGTGCGAAGTCATCCCCGCCTGGTACAAGTCCGAATCACCCAGGAGGGTATCGACATCACGGGCGAGTCGGCCGTGCTCTTTGAGAATGCGGCGAATGGTGTCGCCGATCTGTGCGGTCTCTTGCGGGCTCATAGATCCTTGATGCTGGGTCCACTGGCAATGACCACGGCAGTCGCGTAGTCACCCTCGTGGCTCATACTCACGGCGAGTTGCCTGTGTCCCTCCGACGCCGCCAATTCACTCAAGGCGCCGTGCAACTCCATTGCACAGTCCCCGGTTATCGCTCTCCGGACTTCGATATCACGCCAGTTGATCGGATGGCCCGCCAGCCGCAGCGCCTTGATGGTCGCCTCTTTGGCAGCGAAACGCGCGGCCAGCCGCTCGGCGGTCCGGGTCGGCTCGGCGCAGGCGTACGCGATTTCATCCTCCGTAAAGATTCGCCGGAGGAAACGTTCTCCGAAGCACTCCAGCGATTCGGCGATACGACTCACCTGCACCAGGTCGATGCCCACATGAAATGGCGCGATCATGCGATCCGTTCCGACAATTTCACCGCTGGAGGACGAGCAAGGAGCGTCATCCCTCGATCCCAGGCCTGGGCCATCTCGGTGAAAGAAGCCGAGGCATCCATTGGCCGCCGGGCATTGACCGCACGCGCTGCCTTCAGGATGAAAGTCTTGGCGACGAGACTCAGCCGGTCGAACTCGTCAGCTGCCTGCGACAAGGCGCGGTCAGGTTCGTCGGGTGCCAGCCACCGCAAATGACAGGCAAGCAGCTCGAACGCCGCGCCGACCTGGCGCACAGTGGCGAATGCCCACGCGTGGTAATAATCGAGGCCCCGGGCCTGGATATCCGGAAGATCGCGCTCGAACCGACGCTGGAACCTGATGAGCGGGTTGGTCTCAGGCCGGCGCGCAAGATGGGTGGCAAGCAGCTCGCGTGACAGCCGCGCCAGTTCGCTCTGCGGCCGGCGCACCAGGCGATCCACCCGCACGACCTCGGCAAAGAGAGGCAGGAATGCTGGATCTGGCTCGGCCTCGAGCCTGAAGAATTGGACAAAGTCCTCACCTTCGAGCGCATGATAGCCGGCGTTGTGAAAGTAGCCCAGGCGGCGGGCGCTGAGGTCCAGATCGGCCAGGATGATCGTCGTCTTGACGTGATTGCGCCGATAGTCGGTTCCTTCTGTGTCAGGCAGATAGAAACTGTCCGCCTCCGTACTGAGGAATTTCCCCGCCGCCAGGTGCTCGGCGGCGTGCTCGACGAGCGGGCGCCAGACGTTGAGCTCCTGCACGTCGACGCCATAGAGCCGACGGAGCTCCTCGTGCTGCGGCTTGAAGAAGGTGAAGTTATCGCCCTCGAAATCGAGCGTGATACAGGCTCCCATGACCGCGAGCGGTTCCAGTCCCATTGCGTGGAGCAATTCGATGAACACATCGACATAACAGTTTTTCTCGACCCAGACGCAGCCGTCCTGGTGGAGCCGATGGCGGTGGTAGCCCGAAACCTCGAGGCCCTGGAGCGCCTGGAATCGGGTCATATCCAGAGTCTTTCGCGCACCGCCGCAGGCCACGTGTCCGGAACGAACCCATGCGTCCTGAACAAGGCCATCACCACCCGCTCCATTCCGAAGCCAAGACATGCGGTATGCGCGACAGCTCCCTCCGCGGTGAAGATCTCGAATGCCTGGCCGAACTTGTCCTGGTGATAGTTGAAGGAACAGCAGGCGGTGGGCGACTGCTCGCTGAGCACCGGAATCAGGACCTCGAACTTGAGCCGCTGTTCGAGTTGTCCGGCCGCGAGGATCTTGCCGCCACGTCCGAAGAACGGATCGGCCGCGACATCGGCCCGAGCCGGCAGCTGCAACGAGTGGAGCATCGCCACGCCGCGTTCCAGCCATGCGTCGCGCCAGGCGACACAGCTCTCCGGCGTTCCCAGCCGCACAAATTCGCGGACCCGGAACGAGCGCATCCGGGTCGGCTCCGCTGACGGCTCCTGGCGGTAAACCCAGGCCGCCATGGTCACCTCGCGTCCCTCGGGAGGAAGAGTTCCCCGGCAGGTCGGGTAAAGCGGGTAGCAAGCGGCCGGATTCAGCACGACATCGGTCATGACCAGCCGATCGCCCCATGGCTCCGCCCGCTGAATCCGCTCGGAAATGACGCGGGCCTCGCGCTCCGGTCCGACGAAACTGTGAACCACGCCGCACAGGTTGGGGAACGAATCCATGTAACCGGTCCGCTCGATGATCGCCCGGTCAATCACCGGCGGAAAAGTCATTGACTCAACGTTGTCGTGTTGTGCGAGCCGCAGGATCAGCCTGTCGAGCCGCTCGAGCACATCCTCGAACACGGCGCCGCGACCGAACGCGCCGAGCACACCGGTCGGCGTAATCAGGCCGTGGGCGACCAGCTCATCGTGAAAGCTCGGCGCGGCAGTGATCATCTACTCGTCCTTCAGCACAAGCAGCATCGACGCGCTCTTCGATGCGATGCGGTCGTTGCCAATCATGAGGGAAGCGGACAGTGTGTCGCGATACTGCCGCCCAACACTGAAAGGCGAGTCGTTCTTGTAGCCCATGATCCCGATGATCTGGAGCGCCTTGTGGACAATGGCCGGCGCGGCATCGGAGCAGGCGATCTTGAGATTGTTCATGCGGAGCGCCCAGCCCATGCCCGACAGGGGTTCGAGACTTCCCCCCAGGGCATCGAACTCGGCGGCCGCAGCGCTCACGTTGTGCCGCATCGACTGGAGCATCACCGACGCTTCGGCCAGTCGCGTCGCCGTCGCTGGAACCGTACCCGGTTTCTTTCGCGCTTCCGCCCGGACAAACGCCGCGGCCCGCGCGACCGCATCGCCGGCGATTCCCAGCCAGACGGCACTCCAGAGAATGTGGGAGTACGGTACCATCGACTGGGCCGATGAGTCTGCGAACGCGCCAGGCACGAGCTGGGATGCAGAGCCGGATGATGTCATTCGGTATGGCGGGCTGCAGGTGCCACGCATGCCCAGGGTATCCCAGTCGCCCGTGCGCTCCAGGGCGAAGTCGCCGTTTCGAACCAGCATGAGCACCTGGTCCGACGGTGGCGCATCGGCCGCGCGGCGGCACGTCACTAACAGGTCGTCGGCATATTCGCCGTAGGAAACGGTGGTCGCATCCTTGGCCAGGTTGAATCGGCCATCCTTGACGTCGACAGCGCAAATGCTGGAGCGGGTATCCCCGCTGGTTCCCACTTCGGATGTGATCGAGGCCAGGAGCAGCTGTCGGTCGGCAATTTCATGGAGATACGACTCGAAGAACCGGGAGGAGCGCGCATGACGCGTGAGGCAGGCAACCTGGATGTGATGCATGGCGAGCACCATGCCGCTGGAGCCGCAGGCCTCGGCCAGCGTCGTACACATGGCGGCCAGGTCACCCATGCTGGCACCAGCACCTCCCAGTTCCACCGGAACCAGCGCCGACAGCAGCTCGGCCTCGCGTGCGGCCTCAATGGCTTCACGAGGAAAGCGCGCCTGACGGTCGACATCGGCGGCGTGCGTCGTGGCGATGCCGGCCGCGATTGACTCGGTGCGGGTTAAAAGCTCACGGGAGGCGGTGGAAGCCGTCTGATGCGAAGGGTGCAGCATGTCGGTCCGGATTCACTGGTGACTGGGCGCCGCGACGAGTTCCCGGTGCTACCGGTTCCCCATCTAGCAAGAAGCAGTCCCGGAGAGGCAGCCGACGGCCCTGCTGGTCAGCTGGTTGTTATATCGTTGCTACTACGTGTCTTAGAGGGCACTGACGACGGGAGCTTAAGACAGGATTTGAGGCTTGACAGACGGAGGATGGGGATGACGGTGGAGGGACGCAAACTGGGCTCACTTCTGCCATAGAGGCGAAGGGCACGCGCACACCAGACCGATCGGATATAGGCGATCCCAACCAGCTGAGCTGTCTCGCCAGGATGAAGGCGTGGCTGCCTTTTTCCACCCATCCGGATACGGCCCCAATGGACGGGAACCACTCCTCATCTCCGCCGCGCACGGCGCTCCAGGCGAAAGCGCCGGCAGGCTAAATAGCGACGAACGCGCGCACGGGGAACGTCCCAAAACCCTTGATTTTCACCGGGACGGCGAAGAACCGACTGCCTTGCTCGGGAACAGCGGCAAGCCCGCGCATATGCTCGACGATGGGAATGTCGTGCCCCAGCAGAACGGTATGGACCGGGCGCTCACCGGTCGCCACGCTGTCGATGTTCAGCGAATCGATTCCGACCACGGCGGCACCGGCGTTCACCAGCCATTCAGCGGCTCGCTCGGTCAGATAAGGATGCCCCTCAAAGTACGCATCCGTTCGCCAATGTCGGTCCCAGCCAGTGTGAAACAGCACCGCTCGTCCACCGACGAGACTCATGGGGAGCGGGACGCTGTCGATCGCCGCGCCGGCCGCAGGATCGATTCGCACAACCAGGCATTCAAGGTCGGCCACAGATTCCAGGGGCAGCTCGGAGAGGTCCTTACCGTGCTCGTAGCGGTGAAATGGGCTGTCGACATAGGTCCCGGTGTTGGCAATCATTTCAATCTTGCCGATCTGAAACTCCGTTCCAGGCGCATACTTCTCCCGCGAGGCCGTGCGACTCAACCAATCGCAAATGATCGGCGCGGGGAATCCCCGGTATGTGACCATACCGTGTTCGATGGTGTGACTCACGTCAATGAGTCGTTTGCCTTCCTGCATTGGCGGTTCCTCGATTAAGTGGGCATTCCGTCAGTATCGTCGACCCCTCCCCGACGCTTACGCAATCCTGTTCGCACTCCTCAGCAGCTCCCTTGTTTCATGAAGAACTCCCCTGCCGCCTCGCACCGACCTGGCGGTGCTACCTCTCGCTTCAGTCCCTCACCTCTGTCCATT
>JBDTRF010000123.1:0-10351 GCA_039931815.1 Gemmatimonadota bacterium
GTTCGGCAGGACCTGATCGACGAAGAGTACACCTCCGAAGACTATGAAAAGATGCTCCCGCTCTACGAACAGACGATGGCGTCTATCGTGGAAGGCGAGATCGTAAAGTCCAAGGTCCTGCGCGTGACCGATAACGCGGTCATCCTTGATGTGGGTTTCAAGTCGGAGGGATCGGTCCCGCTCGATGAGTTCAAGGATCCCCAGAACCTCAAGGAAGGCGATGAGGTCGAGGTGTTCCTCGAGCACCTGGAAGACAGCGAAGGCGCCGTCGTCCTGTCAAAGAAGAAGGCCGACTTCATGCGGGTCTGGGAGAAAATTCGCCAGGCGCATGAGAGCGATCAGCCGGTTGAAGGCACCCTGGTCAAAAAGATCAAGGGCGGTGTCGTGGTCAACCTGATGGGCGTCGATGCGTTCCTGCCGGGCAGCCAGATCGCGCTCCGCCGGGTGCCCAATATCGACGAGCTGCTGGGGCAGACCTACGAATTCAAGATCATCAAGCTCAACAAGCGTCGGCGGAACATCGTCGTCAGCCGCCGGGTCATCCTGGAGAACGAGCGGGCTCACAAGCGTGAGCACCTGATGAAGGAACTCCAGGTGGGCCAGGTTCGCAAAGGCATCGTCAAGAACATCACCGATTTCGGCGCGTTCATCGACCTCGGTGGAGTCGACGGATTGCTCCATATTACGGATATGTCCTACGGCCGGGTCTCCCATCCATCGGAAGTCGTGGCCATCGGCAAGGAAGTCGAAGTCAAGATCCTGGACATCGACTGGCAGCGCGAGCGCATCAGCCTGGGCATGAAACAGCTGATGGCGTACCCGTGGAAGGATGTCGCCAGCAAGTATCCGGTCGGAACCCGGGTACAGGGCAAGGTGGTTTCGATTACCAACTATGGCGCGTTTGTCGAACTGGAGCCCGGCATCGAGGGCTTGGTGCACATCTCCGAAATGAGCTGGACCCGGAACGTGCGCCATCCGTCCAAGGTGGTGAGCATCGGCGAGACCATCGAAGCCGTCGTGCTCAAGGTGGACGAGAACGAAGAGAAGATTTCCCTCGGGATGAAGCAGACCGAGCAGGATCCCTGGGTCGTGCTACCGCTCAAGTATCCGGTCGGCACCATGATCACCGGCAAGGTGCGGAATCTCACCAGCTTCGGCGCCTTCGTCGAAATCGAGCCGGGGATCGACGGGCTGATCCACATCTCCGATATGTCGTGGACCAAGCGAATCCAGCACCCGTCGGAGTCGGTCAAGAAAGGTGACACGGTTAACGTCGTCATCCTCAATATCGACGCCGATAACAAGCGGATCTCGCTGGGTCTCAAGCAGGCCGAGGAAGATCCGTGGCTCAAGATCGGGGAGACCTTCCCGGTCGGAACCGAGATCCAGGGTGTCGTCACTCGCCTGATGGACAAGGGCGTCGTGGTCGACCTCGGGAACGACATCGAAGGGTTCGTCCCGATGTCACAGCTCGGCGTGCCGAATATCGAGAACCCGGGCGACGCCGCCCGCGAAGGCCAGTTGCTCGATCTCAAGGTGCTCGAGGTCGATCCCATTCATCATCGTATCGTGCTTGCGGTCGTTGGCTTCCCGGCCGATACCGAGGAGAACATCCAGGCCCGCGCAGCGGCAATCCGCGCCGCGCAGGTGGTGATTCCAGATATCGAAGACCCGATGGAGTAACAAGGGATCGGTAGAAAGAGGACTCCTTCCGGGGTCCTCTTTTTTTGTATGCGCCAACTGAAGACCTTACCGCAGCGAACTTTGCGCCTTGGCGTCAGGCAGTTTCGCTGGTTTTTTCCTATCAATTGTATATTCTCCGACCCTATGCCAGATCCCAGAACTCTCCTCGACGACTTGCACCGCCGCCAGGCCGAAGCTGAGCAGGGTGGAGGGGCCGCGCGCATTGCCCAGCAGCATACCCGAGGCAAGCTCACCGCTCGTGAACGGCTGGATCTCCTGCTCGATGAAGGATCGTTTGTCGAGCTGGATCGCTTTGTGGTGCATCGCGCCTCCGACTTCGGCCTGGCGGAGGAGCAGTATCCGGGCGATGGCGTGGTGACTGGTTACGGGAGGGTCGAGGGCCGGTTGGTCTACGTCTTCTCCCAGGATTTTACGGTGTTCGGCGGGTCGCTTTCCGAGACGTTCGCCGAGAAAATCTGCAAGGTGATGGACCTGGCGATGAAGACCGGAGCTCCCGTCATCGGTCTCAATGATTCCGGCGGAGCCCGAATCCAGGAGGGCGTCGCATCGCTCGGTGGATACGCCGACATCTTTCTTCGCAACACGCTGGCCTCCGGGGTGATCCCCCAGATCTCTGCCATTCTCGGGCCCTGTGCCGGTGGGGCGGTGTACAGTCCCGCGATCACCGATTTCATCTTCATGGTCCGGGGTGTGAGTTACATGTTCGTCACCGGGCCCAACGTGGTGAAGACCGTGACGCATGAGGAAGTGAGCTTCGATCAGCTCGGCGGGGCGGATACCCACGCCTCTACGTCCGGTGTGGCTCACTTCGCGCATGACTCGGAACCGGAAGCGATTGGCGCCATTCGCGAGCTGATGACGTTTCTGCCTTCGAACAACCTGGACGACCCCCCCATCCGCCCGACCACGGATCCAATCGATCGGCGCGCGGAATCGCTGCTTGATGTGATTCCAGACTCACCAACCACCCCCTATGACATGCACGAGATCATTCGGGCTGTGGTGGATGACGCGACGTTCTTCGAAGTGCACCGGGACTATGCGGGCAATATCCTGACCGGCTTCGCCCGGCTGGGAGGCCGGCCGGTCGGACTGATCGCCAATCAGCCGGCGGTGCTGGCCGGTGTCCTCGACATCAACGCGTCGCTCAAGGCGGCGCGATTCATCCGCTTCTGCGACGCGTTCAATATTCCACTCGTCACCTTCGTTGACGTGCCCGGCTTTCTTCCCGGCGTTGCCCAGGAGCATGGTGGGATCATCAAGCATGGAGCCAAGCTGCTCTATGCCTACTGCGAAGCCACCGTGCCCAAGCTCACGGTGATCACCCGGAAGGCCTACGGCGGCGCCTACGATGTCATGAGCTCCAAACACATCCGGGGCGATCTCAACCTGGCCTGGCCCACGGCGGAAATCGCGGTGATGGGGCCCAAGGGTGCGGTAGAGATCCTGTTCAAGAAAGAGATCGATCAGGCGCCCGATCGCGCCGCCGCCACGGCTCGACTCATCGATGACTATACGATCAAGTTCGCCCATCCGTACCGCGCCGCCGAGCGTGGCTTCGTGGACGATGTCATTGATCCGCGAGATACCCGTCTCCGGCTGATCGATGGACTCCGCGCCCTGGCCACCAAGCGGGACAAAAATCCGGCGAAAAAACACGGGTGTATACCGCTGTAGGGAGAAACCGCTGACAGGGGGCGGGAAACCGTCTCCCGACCGGCATGGGCACCCTCCGATCAGGGTTCCTCGGATCGCCCGGAATTCTGACCTGGATTCGGCCCTTCATCCCGCCTGTGGGCCCCACCCCGGCCGGAACGTCCCCCTAGCCAGAATCGGCGCGCGGAGCCATTTTCTAGGATGCCCCAGGCCAGTACCGGTAACCCCTTATGAATCCACACTTCCGACTCAGCTCTCGAGGACTCTTCCTCGGCTTGGTGGTCCTCGCCATGCAGGCGGAACTGGCTGTTGCCCAGGGGTCGATGGATCCATCGGTGGCCCCCCGGGCCGTGAATCTCGAGCGCCAGGGGGATCGGGTCATCGCCACCGAAATGCTGGGGCGCTACCTCGCGACCGCCCCGGATGATGGTGTCGCCTGGTTCCATCTCGGTCGATTCTACCTGGCCGACGAGAGAGACTGGCATCTGCGCGGACATACGGGTGAGCCATCCGGTCCCCTGTACCTTGATTTCGCCGCCACCGCGCTCGATCAGGCAATCCGCCTCGTCGTGGACTCGGCGGTCGTGTATCGCCTCATGGTCGAGATGGATCGGGCACGACTCTACGTCGAAACGTTCGGCTGGGATGCCGCTCGAGAACGGCGCCCCCGCGAGACGGCTCCCCAGCTCCCCGACTATATCCTGGAACTCGGCGCCAATCTCCTGGCCTCCTGTCCGGACCAGGGAGTCCTGCTGACGGGAGATAACCTGGAAACGGTGGCTGTCTGGTACGCTTCACTGGAAACCGGTCGTCGCAACGACGTTCTCCCGCTGGAACCCCGTCTCTACACCACGGACTCACTGTATCGTGCCCAGATTGCGTCGGCCCTCGGCGTCGACCCAAACCTCCCTGTGCGCCAGGCCATCGCTGCGGTTGCCGCACGTCGTCCGATATGCCTGACTCCGATGGCTGACACGGCGGCCGTTCCGTTTACCCAGTTCACGCCCGTGCGCCTGGTGCGAGTGAACCTCAGCAGCGCCGGACCGACCGATGATGTTCTCACCGTCACCGAACTGGTGCAGGTGGAACATATGGGCGGAACGGTCTGGACCACGGATATTCGACGCATCTATGCTATCGCCGCCGGGCACAATTCTCTTCTCTGCAGCGGACTGCTTCAATCTCTGGGTGACCGTCCCCTCGGCGCCTGTGGCCATTGAAGGCGGAACGACCGAACGACGGAACGGCGGAAGGGTTTCCAGCGGACGTCAGAAATCCATCGCGGTTGCAAACTCCCCAGTGCCTGAGCCCGCGCCTTCTCCTGCCAATTGCCGGATACTTCGCTCCGAGCCTGATGTAGTGCTCTCTTCGATCCTGTCCAATCCCGATGCCCGGGACCTTTACCCCGTCCACCGTCCCATTCTTCCGTCATATCGCCATTCTGCCATTTCGCCGCAACTATGAAGCGCGTCCTTATTGCCAACAGGGGCGAAATCGCGCTCCGAATCATTCGTGCCTGTCACGAAGAGGGCCTCGAGGCGGTTGCGGTTTACTCCGCGGCCGACCGGAAAAGCCTGCATGTGCAGGCCGCCGATTTTGCCATAGAAATTGGGCCCCCATCGCCGAGTGAGAGCTATCTCCGGCCCGAACGACTGCTGGAAGCTGCCCGCCGCACGGGAGCCGAGGCGATTCATCCGGGCTATGGGTTTCTCTCTGAGCGTGCGGACTTCGCTCGCGCGGTGGAGGACGAAGGACTCCTCTTTGTCGGCCCTCCCGCTTCGGCCATTCACGCGATGGGCAACAAGACCGAGGCCCGTCGACGGATGCAGGCGGCGGGAGTTCCCATCGTCCCCGGAACCATTGTGCCCGCCGTGGACGCCGCATCGCTGGCGGGAATTTCGGCTGAAGTTGGTTTCCCCGTTGTCATCAAAGCGGCGGCGGGCGGAGGCGGACGGGGAATGCGAGTGGTGCATCAGACCTCGGAGCTGGAAGGTGCCTTGACCGCCGCGTCCTCGGAGGCACTCAAGGCGTTTGGTGATGGCAGCGTTTATGTCGAGAAGTACATCGAGCGGCCGCGGCACATCGAGATCCAGATCCTGGCTGATCACGAGCGCACGATCCATCTCGGTGAGCGAGAGTGCTCGGTGCAGCGCCGCCATCAGAAGCTCGTCGAGGAAGCGCCGTCCATCGCCGTTTCACCCGAATTGCGTGAGCAGATGGGAAGCGCGGCCGTCGCCGCGGGAAAGGCGGTCGGCTATCGCAGCGCGGGAACCTGCGAGTTCCTGCTCGCCGCCGACGGCAGTTTCTATTTTCTCGAAATGAACACCCGGATCCAGGTCGAGCACCCGGTCACCGAAATGGTGTACGGCGTAGACCTGGTTCGAGAACAGCTCCGCATTGCCCGGGGGTGGCTGATGACCGTGCCATCCGGCCCAGCGGTTCCGCGGGGGTGGGCGATTGAATGCCGGCTCACCAGTGAAGATCCGGCCAATGGATTTCTCCCTTCCACCGGCCAGATCAGTTACCTCCGGCCTCCATCCGGTCACGGGGTGCGCTGGGACGGCGGTGTCGCGGCGGGAGACGAGATCACCCTCTTCTACGATTCACTCCTTGGCAAGCTGATCGTCTGGGGCACGGACCGGGAGCAGGCTCGCCGGAAAATGATTCGCGCGCTGGATGAGTTGATCCTCGTCGGTGTCTCCACCAACCTTGCCTTCCATCGGCGGCTCATGGCGGACGCCGAATTCGGGCGTGGGGCCATCGACACCCAGTTTCTCGATCGTCGTGGCGATCTCATGACGACGACCATGACCGAATCTCATACTGTCGTCGCGGCGGTCGCCGCCGCCCTGGCGGAAGAAGAGGCCCGCCAGCACCGCCGGCCGGGCGGTGTTTCCGGAGCGGATCCGGGTTCGGCATGGACGAAGGCTGGGCGCCTGGAAGGACTTCGCTGATGCCGGGCTCCCGGGATCGCCGCCCCGGCGCGCGACGCCCAATGCCGCGAACCGTCGCGCAGAATTCTTCCGAATCAGACGAGAAGTTCGCCCCGGAAACCGAGGTGAGAATTCTCCGCGTCGCGGGTGGTGGAGATGGCGTCGGGCGTCTCACCGATGGTCGCACGGTGTTCGTTCCCCGGACCGCTCCCGGGGACCTGGTCGAGCTACGGTACTTCAAACACGCCAGCCGATACTCGCGAGGGAGGGTCGTGCGAGTACTGGAGCCAGGCCCGAACCGGGTAATCCCTCCGTGTCCTCACTATACCCGGGATCAGTGTGGCGGTTGCCAGTTGCAGCACATGACGCTGGATGCGCAGCTCTCGGCCAAGCAGGCCATCGTCGGCGAGGCGTTACGGCGCGTGGGCGGCATTTCGGTGGAAGATCCGACTATGGTCCCTGCGGCCAAACCGTGGGAGTACCGCGCCAAGATCACCCTGGCGGTCGATGGCCGCGGACGAATCGGGTTGCACCCCTGGGATCAACCGACCGCGGTTTTCGCGCTGGATCGTTGTCACATTACCGATCCCTCGCTGATGGCGCTCTGGCGCGTGATCCGCCGATATCTCCGTTTGCTGCCGGAAAAAATGAGCCACCTGGTGCTTCGACTCGATCGGGATGGGGCCCGGCATGTAGTCGTCATGGTGGCGGGCACCGACGTGTGGCAGTCCGCCCCGCGACTTGCCGAGCGCCTGGCGGTGGCCCTTGTGCCGGCGATTCTCTGGTGGCATCCGGAAGGCGGCGCCCCACGCGTGGTGGCCGGCGCCCGGGATGCATATCCGGCAACGGTATTCGAGCAGGTCAATCCGCAAATGGGCGACCTCGTACGGAGCTATGCATTGGAGCAACTCGGCCAGGTCGAAGGTCAACACGTGTGGGACCTCTATGCCGGCATCGGGGAGAGCACCACGTCGCTGCTGCGAGCGGGCGCGTCGGTAGAAAGCGTCGAGATCGATCCCCGGGCGGTTCGCATTGCAGAGCGGCGGGTTCGAGAATCCCTGGGGCTCAGCCCGGAAGCGCCGCTGCCATCGCGAGTCGCCTGCCGAGTGGGCCTGGTGGAGGAAGTTGCCGGGCGCCTTTCGCGGCCGGACCTCGTCCTGGCGAATCCGCCCCGTGCCGGAATGGATTCAGGGGCCATCGAGGCGATTGTCGCCGTGCTTCCCCGGAAACTGGTCTATATCTCCTGCGATCCCGCCACCCTCGCCCGTGACATCGCCAGGCTCAAACCCACCTTCCGGGTAGTCGGTACCCAGGGCTTCGACCTGTTTCCCCAGACGGCTCATGTCGAAACCGTGGCGATTCTGGAGGCGGCGTGAAGTACTTCGTCACGATCGGTGGTCGGGAGCATCAGGTAACCGTGGACGGTACCCGCGTCTTCGTGGATGGTGAGGAGTACCAGGCGCACCTCACCCCGATACCCGGAACACCGCTTCGACATCTGTTGCTGGGGGATCGTTCGTTCACCCTCCCGTTCGTATCGCAGGGGAAGGGTCAATGGGCCATGGCCTTCCAGGGCGGGGTCTGGGAGGCCGAAGTCGTCGATGAACGGACCCGACATATTCGAAGCCTTACCGGACCGGGAGATGCGAGGAAAAACGCCGGCGTGCTCAAGGCACCCATGCCCGGGCTCGTCATAAGGGTCGACGTGGTCGCGGGTCAGGCGGTGCCGGTGGGCGCCAGCCTCGTGGTGCTGGAGGCGATGAAGATGCAGAACGAGCTCCGGAGCCAGTCGGTGGCCACGGTGAGCGCCGTGAAGGTCGAGCCCGGCCAGGCGGTAGAAAAGGGACAAATCCTGGTGGAATTTGCTCCCGAATGACTTCCGGCGGCGTCCCCCTGGGTTATGCCGACCTCCTCCCTTGACCTAACCCGTTGCCCTTGGCTACTTTTCCCGGGCTGTGCCATAATCCATTCGCGTCTCGATCCGGGTACCAGGGTTCATGAAGACTTTTACCGCTACACCGAGTGATATCCAGCACGACTGGCATGTCGTGGACGCTGAGGGCGTTCCGCTCGGCCGTCTCGCCAGCCAGGTCGCGCAGCTTATTCGCGGCAAACACAAGCCGACCTTCACTCCGCATATGGATGGCGGAGATTTTGTGGTGGTGATCAACGCCTCCAAGGTCAAGCTTACCGGCCGCAAAATGGAACAGAAGCGGTATTTCTCGCATAGCGGCTACATGGGCCACGAGAGCTTTACCCCGGTGAAGAACCTGCTTGACAAGCATCCGGATCGAGTGATTCGCAAGGCGGTCTTCGGCATGCTGCCCAAAAACTCGCTGGCCAAGCAGCACATGCGCGGCAAGCTCAAGGTGTACGCCGGTGCTGAGCATCCCCATCAGGCGCAACAGCCCGAGCTTCGCGCGAACGAGACCACCAAGGTGAATGCATGAGCGTGAATACCGAATTTCGCTGGCAGGCCATCGGCCGCCGGAAGACCAGTGTGGCCCGGGTGTATCTCACCCCTGGCACTGGCAAGTGGGATGTGAACGGCCGCACCCTGGGAGACTATTTCCCCCGTCCGTCTCTGGTCCAGCACATTCAGCAGTCCTTCACTGCGACCGATACGTTGGGAGCGTTTGACGTCAAGGCGCATGTGGACGGCGGTGGCATGTCGGGCCAGGCCGGCGCGTTGCGCATGGGCATTGCGCGCGCCCTGGTTGAAGCCGATGGCACTCATCGCACCAAGCTTCGTGCGAGCGGGCTGCTGACTCGCGATCCCCGCGCCGTCGAACGGAAAAAGGCCGGGCGTCCTGGCGCGCGGAAGCGCTTCCAGTTCAGCAAGCGGTAGGATTGACTGGGTTGCTGTTGTTCAATTTGACAAGCGATAGGCAGTGAATTTCACACACCGTCCTGATCTTCCCTCGGGTGCCCTCTCGGGTTGAGTGAAGAGATGAAGGCGGTGGACGGTTCAAAACCCCAACACAGACAGGACACAATAGTACGCATGGCTCAGCCTCAGCTGCAGGACCTGCTCGAAGCGGGAGTGCATTTCGGCCACCAGACCCGGCGGTGGAACCCCAAAATGCGGCGATTCATTTTCGCCGAACGTTCCGGGATCTACATCATCGATCTGCAGAAGACCCTGCGCCAGATCCTCAAGGCCCAGGAACTTCTCCGAAGCGTCATGCTGCGGGGAGACGGTGTGATGTTCGTATGCACCAAGAAACAGCTCAAGGGCGTGGTCGAAGCCGAGGCCAAGGCGGCCGGCGCGTTCTACGTGACCGAGCGCTGGCTGGGCGGCATGCTGACAAATTTCCAGACCATCAAGAAGCAGATTCGACGGTTCCGCGAGTTGGAGCAGGGGAGCGCTGAGGGCGATTTCGAGAACTATACCAAGAAGGAAAAACTGCTTTTCGAGCGGGAGCGGGAGAAGCTGGCCCGGAACCTCGAAGGCATCAAGAATATGGGCCGGTTGCCCGGTGCGCTGTTCGTGGTCGATGCGAAGAAGGAAAAGATCGCGGTGGCCGAGGCGAACAAGCTGGGAATCCCGGTCGTGGCGATCGTCGATACCAACGCAGATCCCGACGTCATCACCGTGCCGATTCCCGGGAACGATGATGCCATCCGCGCTGTTTCCCTGATTACGGGTGCGCTCTGCGATACCATTCGCGAAGCTCGAGCCCAGGTGCCGGCGCGGGAAGTGACCGAGGATGTCGAGGCCGAAACCTACAGCACCGATGCGGGCTCCGAAGGTGACACCGATGCCGACCGCCGGAAGCGGCGTCCTCGGCGCAAGCGGCGGCCCAAGCCGGAAGCCATCGCTGCCCGGCTCAAGGGCGATGGAGAGAGCGGGGCTGAGGCGGCAACCACCCCGGTAGCTGGAGCGGATGCGTAAGGAGTAGAGGACGGGGATTCAACCCGTCCTGGGCGGGGCGCCATGGGTCTTTCGGCTCCTGGCGCAGCGAGGTCCCGCGAACGTTGCGCCGCCGCTGGATGGCCCGAAGCCATCAGCGGCGGTCTTAATATCCACACCTGAGGATGTGAACGATGTCGACGAC
>JBDTRF010000124.1:0-10290 GCA_039931815.1 Gemmatimonadota bacterium
CCCAAGGCCGATACTATGAGCTTAAGTGTTGTCTGTCAAGGGGTTGGGGCTTTTGACCCGATCTTTCCCCGTAACAACCCCATAAATTCGGCAAAGTGAGGGTAGGCGTCATGGGGTCCAGGAGAGGCTTCCGGGTGGTACTGCACCGCGAAAACCGGTAACTCTCTGTGCCGCAAGCCTTCTACCGTTCCATCGTTGAGATTGAGGTGCGTCACCTCCAGATCGGGCGCGCCGGGCACACCCGAGTTCGACCCCTCAACCGCAAAACCGTGATTCTGAGAGGTAATCAGGACCTTTCCCGATTTGAGGTCCTTCACCGGATGATTTCCCCCCCGATGACCGTAGGGCATCTTGACCGTACGGCCACCAAAGCTGAGCCCCAGAAGCTGATGTCCCAGGCAGATCCCGAATGTCGGCAGCCCGCTTCCGGCCAGCTCGCGAATGGTACTGAAGGCGTAGCCCACCGCGGCGGGATCGCCCGGCCCGTTGGACAAGAAGAGACCGTCAGGTCTCAAATCGCGGATAGCGCTCGCGCGTGTGGTGGATGGAACGACCGTCACCTTGAGTCCCATGTCGACCATCATGCGCACGATGTTCCGCTTCATCCCATAGTCGACGGCGACCACGTGCGGTCCAGCGCCTTCGGTCTGAAAGCTGGAGACGGTGGCGCGGGATGCGAGGTCGAGTCCACTCATGGACGGCGAGGCCATGAGCCTGGCCTTGAGATCCTCGGTGGGTTCGGACCCTTCGGCGATCACGCCGCGCATGGCGCCGCGCTCGCGAATGTGCCGGGTCAGCCGACGGGTATCGACGCCTTCGATGACCGGCACGTTGTATTCGCCGAGCCAGGCGCCCAGTTCCTTGCTCGATCGCCAGTTGGATGCCTGCCGGGCCAGCTCGCGTACCACCACACCCGTTACCTGGGGCCGGGGTGACTCCATGTCTTCGAGATTGACGCCGTAGTTGCCGATCATGGGCGCCGTCATGACGACGATCTGACCCAGGTAGCTGGGGTCCGTGAACGTCTCCTGGTATCCGCTCAGGTTGGTAGTAAAGACCACCTCACCGAACGCGGGCGAGGCACTGGCGGGCATGCTCCCGGCGTACCAGGTGCCATCCTCCAACAAAACAAACGCGGGGCGACCGGTCATCCGGCCGTCCCGCGAAGAGGTACGTGAATCGAGTTCAATTGCCGTTGGGCTTGGGGGTTACAGGAGCTGGCTTCTCCGGCTGAGCCTGCGTGCTCTGCCCGGACGCGGCCGGCGGCTGGGCCTGCGTTCCACTCGGCGCGGCCGAGCCGCCCTGGAGCGGCAGCGGAGCCGGCTGTACCGGAGCCGTGGTCTGGCGGAGGCGCTGCTGCACCTCGCTCGCTCCGGCGCTCCCGTTGGCCTGCACGACCGAGAGGATCAGCGCGAGAAAGAGAAAGATGCCACCCGTCCACCAGGTCGCGGTGGTGAGGATCGTGACAGCCTGTCGTCCGCCGACCACCATGTCAGTCGTTCCGCCGCCGAGCGAGGCGAGCCCCCCGCCCTGACCGGCCTGAAGAAGGACGACCACGCTCAGGAGCAGCGCGTCGATGATGAGCAGGATGAGGAGAAACGTATGCATCGGGCGCCTGGTGAATTGGGTCGGTAGTACGGGCGGAAGGTTAATGAGGGGAACGGCTTAGGTCAACGGTTATTGGCAGAGTGACAGGGACTCCGGCGATAGATAACCTTGCCCGGATCGGTAGGAGAGGTCGAGGATGACCTCAGACCCGCGCATGATGCGGAATCTTCGATAAAGGCAGCGTGGGAGAATCGAGCTTTCTTCGTCGTCGGACCTTGTCCCGCTATCACCCCACGATTCGCGCCCACCCTTCCGGATCCAGGCTCGCGCCCCCTACCAGCACTCCGTCAACCTCTTCCTCGGCCAGCAGCCCCGTGATGTTCTTCTCGCTCACGCTCCCGCCGTAGAGAATCCGGGGAGAACGGTGCCCCCGCTGCGCGAGTTCCGCCCGCAGCACCCGGTGCACCTTCGCCGCGTCCTCCGGAGTGGCGTTCTTCCCGGTACCGATGGCCCACACGGGCTCGTAGGCAATTACCACCTGCGACAACTGCTCCGGCGTGAGAATAGAGCAGGCCGATCCCAGCTGGCGCAGCACCACGGATTCGGTTTCGTTCGCCTCGCGCTCTTCCAGTTTTTCCCCGACACACAGCAGCGGGACCAGGCCGCCCTGCAACACCGCGTGGACTTTCTTCGCGGTATCGCCTTCGCTTTCGCCGAAGATGTGCCGTCGCTCGGAGTGCCCGACGAGCGCCGTGGTGGCGCCGGCTGCCCTGGCCAGCGCGATCGATGTCGAGCCAGTGAACGCCCCCTTCGGTTCCCAATAGATGTTCTGCGCGCCGACTCGCGCGTCGGGCCGACCACGCATCGAGAGCGCGGTGGCCTCGAGGGAGACGGTGGGCGGGAAAAACCAGAGTTCCCGACCATCTTTGGGTGGCACGGCGGCCGTAAAGACCCGCGCGTAGGCGCGCGCCTCGTCCGGCGAGACGTTCATTTTCCAGTTGGCGGCGAAGATGCGAGTGCGCATGGCAGATCGATTCAGGTTGGCCTGCGCGGTTAGTGTTTCCGCGCGATCGGTCGGACAGTCAGCATGCTGCGCCAGCCTCGACAGGGATCGCGCACGGGTTTCAGGGACAGGCCGTCCGACGCAAGCGTCCACCGATACGCGCCGCGAATCGACGGGGCAGTACACCGTTCCGGTCCTTCCTCATCTTCGACCTCGAGCGTATCCCCTCGACTGGTGTACGCGCCCATCACCATGACCAGGGTATCGCGCTGGAGCTGAAAGACGCCATGACCATCGAACGACATCATGTAGACCCCGGGCGCCGCCTGGATTCCATCCCCCGCCTGCACGACGACGAGGTAAACCCCGTCAGGAAATTGGGAGGACTGGGCGACGGCCTGGCGGGACAAGGCAGCAACCGCCAGGAGTACAACAAAATTGAGTGCGAGAGTGCGGCGTGACATGAAGACCTCCGACGAACGGGGCTGTGGTCACTCTGGCTCGTACGACTCAACAAAGCTAGCTCATTCCTGCTCCGTCGGGGTATCGATCGCTACACGTCATCCAGCGCCTTGACCCCCGGCAGCTCCTTCCCTTCCAGAAACTCAAGCGAGGCCCCACCGCCGGTCGAAACGTGGGTCATCTTCCCGCTCAACCCGGCCTCAGCCACGGCGGCCGCCGAATCACCACCGCCCACAATCGTGATGGTGCCGGTGGCGGAGGCCCGCGCCATCGCGTCCGCGATACAGCGCGTTCCGTGATCGAAAGGCGGCGTTTCAAAGACGCCCATGGGACCATTCCAGATCACGGTCTTCGCACTGGTGATCTTCTGGCCAAACTCCTGTTCGGTCGTCGGATCGATGTCGAAGATCGACCATCCCGGCGGCACCGCGTCACGCGACACGGTTCTCGTTTCAACGCCGCTCTTCAGTTCCTGCGCGATCACGCCGCCAGTCGGCAGCACCAGTTTTTTTCCGGCTTTTCCCATCAGCGCCTTGGCCATTTCCACCCGGTCCGGCTCGACCAGGGAGTTCCCAGTCTCCAGTCCCATCGCCTTGAAGAAGGTGCAGGCCATGGCGCCGCCGATCAGGATCTCGTCCACCTTGGGCAGCAGCGCCTCCACCAGGTCGATTTTCCCGGAGATCTTGGCGCCGCCGAGAACCGCGACGAACGGCCGCATGGGTTTCTCGAGGGCGTTGCCCAGGTACTCCAGCTCCTTCTCCATCAGGAAACCGCTCACCGCCGGCTTCAGCAGTCGCGCCACGGCTTCGGTGCTGGCGTGGGCCCGATGGGCGGAACCGAACGCATCGTTCACATAGAAATCTCCCAGGCTGGCGAACATCTGGGCCACCTGGGAATCGTTCTTCTCCTCGCCTGGCCAGAACCGGGTGTTCTCAACCACGGCCACGCCGCCCCGCGGCAGGCGCCGGGTCAGCGTGATCGCTTCGGGTGTGGCCGGATCGATGATGAACTTTATGGGGGCACCCAGGATCTTTTCGAGTGCTCGAACGACCGGTGCCAGGGAGTACTTGGGATCGGGCCCGCCCTTGGGCCGGCCGAGGTGGGAAAGCAGAATCACCCGTGCGCCGTGGTCGCGCAGATACTGAATGGTGGGAAGTGACGCCTGGATCCGGGTATCGTCGGTAACGACGCCATCCTTGATGGGAACGTTGAAGTCGACCCGGACGAGGGCGCGCTGCCCGTCAAGCGAGATCGGCTGGAGCGATTGGAGAGTGCGTTTCATGGCGTGAGAATCTTTCATCGGGTAAGGCGTCAACGGAACGATCGAGACCGCCGAGCGTACGAGAACAGCCGCGCCAGCAGGTTGCGTTGAATAACGAACGCCGAGTCACAGATGCCTTCTGCGACTCGGCGCTTTTCTCGGAAGGGGCTTACAACCGTGCTGCGATATAACGCATCAGGTCGACACAACGAGCCGAGTAGCCCATTTCGTTGTCATACCAGGAGGAGACATGGACCAGCGTGCCGTTGATCACATTGGTGGACATCGAGTCGACGGTACTGGACATCAGGTTGCCGATATAATCGACCGACACCAGCGCTTCATCGCTCACCTCCAGGACACCTTTGAGCGGGCCAGCGGCGGCCTTTCGGAACGCGGCGTTTACCTCTTCGATGGTCGTCGCCCTGGTCACGGTGCAGGTGAGGTCAACCAGGGAGACATCCGGGGTCGGCACCCGGAGCGAGACGCCGTCGATCTTGCCCTTCACCTCGGGCAGCACCAGGGACGTCGCCTTGGCCGCGCCGGTGGTCGTCGGGATGATGGAGAGCGCTGCGGCCCGGGCCCGCCGCAGGTCCTTGTGCGGAAGATCCAGGATATTCTGATCGTTGGTATAGGAATGGACCGTTGTCATGAATCCGTTGACGAAACCAAAGTTGTCCAGGATCACTTTCACGACGGGCACCAGGCAGTTGGTCGTGCAGCTGGCGTTCGATATGACATGATGTTTGGCCGCGTCGTACTTGTCGTGGTTGACGCCCATGACGATGGTGATGTCTTCGTTCTTGGCCGGGGCGCTGATGATGACTTTCTTCGCACCCGCGGCAAGGTGCTTGGACACGCTGTCGCGATCGGTGAAACGGCCAGTAGACTCCAGGACAACCTCCACACCCAGCGCCTTCCACGGGAGCGCGGAAGGATCCTTCTCCGAGAGGACCTTGATCCGGTCGCCGTCGACAATCAACCCTTCGCCGTCGGTCTCGACTTTGCCGTCGTAGCGACCGTGCACGGAATCGTATTTGAGAAGATGCGCCAGCGTTTTGGTATCGGTCAGGTCATTGACCGCGACAAAATCCAGCTCGCTGGCACCCAGGGCCTTGGCAGCTCGAAGCACGTTGCGCCCAATGCGGCCAAATCCGTTGATCCCGACTTTGATTGCCATCGCTGCTCCTTTTGAGGTACAGTGTGCTGGGTGCAGAGTGCAAGATGCGCGTAGCCCCCAAGATAATTCTATCTCGACCTATCGCGTATCGGCTATTGGAACATGGACTTCAACTCCTGGGCGGCGTACCCCGCACTCCTTAGCGTGCACTCCGCACTCTGCTAGAGTCGGTTTTTCGCCCGGGCAAATGTCACGGCGCCCACCTGTTTGGCTCCGGCCTGGACCAGGGCGTGCGCGGCGGCGATGAGGGTGGCCCCGGTAGTAAAGACGTCGTCGACCAGGACGATCCGCTCCACCCGGTTGCGCTCCGCCTGGAAAGCGCCGGCCACATTTGCCAGCCGCTCTTCCGGGGTGAGCGCCGTCTGGGTGGGCGTTTCCCGGACACGCTTGAGACAATCAATCCGGACCGGCAGGCCCATCCGCTTACCAAGGGCCTGCGCGAGGTGTTCGCTCTGGTTGTATCCACGCACCCTCATTCGCCTGGGTGCCAGCGGAACGGGAACCAGAGACGGCCGATCAAACAAGGGGTCCAGCCCCATCATCGCGTCGGCCATGACCTCGGTGACACGCCACCATCCCTCATACTTGAGCTGATGGACGACATCCCGCGCACTGCCTTCGTGCCAGACGGCGCTTCTCGCCACGCTCAGGTCCGGCGGCCATTCCTGGCAGAGACGACACGCCAGCTCGGACAGCAGCCGCGGTTCGCCGCAACGGGCGCATTGGGGATCGGGAAGCCGGATCCACCGGAAGCGGCAGAGCGCACACACCAGAGAAACCGTGGCGTGATCGCCGAGGGACTGGCGACAAAGCAGGCATTCGCCGGGTAAGAGCCAGCGTTCCAGTGAAGCCAGCCGGTTTTTCACATCCGGCGGGAGCCAGCCATGGCGGTGGGTCATTTACCAACATCGGACAACTCGCTCGCTTGACGCTAACCCAACGAACGCCGCGCACCCGCGTGGAAACGCGATACGCTCGTGCCTACCTCAACGTCGCGTTGACCACCGCCCTCATCACTTCCGTCGGCGCGCGCTCTTCAGGATACCAGCATTCAAACGCGGCGGCGCCTTGCGCGACTACCGCTTCGCGACCGTCCTCAGCGCGAACGCCTCGTTTTCGCAGCGCGTGCACCCACCGAGTGCGCTGCCTGGCGTACACCAGGTCGAGCGCCGCGACCAGCAGGGGCAGATCACTCGGCGGCATCGGAAGCGGGTCGGCCGCCTTGAGGCCCAATGGTGTCGCATTAATAGCGACCTCACACTCTTCAGCCCGGCAGACCCGGAGGCCAAACCCACCGGCCCACTGCTCGAAGTCTTCCTTTCTGCGCTGGGATCTCGACTGGATGGCTACTGCGGCTCCCCGTTTGAGGGCAGCAGCACATACCGCGCGGGCGGATCCACCGGTCCCCAGAACAAACCAGCAGGAAGAGGGGGCCTCGAGCTTGTCGAGCGCCGCGAGAATCCCCGCCACATCGGTGTTTTCTCCCCCGACGCCGTTTCCCTGGCCCCAGAAAGTATTGCACGCCCCGACCTCACGTACCGTGGGAGACGGGAACGTCACCGACTCGGCCGCACGCTCCTTGTGCGGGACGGTGACATTTCCTCCGCCACCCGCGCCGGCAAACGCGACAAGCAACGCCGGAACCGCCGCACTGTCGCAGGATAAGGGAACATAGGCCGCGTTCAGCCCCAGGGCGCGGAAAGCGGCGTTCTGCATCCGGGGGGAAACCGAGTGTTCAACCGGAGAGCCCAGGAGAGCGAAGACCCTCGTCTTACCGTTGACCATCAGTCCGTTCCGCCTCCAGCCTCGCAATCACCGGGTCGATGAGCCGGCCGAGCTCGTCAAAGGTTACCCGATATTCAGGGAGACTCGCGCCGTACGGATCGTTGACCACGGCCTCTTCGCCCTTTCGTCCGGCGTACACTCCCAGGAGAAAGACCTTGCCTTCGCCACCCAGGTCCACAACCCGGTCACGGTGCTGGGCCGACATGGTGAGAATCAGGTCCGCGTTCCCGGTCAATTCCTCGGTCAGGCGACGGGCGCGATGACTGGACAGGTCGAGCCCTCGCTCCAGTGCGACAAGATAGGCCCCCTCGGAAACCGGGGAACCATCGAACGCCCCTGTTCCCGCTGAGGCAACCGTGACCTCGGTGACGCCACGTTCCTCAAGAGCATGCCGCATGATGGCTTCAGCCATGGGACTTCGGCAGGTGTTACCGGTGCATACAAATAGAATGTTCATGTCAAACTCCAGGCTCACCCTGACTGGCGGTCATCCCGAGCACGGCGAGGGATTTCACACTTGGGTTGTCCGAGACGCTCGAGGGGCATGTCATCCCATGCGGGGAGAGCAGCCAGCAATCTGCTTCCACGGGAAATGGCAGCCCGCGTGTCTGATGTGGCTTTATTCTACACCAGCCCCGGTCAAATTGTATTGCTCAAGAAACGCCGGGCACCAAGTCTTTTTATACACGCCTACTCGACCTGGATCGTTGGGTACTTCGATACAGCATCCGCGATCGTTTGCTGCTCAGGCAGAGACGGGACTATCCCCCTGTCCAGCGAGCTTCCATCATGGCGCCAACGATTCCGGGCGGGCATCTCGCCAACGCAGGCTTGTCAGTCGGCGCTTCGCCCGGAAAGACAGGTCTGGTGTTAGACCGCACATCTTGCGGCCGTGCCCGCAAGGCGGCCCGACTACGGCGCCAGACGTCCCGCGGCCCTCCGCAGTTCTGACCGCGGGATCGCACCATCGCGAATGAGCGTCGCGACGGGCCCCGTGCAATCCACCAGGGTGGAGGGAGGAACGTTGCCCAGCACCCCGCCATCGAGAACAAGCAGGCGCCCCGACGCGATATCATCGGAAAACACCACGGCCATCGCTTCGGCACCCGGGACAGGATGTTGTCCGGGACGATTCGCTGAGGTTGAGGTGATGGGATACCCCAACGCAGTGATCAGCCGTTGAATGCCCGGCTGGGACGTATGACGGACGGCAATTCCGCCCTCTTGTCCTCGCAGCAGATCGGGCAACTTTCCTTCGGCACCGCGAAGGACCAGTGTGAGTGGTCCGGGCCAGAATGCGTCAGCCAGCATCGAGGCGGCAGGCGTGAATGAGAGTCCCCACCCCTCGGCCATCTCGCGACTGGATACCAGGAGCAGGAACGGCTTGCCCACCGCGCGACCCTTCACATTGGCCAACAAGGACGAAGCCGCATCGGTGGGGGCGGAGCCCAGTCCGTAAACAGTCTCGGTCGGATAACCGAGGAGTTTGTCCTGGGCGAGATGCTCGCGGACCGGAGTGATTGCCGCGGTGACCTCCGACTCGGTTCGAAATGGAAGAATCACGCGAGGTCGCCCGCCACAAGTTCAGCCAGTCGGAGATCTTCCGGTGTTGTCACCTTGAAATTCCACGCGCTATCCGGGACCAGGTGTACCCGTTTTCCCATTCGTTCAACCAGGGACGCTTCGTCGGTACCGAAAGCGTGGTCGGCTCGGGCGCTCTGGTACGCCGCCTCGAGAAGGCTCCGGGGAAACCCCTGCGGGGTCTGGGCCCGCCACACTGCATCGCGCGGAATCGTATGGTCAATCACCGCCGCCTCCCCTTCCTGCTTCGAACGTTTCAATGTATCGCGAAGGGGAACCGCCGCGATGGCCCCGTCACCGCTTCGCGCGCCGGCAATCACCGCGTCAATAACCTCCCGGCTGACGAACGGGCGAGCGGCATCGTGGACCAGGACGATCGCGCATTCCGCCGACAGCGCACGCAGTCCGTTCTCCACGGAATCCATCCGCTCGGTTCCTCCTGCAACGACCCGAAGTCCGGCGGCGACCAGATCATCGAGCCATTCCGGCGTACCCGAACCATCCTCCGGAATCACGATGACAACTTCGGACACGTCAGGATGTGACGTAAAGGGCCGAAGGGACCAGAGGAGCATCGGAACGCCCCGGATTGTCAGGTACTGCTTCGGAACAGAGGCGCCCATTCGATGGCCAGCCCCGCCCGCCACCAGGACCACGCCGATATCACGCGGCAAGAGTCTTCACCAGTTGACCGATGTGTTCGAGGCCGATCAGGGTGATCCCCGGAACCTGGGCCGCGCTGCGCCGGGAGACGTAGGCCTGCCGGAAACCGAGTCGTGCCGCCTCCGTGAGTCGCCGATCGAGGCTGGCGATCGGCCGGATCTCGCCACCGAGACCCAGCTCGCCGAGGAAGAGAGCGTCGGGTGCCGCCGGCCGGTTATGCAGGCTCGAGATCAGGGCGGCGGCAACGGCGAGGTCAGCTCCCGGCTCAGTCAGTCGGACACCGGCGCTTACCTGCACGAAAATATCCAGGTTGGCGAAGGTGGCCCCACCCCGCCGTTCGAGGACGGCCAGCAGCACGGCGAGTCGTTTCTGATCGAGCCCGGTGGCCACCCGCTGCGGTGTCCCAAAACCCGAATGGGCTGCCAGTGCCTGCACCTCAACCAGCACGGGACGTGAACCTTCCATCAACGCCGTCACGGCACTCCCGCTTGTTTCGGGGGCCCGCGCCGACAGAAAAAGTGCCGATGGATTTCCCACGGGAATCAGCCCGCGTTCCGTCATGGAGAACACACCCAGCTCGTCGACTGATCCAAACCGATTCTTGGTAGCCCGGAGCAGGCGATAATCGTGAGATCCCTCGCCTTCGAAATAGAGCACGGTGTCGACGATATGTTCCAGCGTCTTGGGGCCGGCGATCCCGCCGCCTTTGGTCACGTGGCCGACGGTGATCACCGCGATGCCGGTTTCCTTGGCGAAGCGCATGAGGCGGGCGGAACACTCCCGTACCTGGCCGACATTTCCCGGGGC
>JBDTRF010000125.1:0-10239 GCA_039931815.1 Gemmatimonadota bacterium
GGGGCGCGTTATGCCCCGGCGCCACGTGGAGTTTACCGAAGCCCGGCGAGAGTCGCTTCGTCGCACCTACCGGCGGTTCCGGCATCCCTGAGTCTCACCGCTCCCCCTCCCTGGACGCTCCACGCCTTCTTCACCCTGCGTCACCCCCGTCACCCGGTCATACCAACCGACGCCGCTCCTCATTAGATTCGCCATTACTTCCCTGCACTTCTGCACCAGCCATTTCCAGCAATTCAAGGAACCTGACGATTTGACCCCGACTCTTTTCGTGCTCGGCTCCGGATCGCGTGGCAACTGCTTCGCCATTCAATATGATGGAGCCGTCCTGCTGATCGATGCGGGGTTCAGCTGCAGGGAGATCGAACGACGGGCGGAGATGGTGGGACTTTCGCTGACTGATGTGCTGGGCCTGGTGCTGACGCACGAACATGGCGATCACGCCGGCGGCGCGCCCCGGCTGCTCCGCAAGCTTGCCCTTCCGATCCTGTCTTCCGATGGAACCTGGCGATCCATCCGGGCGCAATTGCCCGACGGCACGCGTCATCACAGCGTCGGCCTTCGAGAGACGGTGGAGATTGGCCCGTTTCGCATCGACGCCTGCCCGATCAGTCACGACGCCACCGAGCCGGTTGCGGTCCTGGTTCGCGCCGGCGGAGCCGTCATCGGCATCGCTTACGACCTTGGTCGCTCAACCACGGCGGTTCGTTACCTGCTCCGCGAGTGCACCGCGCTCATCCTCGAGGCGAATCACGACGACGTGCGGCTCAGGACCAGTGGCTATCCGCCGGTGGTGCAGCAGCGGATCGCCGGATCGGGCGGCCATCTGTCGAATCGCGCCGCGGCCGAGATGATCGGCGGATTGATCCATCCTGGACTGGAGATGGTGATCCTCGCGCACCTGAGCGAACGATGCAACTCCGAAGCATGCGCGAGAGCCGAGATTGAGCCGGTGCTGAAGAAAGCGCGTTGGCGCGGGACACTCCACGTGGCACGGCAGGATGAGCCGCTGGCCCCTCTCCTTCTGCCTCGACCGATGGTGCTGAGTTTTGAATTCTAGAGGGCGGTAGTCCGGTAAGATCCGCACTCTCGGTATCCCCACTGCCATCCGCCGCAATCGCAAGCGTCACCTCTGTTCAATCACCCTCTGAGTTTGCGGGATATGCTGTCCGCCCACTGGCTCGTGGTGGAGGAATTGAACGTTCGTAGAAAAGGCGAGCGGCGCATTTTGCGGTACATCGACCGAAGCATGATCCGGAGCCCGAGCATCCCGCTATCCGGCCATTCCTTGAGCCGGCTCGGGAGCGAGCGCAGGTAGCGGGAAGTGGCTCGCATCTCCTCCGCCGGATCTGCCGCAGGCCGAGCCGGCTCGTCAGCGAGAATCTCCTCATACAGCGATTGCCACTGATCGACTGCCGCATCGATGCCGGCGCTCTGACGGATCTGACTGGAGACCAGGCTCGCGTCCTCCGCATCGTACCGCGCAATTTGTCGGTTGATCAGCGCCGGTTCGATCGGGTTGCGCAACGTTCGCATGCCAAAGTTGAGGCGCCGCAGCTGGGCGACCTCCCCGCTGGTTACCATGGGGCCGCATCCCACCGCGTCACACAAAATGACCGAGCATCCGGCGGCCATCGCTTCCATCGCTGCGCGAGCCTTGGCGAAAACCAGGTCGTACTGGGGAAGGAGACGCCCCGGGTCCTCGGTTATCGCGCCGAGACTTTCTCCCACGGCATCCACCTCGATGTCGTTCGCGGAGCAGGCCTGGCGAATCGCCCAGAGATACCGACTCGCATTATTGCTGAACACCAGCGCCTTCCTGGGCCGGGGAGGAAGCGGAGAACGGCGGGGGAATTGCTCGAGATCTACCCAGTTGAGCAGCACCATCACCTGGTCCTCGGGCAACCCCCATTCATGAAGGCAGCGATCCCGCGTCGTGTCGTCCACCGCCACATAGCGTCTGATCCGGGGAAACGGCCAGGGACGCTCGTCCACCCAGCCGTGGCACACCCGCACCGCGGGTACACCGGGGAACCGGAGCAGGGCCGTGAATAACTCGTGATTGTGATGGCCGTGAATCAGGTCGGGGGCGGCATCGAGCGCATCGAGATCATCGGTAACGGGGATGGTCGCTCCGCGAAGCTCCCACGCGACCTTTCCCAGTTCAGTTGAATATACGATTGGAGTGTGACCTCGACGAAGCAGCTGGAAGGCAAGATCCCGCACATACAGCGATGTCCCGTTTCTCCCGGTGAGCGCGGAGTTGGTGATCAGGATACGCATGCGACCGGGACCTGGACTCCTGGATACGCGGCCAGGGCGTCGGCCAGTGGGCGCATGTGTTCCTGGTATCGCAGTACGTCATGATAGATCCCCGCCGCCACCTGTCGTTCGCCATAAGCTTCGTAGAACGGCCGGCCTGATTCAGTCCGCGGGTTCCAGCAGGGGTACGTCGATGGCCGGATTTCCTCGACTCGAAACAGGTCTCGCCCATAGGCGCAGAGTGCGGCATTGACCTCCCCGGCGAGTTCCTCGTATCCCATCGCCGCGGCCAGTTTATGTTCGAGCGTTGCATCATCCAGCTCGACCAGATCCTCCGGCAAAGAGTTCACCTCCGGTGCGGGAGATCCCGTCAGCCGGAAGGAAAAGTTCCCCAGTGGCACTTTTCGCGATTGATTCGCCAGCCGAACCGCGGCATCAATCACCAACCGACAGGCATCGTGGCCCGGGTTGTACTCCTCGGTGGCGTCCCCAACCAGGTAGTCCAGTGTGGCGGACACGAAGGAGGGCACAAGTCGATCCACCAGGTCGCGAAACACCTGGTGGTCGCCTCGGAGCATTGCCTCGTAGAGATCGGGATCAGAAAGAGCGCCGTGAATCGGGCCGAGGACTGCCCCGGCCTGCACGATGATCCTGGTACTGGAGTCGAAACGGGAGGCGCCGGTATGACCAGAGCCGTCGGTGAGAACTGACACGGCGGGATGGGAACGTTCCATCCATCCATAAACCCGGAGCTCGTGGCCCGGATGGCTAATGACGAGAGCGGCATGCTGGTTGGCCAGAAGGCGCGCATGAATGTTATCCATATACCACAGCCTTTTCTCCGGCGAAACTGATACGCCGGTGGCTCCAGTATAAGCCGTTGGTCGTTTGCTAGTGTGAAGACCGCGGCAGGAGAAGAAGGATCAGCGAAGGCCCTGTCGCCGGCGGGCCAGCCACTCGACGGCAAGCCCCAGCACACAAACGGCGAAAAGCCAGATCCAGCCTCGCGCACGGGATGGTGAAGCACTCGCGAGCACCGCGCCTTCGGGCCGCGCCTGCAGCGTGACGGGCCGGGGAAGCCACTCGTCGGAATACACCTCGACCGCCACGAGTCCGCTGCCACCACCTTCCAGCCGGTACTGGTAGGATCCCGGGAGAAGCCAGACCGCCGCCTGCCCCGCTCCATCAAATCGAAGGGTGTCGCGCCGGGTGACTCCGGCGCCGTTCCACACGACTTCAAGTGGTGCGGGTGCTCCCCCCCCGCGCCATTCGAAAACGATCGGTCGCTGGTTGGGCACCACCGGTCGAATCGGGCGAGCCCGACCCGTCAGCGAATCGGCGCCGCCGAGGAGCCAGCTCGCGGTGGCCGCGACCCACGACCGGTAACCCTGTTCGCTGGACCCGCCTCGAAAGGCCCAGCGCCAGAGTCCATCAGCCGCCACCGTTACCTCACGGCGATTGCCAGCGGAACGACCCAGGACAACGGGTCGCTCCGGGCCTCGGCGGCCGTTCTGCGCCGACAGCGCGACCCATCCCGTCGAATCGGCGAGAACCGGAGTGATCTGCACGGCGGGAGGGAACGAATCGAGTGGCAATCCGGTGAAGGCGCCGGCGATGGGCGAGCTCAGTCCTGGCGACACGTACCAGTCCCCCGGCAACACCGTGGCGCCGCCTTCTCCACTGGGCCAGAGCCAGAGCCCTCGTGCGCCGGTCGAACGGGCGAGGGCCTGGTCTCCTTTGAGAATGAGAAGATCGGCTTTCTGGGCTGCCCGGCGTACCTCGTCATCACCGACAGGGGCGAGCGTCGTATACGATCGCCAGCGGCCTGACTCGAGACGAACGTATCCACGCACTGGCAACTGGGCGACATCGAGCAGGGCCCGATAAAGAAACCGGCTGTCCCAGTCTCCCGGATTGGCCAGCAGCACGACCCCTGGCGTCGGCGTTACCGACACAATGAAAAGCCGGGAATCGTCGCGCGACTCGGCATCATGAGCTCCGGTGAGCCCAATGGAGAGCAGGTTGATTTCCGGTCTGAGCGCGGAGGAAGGAAGCACGATCCGTACGCGGCTCTCGCCATTCGAAACCGGCTGAACCGGTCGGCTCGCCAGGATCCTGTCTCCCGCCATGACCTGGATCCCGGCCTCGGCGAGACTGCTGGTGCCAAAGGTGCGCACGACGATGTCGAGAGGAACCGAATCGCCGGCGGTCACCCGGGCTGGTCCTTCGACGCTGGTGATGGCGAGATCAGGTCCGGGATGTCGAGGGAACAGCCGCACGCCCGCCCGGGTGACGAGATCGGCGGGAAGGTCGTTCACATCCTCAATCTCACCGTCCGAGACGACAATGATGGGCCGGTCGGAGGCGGCGGCAGACTGCAGCGCCGGGGCCAGGCGCGAGCGACCTCGTTGCGGCGCGCTATCGAGCAGGGACCGTTCGTCCCCAAACGTTCGGACATCACCCCACTGTTCCGCAGAATCGCGGGCTTCCTTCCAGCGACCGCTGTCCGCGGCGAGACTCAACGACGCATCGAGCAACACGAGGGGACGCGCAATACGACCGGGCACAGCGCAACTCACGTCCAGCAGGAGAATTCCCAGCGCCGACCAGGCGATTGCCCGGGCCAGGAAGGGAATCCAGGCGCGCCGGAGGGCGAACAGACCACGCTGACCTCGGGCCGGCTCGAGCCAGCCGTACGTGAGCCCGCTCAACACCGCTCCGAGTATGACGACGAGGACAGGCATTCAGGCTTATCGCTTATCGCTGATCGCTGAGAGTATTTGACGTAGTACCCGGCGATTTGACGCCAGGACAGATCGCGCAGTTCCGATCGCGGATTGGACGACGGGCTTCAGCATCGATTCGCGACCCGCGCTATGCAGGCGATTATTCCACCGCCGTGAGAGCCGCCTGGAGAGTGAATCGATTCTCATAGAGTGCCCGACCCATCACTGCGCCAGCCGCTCCGCCGGCCTTGAGCGCGCGCAGATCATCCAGCGATCCGATTCCTCCACTCGCGATGATTCCGGCACCGGACTTCTGTAACTCGGCAGTGCCGGCGAGATCGGGGCCATGGTACATGCCGTCTCGACTGATGTCGGTATAGACAATATTGCGGATCCCGTCGGCCACTACCCGGCGCGCAACATCCGCAATGTGCTGGGTGCTTGTCTCAGTCCATCCCCGGAGCGCGACCAGCCCGTGCCTGGCATCGAGTCCCACCGCGACCCGGCCCGCGCCGGCCGCGGCGATCGCTTCCCCCACCAGCTCGGGATGAGTCACTGCGGCAGTGCCGAGGATCAGTCGCGCGACTTCCAGGGACATCACTTCCCGGACCCGCTCCATGGTCCGGAGTCCGCCGCCCAGTTGTATCTGTACGTACGAGCCAACCCGCTGAACGATTCGATCGATGACCACTGAATTTTCTCCATCGCCGAAAGCGCGGTCGAGGTCGACGATGTGGAGCCACCGGGCGCCCTGCCAGACGAAGCGCTCCGCCATGGCGACTGGGTCTTGTTCATAGAAAGTGGCGCGAGCGAGATCACCCTGGCTCAGGCGGACGACCCGGTTTGAACGGATGGAGATGGCGGGGAAGAGTTCCAACGGAGGGACGTCAGGCCGAGGAATCAGGCGCCCGGTGAGCCCGCCAGGGCGGGAACATCGGGGAACCCGGAACGCTCATCGCCCCGAGGCGGGAGCGGAAAGAATTTTTCCCGGCGCCGGGCCCGCAGCGACCGCCGTCCCGACGCGGTAGAGCATGGCGGATAATTCCAGCTTCAATCGGTTGAATGCATCGCGATCACGCGAGGCAATCGGCTCTCCGTTCGCCAGCGCCACCCGGCGAGAGTCCTTGGCCTGGCCATTGACGCGAAACTCATAATGGAGATGTGGTCCGGTCGCGAGGCCAGTCGACCCGACATAGGCGATAACCTGGCCCTGGGTAACCCGGGTCCCGGAGTGGATTCCGCTGGCGAATCCGCGGAGATGCCCATAGCGGGTGGTAATACCGTTCGCGTGACTGATTTCAACCAGGTTCCCATAGCCCCCGGCCCGGCCAGCCCGAACCACGGTCCCATTGCCCGCCGCCATCACCGGTGTGCCGGGCGCCGCCGCGTAGTCAGTTCCCTCGTGCGCTCGCCATCGGCCCAGGATGGGGTGGTACCTCGCGCTGGTAAAGCCTGAGGAAATCCGGCGAAATTCTACGGGCGCTCGCAGAAACGCGCGCTTCAATGAATTGCCTTCGTCGTCGTAGAAACTCTCGTTCCCACGGCTATTACGAAACCGAAACGCGGGGAGGCTCTTCCCGCCGATGCGAAGATCCGCCGCCAGAATGCGTCCGAATCGGACTTCGCCCTCCTCGGAAATCAGCCGCTCAGCCACGACGTTGTAGTGATCACCCGGACGGATGTCCCGGGTAAAATCGACCTGCCACATGTAGGTGTCCGCCAGGTCCCAGGCGAGCCGCACCCGCTCCCCCGCCGTCAGCGAAGAATCCGGGACTTGCTCATCCAGCGCGACATAGAGCGACTGGTCGATGTCCCCCTCGAGCCGGATTGGCTCGGGGTGCCACAGGATCGGCTGCGACACCGCGTCCCAGTCCTCACCTTCGCGATCCAGAGAGATTCGATTCTCGGGTCCGCTTCGGAAATGCACTTGGGATGGCACCGAGTCGGTCAGGTCCTGCCGAAACGCGAAGACCAGTCCTGGCCGGAGCTTCCGCAGGTCGAGTCGACCTTCTTCGATCAGCGCGTTGAGCGCCATGTCCCCCACCCCGTTCCGCTGAAACAGATCGGAGAGGGTTTCCCCAGTATGTAACGTGTCACTGGATTCGGTGAACGCATGGGAAACGACGATCGGCATCGCGACGTGGAGGCGCTGCCATGGCCAGTTGCCCTGGAGCGCAAAGATCGCGGCCAGGCCCAGTATTCCAATCGGCAGGAGCGCCCGAAACCATCGCATCAGTCCATCTGCCTCCGGATAAACGTGGGGATTTCCATGTCCGGGACCTCGGTCGCGCCCTTGGGCGTCTCCGGCTTCCTGGGTTCGGGCCGCGGTTCATTCCGCGGCTCCGGTCGAGACAGATTGGCGGGCGGCGGCGCCAGCGGCGAGCGCTTGGAAGGAAACGCCAGGACGCCTGGCGCGGTCACCGATGAGGCGCGCTGCTGGTGCGGATCGCCGGTGACCGCACGGTCAAAACCCGTGGCGATGACCGTGACGCGGACCTCGCCATGCATCGCCGGATCGGAGGCCGCCCCGAAGATGATCTCGGCCTCGTCGCCGGCGGCGTCGTGGATGATCTCGCTGATCTGGGTGGTTTCGCCCAGCGTGAGATCGTCGCCACCGACGATATTGATCAGGACGCCAGTTGCGCCCGAAATGGACACGTTGTCGAGCAACGGGCTGGAGATGGCCTGCTGGGCGGCCTCCATGGCGCGATTCTCTCCCCGCCCGATGCCGGTCCCCATGAGAGCGGCACCACCGTTCTGCATGATAGTTCGCACGTCGGCAAAATCGACATTGATGATGCCGGTGCGGGTAATCAGTCCGGCGATTCCCTGGGTAGCGTGCAGCAGTACCTCGTCCGCCTTCTTCAGCGCGTCCTGGAAGGGAATGCCCTTCCCCACCACCGCGAGCAGTCGCTCGTTCGGTACCACGATCATGGTGTCGACGTTCTTGCGCATTTCCGCGATGCCCATTTCGGCCTGGCGCATCCGCTTCCGCCCCTCGAAGAGAAACGGCTTGGTGACAATGCCGACGGTGAGCGCTCCGCCTTCGCGCGCCATTTGCGCAATGAGCGGTGCCGCCCCGGTACCGGTGCCGCCACCCATGCCACAGGTGACGAAGACCAGGTCGGCGTTGAGGATCGAGGCATTGACCTCATCCCGGTTTTCCTCGATGGCCTGCCGCCCGATTTCGGGCCGGGCACCCGCGCCCAGGCCTCGCGTCAGCTTCCGGCCGATCTGGACTTTTATGTCAGATTTCGATGTATGCAGCGCCTGCGAATCGGTGTTCACCGAAATGAACTCGACACCCTGCAGCTGCTCATCGATCATGCGGTTGACGGCGTTTCCGCCGCCACCACCCACACCGACGACCTTCATTCGCGCGTTCTGGGCTGTGTTCTCTTCGAGCTCGAAGATCATGGAAGCACCTCAGGGGTCGTCCGTTGAGTAGATCCGCTCGTTAATTGCCTGCTGAATTCACCACGAAGACCACAACGTGGTCATGCTGAACCTGGTGTTCCCTGCGTCCGCGAATTGTTCCTATCCGCGGGATCAGGATGGCGTTCGAACCTGCGAAATCAGCCCGCGTCTTCTTTGCGCCTGTGTTCTTCGTGGTTGCTGTTTCTAAAAGAAGTCCTGCAGCCAGCGTTTGACCGGCCCCAGCACCTTCTCCACCGACTGGGTCCGTCGTCCGCCGGTCCCGAACCCGACGAGCGCGGCCTGCCGGGCACCATAGAGCACCAACCCGGCGGGTACCGCCATCCTTGGCGATTCGACGCTGTCGGCCAACCCGCCCAATCCCTGTCCCGGCTTTCCCACTCGGGCCGGCATGGCGAACACGTCCCTTGCCAACTCCACGATGCCTGGCGTCAGTGCTCCGCCGCCAGTCAGTACCACACCCGCCGGGAGCCGCTGGGAATAGCCCGCGCGCGTGACCTCATCGCGGGCGAACTCCATGACCTCCTGCAGCCGCATATGCATGATATGGGCGAGCACTCGACGTTCGGCGTTACGAGGACCCTGGCCTGGGGTGCTGGGAAGCCCGATGACATCACTATCCGGAACCAGCGGCTCATAGGCGGCGCCAAAACGTTCCTTCAGTTTTTCGGCATCCTGCTGAGTAACCTGAAGTCCGTGAACGATGTCCCCAGTGACGTGTCCGCCGGCGCAGAGTAAGGAGCCGGTATGGCGGATCTTACCGCCATGGAAAATCGCCACGTTGGTTGAACCCCCGCCCAGCTCAACCAGGGCACATCCCAATTCCAGTTCGTCGGGCGTCAACGTCGCCAGGGAAGCCGCGAGGGGCTCAAGCACAAATTCCGCGACGGTAAATCCGGCCCGCTCGACACATTTCTTGAGGTTCTGCATGACACTTGAGAGAACCGTCACCAGGTACACCTCGGCTTCGAGGCGGGAACCCGTCATGCCGATCGGCTCGCTGATGCCCGGCTGTTGATCAATAAGATAATCCTGCGGGATGGCATGAAGGAGTTCATGGTCCCGTCCGAACGACACATTGCTCGCCATGTCGTTGACCCGCGCCACGTCGCCGGTGCGGATCTCCTCGCCGGTGACCGAGACCATGCCGTGCGAGCTTCGCCCCGCGACGTGTTCCCCGGCGATTCCGCAGTAGGCAGCCCCCACCTCGACACCCGCCATACGCTGGGCGTCTTTCATCGCCTTGGCGATGGCGCGTGTGGTCTCCTCGATATCCCGGACGACACCCCGTCGAATTCCGCCGCTCCGTTCGACCCCGACGCCGAGAATCTTGGCGATCGGCGACCGGGCTTCGCCGGAGACTTCGGCAATAATCGCCGCGACCTTCGTCGTGCCGAGGTCGAGGGCCGCGACAAGTCGCTGGTTGGGAGGGGTCATGCTGCCTTCCAGCGGACCACGACCTGGCCCTCGAAACGCCCATCGAGTTCCATGTAGTCGCGCCCCTTGCGATCCAGATCTGCCGCTACTGCGATCACTGCGAGGATTGCCTCCGCCGAAGGGTTGGCCCGGAACCAGTACCGCCTGGAATCAACCTGCAACACGACATCTTTGTGATTCCGCCAGGCGGACGAAATCCTGGCAAACAGAGAAGGATCGACTGCGCGTACCAGGGCCAGCACCTGGGCCACTGCGGAATCCGGCTTGGCCATCACCGGCAGATCGGGTGCCGATACCGACGGATCAAACGGCAGCGCCCGACCGTGATCATCCACCAGCGCCATCGCGCCATTCCCGGCCGTTATTGCCACCGGACTGGCTT
>JBDTRF010000126.1:0-10108 GCA_039931815.1 Gemmatimonadota bacterium
AGCGTCCCATCAGCTCCACGACCATGACGCGCTGATGGCTTTCCGCCGTCGAGTGCAGTTTATCAATGGCTTCGGTCGCCGTACTGACCGCGGTATCAAAGCCGAACGTCGCCAGCGTTCCAACCACGTCGTTATCGATGGTCTTGGGAACGCCGACCACCGGCAGGCCCTTCTTCCACAACTCGTGCGCGATCAGCAGGCTACCGTCGCCACCGATTGAGATCAGGGCCTCAAACCCGCTGGCATTGAAGGCAGCGATGAGTTCATCCGAGCGGTCGTACTCCATTTCGGTACCATCCGGCATCTTCCGGGTATACCGGAAAGGATTGCCCCGATTGGTCGTGCCCAGGATGGTTCCACCGAGGTGGGTGATGCCGCGGACCTCTTTGGGTCCCAGTCTCATGATTCCTTCGTTTTCCAGGAGCCCGTCAAATCCGCGGCGAATGCCGTAGGTCTGCCATCCACGCTGAGAGGCCGACAGGACAATGGCCCGGATAACCGCATTGAGGCCGGGGGCATCGCCACCACCGGTCGAAATGGCTATCCGCATGAATGGGAGCGCGCGGGGTGCGCGGGAAAAAGCGTGTGAAGGAGAGGAAACACCGAAAACTGGGGCACGGAGACTTTCTTGAAGTGGAACTGTCGTTAGATGAACTTAACGCCGTTCCTTCCCGGACCGGTCATCCGCCGGGGTTTCGCTTGCCGATGATGCCCACGATTTCGCCAGGGGCCGCGTGCCGGCCGAGGGCCTTCTTGGAAAAAATCGGACTACCGTCCACTCCGACCTCGAAGACGCCGCCAGCGGACTCCACCAGGCGCACTTCGGCATCGGGAAAGGCTTTCTTGAGCTCAGCGGCCAGACCGGACGCTCGAGGCTGATAGTTTCAGACGACGCAGTATTCGATTGTAATCTTCATTGGGCTCAACGCAGGGGTGGGTCGTTCGGCTGGTCAATCGTAGCCAGCCATCGGCGGGAAGCCAAGTCCCGTTTCCTTGCCCCGGACTGCCAGGCTCAAGCATCTTTCTCGCACCAGCCCGGGAACGCGGCCTTTCTGGCCAGCCTGACTACTCGAACCGGATCGCCATGCGCACGCTGTCTCTTCTCTCTTTGCTGGTAATCGGAAGTTCGGCCGTGCCCAGCCCCGCTGCTGGACAGCGGCTTTACCGGTTTGAGGCGAACGGAGCCCTGAGTTATAACAAGTTCGATACCGCCACCGAGCTTTCGAGTTCAGTTGGCTTTACCGGCCGCCTGGGATACTGGTTTTTCCGCAAGGTCTCGGTCGAGGTCGAGGGGTCGTTCGCGGTTCCCAAGTCGCGGAACGGCGAGACGGTCAATGTCGCCACCTTCGCCGCCGCTGGCCTCTACAATTTTCCTCTCGGTTTCTACAACTCGGTGTACCTCAAGGCAGGATACGGAAAAGTCGGTTACGGGAGCTGCCCGGACAGCATCGCCCCCAGCAAAATCTGCGGTTCATCCAATGCGCTCTTGGCCGGCCTGGGGGTGCGATATGCCCTTTCGCCAACGGTGCTCACCCGCGGTGAAATCCTGCTGGGCAACAGTGGAAGCTCTTCACCTTCGTTTACCAATCTCTCGTTCAGCGTGGGCCTGAGCTACATGCTGGGGAGCAAGCCGCTCAACGACAGCGATGGAGACGGGGTGTACGATCGCTACGACCGCTGCGGCAGCACGCCCGTCGGCGCCATCGTGAACAGCAGCGGGTGCCCGTCGGACACCGACAAAGACGGTATTCTTGATGGGGTAGACCGCTGCCCGAACAGTCCCTCGGGCTCGGCGGTTGACGCGGCGGGCTGTCCCAAAGACAGCGACCGGGATGGCGTCCTTGACGGCATTGACCGGTGCGAGAATACCCCGGCTGGCGCCGCGGTGGATACCACGGGGTGCCCATCCGACAGCGACGGAGACAAAGTCCCGGACGGGTTGGATCGCTGTCCCAATACTCCGAGCGGAGCCACGACTGATCGCCTGGGTTGCCCCGGAGACCAGGACAACGACCACGTCTTCGACGGAATCGACCGGTGTCCGAACACGCCGCCGGGTGCCACGGTCAACTCCTTCGGCTGCCCCCCGGTCATCGACAGTGACCGGGATGGCATTGTCGATGCCGCCGACCGATGCCCGAACACGCCCGCAGGCACCACGGTGAACAGCTTCGGATGCCCACCGATCCTCGACAGCGACCGGGACGGGGCCCCGGACGCCGCTGACCTCTGCCCGGGAACTCCACCGAATACGCCAGTCGATCTCAATGGTTGCCCGACCACCCCAACGACGCCGGCCGCCCAGCCGGTGGACACGGTTCGGCGCCCTCCAACGCAGGCACCTGAGCCATCGGCGGGAGCACCGTCCCCCGCCAGTGGCTGGACCGTTCCCGGGAATGCCTTCGCGATTCGAAGTTCTACCCTTCGATCGGTGGTTCAAGCCCAATTGGATTCGATCGCCACCGCCCTGCTGGCGCGGCCATCACTCAAAGTGGAGATCGGTGGCAACGCGCAGGATCGTCTGCCACCAGAGGAGAACCTCAAGCTCTCCACGGATCGGGCCCAGGCCATCCGGCTCTACCTTCTGGGGAAGGGTGTCCGGGGATCTCAGCTGACGATCAGGGGCTATGGGTCGACCAATCTCATAACGCAGGACTCCACGGATCTCGCACGAGTCAGAAACCGGAGAACGGAGATCAAGCCAGTCTCGGAACCCTGAGTAAGGTGATCCGGGCCACTCTCATCAAGGCACGTGGCTTGCAAGATTAGTCGGCATATGCGCCGAGTACTTCTTTCCTGCCTTGCCATCGGGCAACTCTCGATTGTTCGAGTCCAGGCTCAGACCCCGACCTGGGGAGATGAGCTGGTTCGACCAGTTGCGACTCGAGACAGTCTCCTTTCCATCGGATCCCGGCAGCTCGAGCCAATCAACTGGCCCGCGCCTCCCCTCTACCAACCCCCCAAAGACATTCGGGCGGTATATCTGAATGCGTGGGTCTTTGGTTCCAAACGCTTCTACGACCTCGTACGACTGGCGGACTCGACGGAGGTGAACGCCTTTGTCATCGACGTCAAGGACGACACCGGATACCTGACGTATCGGTCCGGCGTCGGGACCGCAATTCAGATCGGCGCCAATAACCAGATCCGGGCCCCCGATTTCGCGGCGCGGCTCAAAGTGCTGCACGATCATGGCATTTATCCAATCGCCCGGATCGTAGTGGCCAAGGATCCCCTGCTCGCCATACGGAAGTCGGAGTGGTCCATTCAGAATGTTGACGGCGGTTTGTGGCACGATCGAAAGGGTACCGCGTGGGTTGATGCCTTCAACGATTCGGTCTGGGTCTATGCGGCACAGTTGGGACAGGAAGCGGTCAGGATGGGGTTTTCAGAGCTTCAGTTCGATTACGTGCGGTTCCCCGATGAGCCCAAGTCCAAGATGGCCACGGCGGCCTTTACCGCTCGTCGGGCTGGGGAATCGACACGGCAGGGCGTCACTCGAAACCTGCGACTTCTCCGGGACCGGATTAAACCGCTGGGCGTTCCGTTCACGATTGACATTTTCGGAATGACCTCGAGCACCGAAGTCGACATGGGGATCGGCCAGGTCTGGGAAGATCTCGTCACATCGGCCGATGTCGTGCTGCCCATGGTGTACCCGAGCCACTATTACCACGGTTTTGGCGAGATCCAGCACCCGAACAGCGAGCCCTATAAAGTGGTTCACCGGGCCATTCAGGACGGGATTACCAGGTCCAAGCCTCTGGGGAAGACGGCCGAGATTCGCCCCTGGCTCCAGGCGTTCACCCTGGGACTGCCGCGATACACGCCCTACCACGTGAAAGAGCAGATTCGGGCGGTCGAGGACCTGGGGATCAAGTCGTGGGTCCTCTGGAACCCGCGCGGCGTCTACGATCCCGGCTCGTTCCGGCCGGCGCCGGTGGTGTCAGCCCGGCTCGGCGGGGTTACTCACGTTGCCGATTCAGCCGACGCAACCGCCCGATAATCACACAATCCGCAATCAGGCGCAGGGGACCGTGGGTCTGCCGCGCCTTTCGTTTGAGATGACAAGAAGGTTGACGGGAGACTCATCCGTTCTTCAGCCTCCATTCATGGTCGCTGAGCTATTGTTATTGTGAACTGGAAGAGGCAGTGTCAGCAGGCATCGCCAGCAGGAAGGACCTGGAATAAGATCGAGGCGACTCTTCAGGATGGCGTCCTGGTCGAGAAACTGCAAAGAGTAGTGCCCGACCCGCCAACAATATCCTGATGATGTGAGGCGAGATCTCGTCCCTCGGTCGCCGACCCCCGACGCATAGCGCCGGGGGTTGGTTCATTCTAACGCCTTCAAAAACCGCACAAGAAAGAGGCGCAGGAATACTCCCTGCGCCTCTCGCACCACGGCGTTGAATCAGGCGACGACGGATTCCGGCTCCCAGACTGTGATTCGACCTGCCAGGGCGGAGGCCGCCGTGGTATACGGGCTGGCAAGGTACAGCTGGCCGGGGCCGCTGCGACCGGGGAAGTTCCGGTTGATGGCGCTCACCGTGACGGTTTTCTTGTCATACGAGACCCCGGGCCCGGCATTAATACAGGCCCCGCAGGATGGCTCGATGATTTCGGCTCCCACCGCGCGGAAGATTTCCACGTACCCTTTTCGTTCGGCGTAGCGTTTCACATCCTGACTTCCGAACTGAATGAAGAAATGGACATCAGGGTGAATCCTCTCACCCTGGTCCGCCGCCTCTTTGAGAACCCGGGCGTACATATCCATGTCTTCCTTCTTTCCCGCCGTACAGCTGCCGGCATAGGCGATATCCACCTTGACCTCGTGCCCCAACTCCTCGATGAAGAGGCCATTGCCGGGGTCACCGGGCAGGGCGATCATCGGCCGGAGCGTCACGGCATCGATGTCAATGATTTCTTCGTAGACAGCATCGGGATCGGAAAACATCTGGTCGATCATGGCCCGGGCCGCATCGGGTGACATCCCCCGTTCCCGCACCAGGAACTCGACGTTCTTCTCATCCGGACGAATGATCCCGGTGAAGGCGCCCACCTCGGCCGCCATATTGGTCATCGTCGCCCGCTCGTCGATGGAAAGCGACTGAACCGCATGCCCGGCATACTCGACGATCTTGCCGATCGCCTTGCCGGTCTTCACATAGGGCTGCCGGAGAATCTGCAGCATGAAATCCTTCGCCGTGACATTGTCCGGCTTTGCTCCGTTGACCCGGATGAGCACGGACGGCGGAACCTGTACGCGCACGTCCCTGGTCAACCACGAGTTGAAGATCGCGGTAGTGCCCACACCAAACGCCAGGCATCCCATGGCACCGCTGTGAGGCGTATGGCTGTCACTCCCGATGATCACCTGGCCGGGCAGCGCATGCTGTTCGAGAATCTTGGAATGGCAGATCGCCTCGGAACCCTGGATCAGCATATTGGGGCCCAATCGCGGCAGCTCCCCATACAGTTTGATTCCCTGCTCCGCCGCAAAGTCCTCCTGTTTCTTCTTGAGCTCCAGCGCAACATCGAGCAATCCCTCCGCCTTCCGCTCGTCCGTCATCGCCAGTTCGAGGAAAGTGAGATGATCGCGGAAAAAGAAAATGGAATCCGGATCGACCACCTTTTCGTCCACCCCGACGTAGTCCCGCCAGAAGATGGCTGACATGGGAGTGACGTACTCATGGCTGAAGCGAATATCCGTGCGGATAAAGCCTTCGTCTCCCGGCTTCACGAAGGGCGTCCCGACCTGGTTGGTCGAGAGATCAGCCACCCAGTGCCGAGCGATGATCTTTTCAGCCAGCGTCATCGGCCGCTTCGGCGTGGCGAGAGGGGGAGCACTGGCCTTGCCCTGAAGGCGAGCCAGGTTGTACTGGAAGAGGCCTCCCCGTTCGATGATGCCGCGGGTGATCTCACCCTCGCCACGGGTGAATTCTTCCAGCGGAATACTTTCCCCCCGGCGAATCCGCTCGATCAGGCCAAAGTCTGTGCTGGTGAACAGTCCCAGGTTCTGGCAGTTCTCCCGGTAGATGCGCTCGATGTTCTCGGCGATCACCAGCCGAATCCCCGCCATCATTTCCGCATAGGGCGACTGCTCGCGACTGGATCCTTTTCCCCGCCGCTTGCCGCTGACCGAGACTGCAAATCCTCCCCGTTTGACCGAGCCCCGGGTGATGGGAAACTCCTCGCCCGCCTTGAGACCGAGGTAGGGGAACTCCCCCAGGGTTTCGTCGAAATAGTAGCAGATATAGGCCGGCGTGATCTCGTCAGTCGAGATGTCATTGCGCAGGCTGATGGACGGATTCCAGTCCAGATCCTCACCCTGCAACTGGGACGCGACAAGCGTGGGGTCCTCAGTCAGAAAAAGGATCCGGCCATCGAACCGGACCTGGTCTGGTAACTTGGGTGTTGGCCGTGACTTAAGGCTCTCGAGCATAGCACTCTTTGGAGAAACGTTGAGGTAAAAGATGACGGGGCCACCAGATAGGAGCAAGCTTTGGGCTCAACGACGGCCGGCAGAGCGCAGGGCGGTACAATAAAAAGCCGGTCCCTGAGAGGGAAATCATTGCTCCCAGGCATGGATTACCATTGAGCATGCGCGAATTCACGATCCTGGTGACACTTGCCTGCGTCCTGATCAGAAGCGCCTGGCCCCAGGCGGAGGATACGGCAAGAGTGGAGTTGAGGAGCCCGCTGGAAAACCCTCGGCTGACGGAGAGTTCAGCCCTGGTTCGCAGTCGGACCCAGGCAGGAGTTCTCTGGACGCTCAATGACTCCGGAAACCCCGCCGAATTATTTGCCATTGATACCCTGGGCCACAACCTCGGCGTTTTTGGGATCGAGGGCGCTGATAATCGCGACTGGGAGTCGCTCGGGTATGCCCAATGTGGCGCGCGAATGTGCCTCTATATTGGAGACACCGGTGACAACCTGGCGCGCTACCCGGCGGTCAACATTTACCGGGTGCCGGAACCAGTCGTAAGACGGGGTACCGCGGGAGGCATGGTACGCCCGACCGGGGTTCTCACCGCGATTTATCCCGACGGACCCAGGGACGTCGAGGCCATGTTTCTGAGTTCCGTTGGAGATCTCTATCTGATCAGCAAGGGACGAAGTCACGGTGTACGACTCTATCGCATTCCCGCCAAAACCTGGTCGACTCCAACGGCCAGGGCGACGGCCGAGGAGATCGGCGAGCTCCCTATCCCGGCAAAAAACGGCGGGTACTGGCATGTGACTGACGCGTCGATCTCTGATGATGGTGAAAGGGTCGCGGTCAGAACCTACGGATTCATCTATTTCTTCCGGCTGGAAGGAACCCATCTCATCCCCGATCCCGACCGCAAGACCTGCGTCGCATCGATGGATATCCAGGGTGAAGGCATCGCCTGGCTCCCGGGTGGGCGCCTCGCCACGACGAGTGAGCAGGCAGCGATGATGGGCAAGTCGATTTCGATTGTGAAATGTCGGTAACACTGGGGACAGAGGATGGCACAAGGCATCTGTCGAGGATAATGAGCGATCGTTGTGAGTGAGCTTTGCGTTTGCTCTTTCTACAGTCTTCGCTATGGCTGGTTCCTCGTCCCTGGTCCCGCTTAGAACTCTACCCGGAGCTCGACGATTCGAAAGAAGTGGTGGTGGGTTGCAATGCTTGTGGTGCTGCCACTTATGGTGCTGGTCGACCGGAAGTGGACCCACCGCCCCGCTTATCAATCCGAGTGGTTGCCCGCCGGCAATGTCCACTTGCGGGCGCTTCGGGTGGGACAGGGCGACACCACGCTGGTGCTGATTCACGGATATGGGGAATCGCTGCTCGCGTTCCGGGGTATCATCGGCCCCCTCGCACGACACTTTCGTGTGAACGCCATTGACCTCCCCGGCTCGGGGCTCAGTGAACGGCCGGCCTCGTTTGCCCTCGATTCCATTGTCGACGACTTGAGCGACTTTCTCGACCGCTCGACTGACGGCCCCGTCGTACTCGTGGGGCATTCCATGGGAGGAGAGATAGCCGCGGCACTGGCGCTCAAGCGACCGGATCGAATCGTTCGGCTGGTCCTGATCGCTCCGGCAGGTTTTGGTCTTGGCTTTGGGCTGGCCGACGAAGCGTTCTCGGAGCGCCAACGCGAGCTGGCGGCGTGGTCCCTCAAGGTGCGTGGTCTCATACTGCAAACCGACGATCCCACGTGGATTACCGACCCGCCGGGACTTCCTTCGGGCGTTCGAGCTGGAAACGCGGCTCGCGAAGCCGCTGCTGCTGTGCTGCGCGATTTTGATTTCACCGCGCTGAAGGATCGATATCGTCTGATCCAGCAGCCCACTCTCCTTCTCTGGGGAGGTCTCGACCCTCTGATTCCGGTTTCCATCGGCCGTCAGATTGCGGAAGCTATCCCGAATTGTCGACTGGTCGTGATCGGAAATTCCTGGCATCGGCCCCACGTCGAGCAACCGGAACGGGTGATCCACGAAATCGAGAATTTTCTCTCCACGAAAGCGATGGAGTGACCCGCCGGCTGATTCTCCTCGGCGCGATTTCCCTGGCGGCGGTGAAGGGAAACGCACAGGTACGTCCTGGACCGGCCACCCGTATCGCGACCGCCATCCAGCCTGCCACTTTCGAGAGCCACCTTCACTTTCTCTCAGATGATCTCCTGGAGGGCCGCGCCCCGGGCACCCGGGGTGGACGACTAGCCGGCATCTACATCGCGGCCCAATTCGAGAGCATGGGGCTCACACCCGCCGGAAAGAACGGTGGATGGTTCCAGCCCTTCGACATCGAGGCAAGCCGAATCGTTCGATCGGAGCTGACGGCCGGAGGAGAAAGGTTCGCTCCCGGCCGCGATCAGGCGCTTCTGATCGTGGGGAGCGATACCCTCCGGGAATACCAGGGTCGCCTGGTCTTCGTGGGATACGGCGTGGTGGCACCGGAATACCAGTGGGATGACTACAAGGATGTGGACGTGCGGGGTAAGCTGGTCGTGGCCATTGCCGGTCATCCCGGGCAGGTGGACAGCACGATATTCACCGGATCGGGCTCCTATGGCACTCGTTCATTCAAGACGCTCGAAGCGATACGGCACGGAGCCATCGGTGCCCTGGTGATTCATCGCCCGGCGGAGACGGGATATGCCTGGAGTTCGATCGCCAGAAACTGGTTCAGTGAAGATTTCGCGCTCGCGGAACGAGACACGATGCCAGCGGGTCGGCCGGGTATCTCCGGCTGGATTCGAGATTCGACCGGGGCTCGATTAATGACGCTCGCAGGGCTCGATCTCCCGTCATTGGTTCGACAGAGCGCACGGCGGGACTTTCGTCCGCTGCTGATGGGAATCGAAGTGCATGCGGCCACCTCCGTGAAGTATCGGACGATTCATGCGCGGAACGTGGCGGGCCTCTGGCCGGGTCAGGGCGCGGGCGGGCGAGACGCCGTGGTTCTCGGCGCGCATTACGACCACCTGGGGATCGGGCCCGCGGTAAATGGCGACTCGATCTACAACGGCGCGGAAGACAACGCCACCGGCGTCGCCGGGGTCCTGGCAATCGCGGACGCGTTCGCCCACACTCGAGTGGTCATGCCGCGATCAGTCCTGTTCATTGCCTTTGACGCGGAGGAAGTGGGGTTGCTTGGCTCCGAGGCGTACGTGAAGTCGCCCTTGATCCCTCTGGAACACACGGCCGCCATGCTCAACGTGGACGGTGTGAATCCATTCTCCCGAACGACCGACACCTGGGCGCTCGGAATGGAGTATTCTGAGCTTGAATCCGTGTTTCGCCGGGCGGCTAAGGCGGAAGGGTTGGCGGTGAAGATCGGCGCTACGGAACTCCAGTTCATCGAAGATCAGCACTTTTTCACCCGCTCGGATCACTACAGCTTTGCCCGAGCCGGTGTGCCCGCCCTCTTCCTCGGCGGAGGATATACGGCCGTCGGGAAACCAGGAGACTGGATGCAGCAGAAGCTGGAGGAGTATCTCAGCACCCGATATCACCGGCCCGGTGACGAGGTCCTGGACTGGTACTCGTTCGAGGGCGGCATCATCGATCTTCGAATCCTGGCGCGAGCGCTGTACGCGGTCGCTGTTACGCCGCGGGCGCCGCAATGGAGGGC
>JBDTRF010000127.1:0-10044 GCA_039931815.1 Gemmatimonadota bacterium
GCGAAGCTTCTGACGACCGCGTCGGGAGAAACCGATCAGCCCCTCTCGACGCTTACCAGTTCCTCGCTCCCGGCCCTTCGGGCCTATCTCGACGGGAAGGCCCGGCTTCGACAGGGTGACGCGGGGCCGGCCGCTCGAGCCTTTGCTCGTGCCCTTGATATTGATTCGACCTTTGCGCTGGCGGGACTCGGGCTCCGAGTGGCGACAGGATGGTACGGCGACAATGCCCTGGGAGAACGAGGGCTCCAGTCGGCCTACCGTTCGCGGGCTCGATTGAGCCCCCGTGATCGGGCGCTGCTCGAGGCTCTCGCCGGGCCCCGGTATCCTGCGCCCTCTTCGACCGTCGAACAGTTCGAGGCGCGGAAACGATATCTCCAACTGGCACCGGACAGGGCGGATGCTTGGGAGCTGTACGCCGACGATATTTTTCACTTCGGACTGATCCTGGGCTACGCCGATCCTTCCAGGAGTTCACTCGACGCGTTCAAGCGTTCGCTTGACCTCGATTCCACCAACGCTCTCGCGTTCACCCACATCCTGTTACTGGCCACCCAGACTGGCGACACTGCGATGGAGCACCGGGTAATCCGGGTCTCAGCCCAGATGCCGGACAGTGTGTCGCAGAGCTGGATGGTGCCATATCACTGGTACAAGGCGCACCTGGTCGGCGATAGCGCGACTTTTCTTTCTTTCCGGGACTCGGTGACACCGACGCACCAGACGCTCCTGTACCGATTCATGGATCACGCGCTTTTCGATGGGACCGGCATCCAGGACGCGTGGTACGCGGTCCAGTCGCTGATCGTCAAGACTCCCCGGAAGGAGGACCGGGTGACCTACTATGGAACAGCGCGCACGGTGGCGTTGCTCCAGGGCCGACCCAAGGCCGCAGCGGCCTGGCTTGAACAACAGTCGACCGGACCGGAGGACGTCAATCCACTCATCGCCATAGTGCGGGACGCCATGATGGCCGATGGTGATTCCGTGAGCGCCCGGGCCGCCGCCGCGAAACTGACTGCGGTGGAGCGGGAGCCCTTGCGATCCGATACCGCCAGCCAGACGCGGCAACGCAGCATCGTCCGCATTATGGAGCCATGGCGGCTCGCGCATGGAGACACGACGCATACACGGGCATCGATCGAGCGGCTGCAGGCCATCGAGCGGGCAAGCGGTGGGCCGACCACGGAAAGCCTGATCGAGATCGCGCTGATTGAGGCGATGGAATCTGATCTGCTGAAGCGGCCGAACGTGAAGCAGGTGGTTGTCCGACTGGATTCCCTGCTTGCCGCGACGGACTACAAGACGGCCAGCAGCGGGCGCATTGCTATGGCCAACATTGTCACCGCTCTCCTGTACGAATCACTGGGAGATCTGGAACACGCTTTTGCCGCGATCAGGCGACGATCCGTCTGGTTCGCGCAGGATCAGGTCTATCTGACGACCCAGTTGCGGGAGGAGGGACGACTTGCCGCGCTGACAGGGCACAAAGACCAGGCGCTCGCCGCCTATCGGCACTACCTCGCGCTTCGTCCGGCTCCGGAAGCCTCGCTCATGCCCCAGCTGGAGCAGATCAGGGCAGAGGTCCTGAAGCTGGAACAGACGGACAAACCATGATTGACCGGTGACAAGTGACCATTGAAAAGCGTCAGGTCACAAGTGACAGGGAACTCGCGACGAAGGTTTCCTGACTGGCGCTGATCTCCCACACCACAAGATGCGCTTCTCGAATCCTCGTATTTTTTCGGATCGACTTCATTTACCGCTATGCCTCCAGGTGAATCCATCCTGTTCTTTTCCTCTTTCCTGTGTCACTATTCCCTGATCACCTGTCGCTTGTCACGTGGCCTCACCTCTCACCAGTCACTCTAAATGGAAGTCCTGATACTGGGCGCCGGACTGGCCGGACTCGCAGCGGCCGAACGGTTGGCCCGGGCAGGAAGGTCAGTCACCATACTCGAAGCGAGAAATCGAATCGGTGGACGGGTCCTGACCGAATGGGAATCGGGACTGGACTATCCGATTGAGCTGGGCCCGGAATGGATCGGTGATGAGGGTCAGATCTGGGACATCCTGGTGCGGAGTGGCGCCAGAACTCGGGAAGCGAAGGGACGACGGTGGAACCGGACTGCCCAAGGTTGGGTGGACCTGGACGACGAGGACAGCCAGACCGCTGACATCGTCCGACACATCGAGGCATTGGGAGGAGAGGATCGATCATTGGTTGAGGCCCTCGACCAATGCTGCGGGGACAACGTCTGGACGAGGGGACGTTCCCAGCTGCTGAGCTACGTCGAAGGATTTCATGCCGCTGACCCTGCCCGGCTGAGTGCGCAATGGTTCACGACGGCCGAGGAGAATCAGGCGGTCAAGGGTTCCTCGTTCCACACCCTGGAGGGCACGGAAAAAATCGTGGCCGCGCTCACGGTTTCGGCCGGATGCTCCATCCGTCTCAATGCGATCGTGCGCGCCGTAAGCTGGAAGCCGGGAAGGGTCGCGGTCGTGACCGAATGCGACGGTCGACAGGAGACCTTCGAAGCGCCCCAAGTGCTCGTCACATTGCCCGCGTCGGTCCTCCAGGTTCTGCCGCCCCATTCGTCGGCGGTAACGTTTGACCCACCACTCGATTCCAAGCGCGCCTCGATGGAACTGATCGAGATGGGACACGTGGTAAAAGTTGTGCTCTGTTTTCGGAGTATGTTCTGGAAAAACCTGGAAGGTATTTCCGATCTCCTCTTTCTCCACAGCGAAGGCCAGCCCTTCCCGACCTGGTGGAGCATGTCGCCCATCCCGGTTCCCGTCCTGGTCGGCTGGGTGGGCGGCCCTGCTGCCGCAATGCTGAGCCGCTCAAACGACGACCAGTTGCTGGAAAACGCGGTCAGCTCCCTGTCTCACGCGATGCACCTGTCGCGATCCCAGATCGAGAGCAACCTGAAGAGCTGGCACCTGCATAACTGGAGTACCGATCCCTTCGCGCTCGGAGCCTACACCTACCGACTGGTCGGAGGACTGGATGCGCATCGCGAGCTCGCGGAGCCAATCCAGGATACGTTGTTTTTTGCCGGTGAAGCAACGGTAGGAAACGGACTCATCGCCACCATGGAGGGTGCCATCCGCTCTGGTCGACGCGCAGCCGAAGAAATACTTCGCTGACCGGAGCCCACCCGCGGTATTCCCAGGGGGTTCACTGCTCGCGTTTCGTCTTTTCCAGCCCCCCTTTGATCGTCGCAAACATGATCACGGCCCCCGTGCACATGATGACCGCTCCAATCAGCATCGCCCGCTGAAAGCCCCGGGAAAATGACTGACCGCCGGCGCCAGCCGCCACGGCGGAGAGTCCCGCGGCCAGGGGGAGGAGACTCACCGCCAGGAGCCCGGCGACCCGGGTGACGGCGTTGCTGACGCCCGAAGCAAGCCCGGCGTGTTCATCGTCCAATGCGGACATGGCCGTCGCGGTGAGTGGTGCCACCGTAAATCCGAGCCCGAGACCGAACAGGAGCACGGCGGGAAGCACGCTCCCGACATACGTCGCATCAGCGACGATTCGCGACATCATCGCAACTCCCAGGGCCGCCACGATTGGCCCGGCTGTCATCGGAAGACGGGGCCCGATCCGCGTTGCCAGTCTGCCGGCAATTGGGGAAAGCACAAGAAGCAGGATCGTCACCGGTGCCAGGGAAGCCCCTGCCTTCAGGGCGGAGTAGTGTAGAACCTGCTGGAGTTGCAACGTCAACAGGAACATCGACCCGGAGAGCGCGAAGTAAATCGTCACGCTTCCCGCGGTAACACCGGCAAAACGAATACGACGAAAGAACGCGAGCGGGAGCATCGGATCGGTAACCCGGAGCTCGATGACCAGGAACGCGATCGCGCCGAAGAGGCCTCCCGCCCCGGCAAGGATGACCGCCCCGGCGTGCCAGCCGAGGCTGGGGCCTTCGATCAGGGTGAATACAACGCCACCCAACCCAATGACCGCCGCGATGGCGCCCATGACATCCAGTCGCCGCGCCCGCGCGTCTTGTGATTCGGGGGAGAATCGCCAGGCCATGAACAGCGTGAGCAGCGCCAGCACCGGATTGATCAGGAAGACAAGCCGCCAGGAGAATGCGTCGGCGAACCACCCGCCCAGGAGCGGGCCGATGAGGGTGGTGAGTCCAGACCAGCCGGACCAGGCGCCGATGGCTTCGCTGCGGTCGGCCGGCTGGTACACACCCTGTACCAGGGCCAGGCTCGCCGGCACCAGGAGCGCCGCACCGATGCCCTGAAGGATCCGGCCCGCGATCAGAAATCCAATGGTGGGTGCCAATCCGCAGAGTCCCGACGCCACGGCGAACCAGACGACACCAATCAGAAAAACACGACGCCGGCCAAATCGGTCCGCCAACGACCCTCCCGGCAGCACCAGCGCGCCAAGCGCCAGGAGGTACCCGTTGAGGATCCACTGCAGTCCAGCAAATCCTGTGTGCAGATCCCGTTCAATTGCCGGGAGCACGACGTTCACCGCGGTGCCATCGAGAAATGCCATCCCGGAACCCAGGATCGAGGCAATCAGAACCAGGCGGCCGCGGGCCGAACGATAATGCAGCAGCATGGTGAATTACCTTGAGGGAGCCCAGGTCACGTTGCCGAGAAGCCGGCCGAGGCGTTCGAGATTCATGCGCAACCTGAAGTCCATCTGGGTCTCCATTTCATCTCCAGCAGCTCACTGGAAATGTGCGGCCGCGTGCCGGCCAGGACCTCAAGCTTGTACTGGGTACGCTGGTCCAACGCGAAACTTTTCTGGCTGGTTTCGAGACGCGTCGGGGAGAGGCCGAGTGAGGCAAGAAAGTGCCCCGAGGATTCGCCAAACCGGCCAACGTACGATTGCCCGTTCCTGTGACCCACCTGGTCAATCACCCAGGGGAAGACAAACCCTCGATATGTCCCCATGGTGTGCGACATCTGGTGTCTCGTTACCGTGTTATCGGAAACAGCCAGTCGGTGGAAGTCTGCGGCATGGAGGATCGGCGGAGTCTAGCCATCCGTCAAGAGACGGGATTAAATCAGGGGTGCGTTTACTGCTGCTTCGTATATGACCCTGGCAATGCGTATGCGGGAATAAGATTGTTCATCGGCATGGAAGCGGTCATGCTCGCATTCTCCAATACTCCCCGTCTGCCAGTCGCGACCCGACGCCTGTGCATCAGGTCAGCCTCTTCGAATCATTGATGTCACTATGGCCTGTCATATAGGTTGTCTTGGGTCTGCCTCTCACTCGGAGGGGCTTGAGCTACGATATAACGAACGGGAGACCAGCCATGGCACCATCGACTACCACGGCGCTTGTGATCACGCCGGACGCGTTTCTCCAGCACTGGCAGGGCCACCGGCGAGTAACCCGCCGATACATCGAGGTCTTCCCCGAGGAAGCCATGTTCAAGTACTCAATCGGGGGAATGCGTACCTTTGCGCAGTTTGTCATGGAGTTTGTCGGAATGGGCGTCCCTACCTTGCGGGGGATGACCACAGGTGCATGGGACTCGGAAAAGCTGCCGACGCCTGACACGAAGTCCGAGATGCTGAACCTCTGGGACAAGAACACGGAGGAGATCAATCGCCTGTTCGCGCAGATCCCGCCGGATGGCTTTCAGAAGAGCCACAACGCATTCGGACAGTGGGAGATGAAGGGCCATGAGCTGCTGCTGTACATTATCGACAACGAAATCCATCATCGGGCACAGGGGTCTGTCTACCTGCGCTCGGTGGGAATTGAGCCACCGGCATTCTACGATCGAAGCTGAGCGCAAACAGCAACGCCGCGCGAGGAATGAAGAAAGGCACCAGGATCTACGGATCCTGGTGCCTTTGTTGTCGCGCTGAATTTCCGCGCCTGGTCAGAAGCCAACAGCGCTCGTGAACGGACTTCCCACGATCGCCACTCCGTTAAGCGTAATGGTGATGGTGTCGGTCCCCAGAAAGATTGGAGTATAGGATCCCGAGTACGTGCCATCGCCATTGTCATTGGCGGTAAACCCGGCACGTGGATTTGAACCGGTCACCGTAATCAGCACCGTAGCGCCGCCGCTTGTCAGTCGATTCCCGAACTGATCACGTGCTGTCACCACGATGGACGTCGCCTGGAAAATCTTCCCACTCGGTACTATCGCGGTTGAGGAGGTGGAAACTGCTGCCCCCGGATTGACGGTAACGGTCACGGACTGGGTGACGGCGACGCCGTTAATTGTCGCCGTGACTGACCTGCCTCCCGCGATAGTGGACGAGAGCGACCCCGTAGCAACTCCCGAAACCGACGTTGGCACGGCGGGCTGCATCAGCGAGTTGCCTGTCCCGCTGGCGGCGAGCACGACGGTGGCACCGCTGACGAAATTTCCGGCGGCATCCCGCGCGGTGACGCTGATAGCGGACGGGCTGGATCCGGTGCTTGCCGCGATGGTCGATGGCACCGCCGCCAGGGTCGACAGCGATCCGCTGATCGTTCCCGGATTGATGGTGCTGCTGAATGGATTTCCACTGATGGGGGATCCATTGAGCGTGATTGCAATGGCATCGCTGCCGGCGAGTGTCGGGGTGTAGACCGCCGTGTAAATGCCATTGCCGTGATCGCTGACGGACGCGGTGGCCGTATTGGCGCCCGTCACCAGTACGCTGACCGCCGCGCCACCGGATGTGACGGCGTTGCCGAACGCGTCCTTTACCGTCACCGTAATCGTGCTGACCGAACTACTGGTTCCCGACGCGGGAACCGTCGCGGTCGTTCCAGCCGGGTCGCTTGCGCCGGCATTGACCGTGACCGTGGGCGACTGGTTGAGCACGATGTTGTCGGCTGTGGCCGTAATGACCTTGGCCCCACTAACCGTCGAGGACAAGGTTCCGGTGGCGACCCCGCTCCCATCGGTGAGACCCGGTTGGGTGAAGTGATTGCCGCTCCCCGTGGCCGCGAGGACGATCGTCGCGCCAGAGACCGGATTACCTGACGCATCCCTGGCCGTCACCGTGACGGTACTGCTGCTGGACCCGTTACTGGCGGTGATCGTGCCCGGAGACGATGTCACGGTCGATTGGGTCGGGCTCGGCGCACTGGCCATGACATCAATGTCGGCCGACGTCGCTGACGTGTGACCCGCCGCGGCAAAAATGATCGTCCGTGTCCCCGTCACTCCGGCAATGAAGAGGTTCGCGAACTGGGCAATCCCGTTGGCATTGGTCGTTACGGTTGCTGCGCCACCCAGGGTACCGCCACCCGTGGCAATGGTGGAGGTGACCGGGACGCCGCTTTGAAGAATGGGATTGCCCAGGTTGTCCTGAAGCTGCACCTCCGGTTGCTGGACAAACGGAACCCCGCTTGCCGCCGTCTCGGATGGCTGAATCAGAAGCACGAGTCTGGGTGGTGCGCCCAGTGTGGCAGTGGCGGTGAAGATCGAAGGCGATCCGACAACTCCCGGAAACGTCGCGGTCACATGTTGAGTGCCGGGGTTCATGCCGGCAGTCCATTCCACCGCGGCTCGCCCATCAGCCCCGGTCGTTATGGCAGAGCTGCTCACCGTCCCATTCTGGGCGGACCAGGCAATATCCTTTCCCGCGATAGGATTGCCGAACTCATCCACCAGACGAACGGCCAGGGACTCCTGAAACGCCAATCCGACCTGACCTGCCTGATTACTTCCGAGCAATTGTGTCAGCGTGTCAGGGCCGGAAGGGTGGGCGGTCGCAACCAGGTTCGCGGCGAGAAGCGAGGAAATTCCGAGGACCTTTACCTGCCCGGATTGGGATCCCGCTCGTGTGCCCAGGCGCCAGAGCGCGGATGCGCGACCGGATTCATCGGTCAGGATCGTGTCCGGAAGAATCTGACCCTCGCCTGCACTGTTTGGCAGAACGAACGAGACCGATTGACCCTTTACCGGCCGGCCCTGGGCGTCCGTCACCCGAACAGTGAGAGATTCCGGTAACGTGTTCCCAACCGTATCCGCCTGGCCATTGCCCGAGATCACCGCGATAACACTTGGCTCTCCCTCCGCAGGGAGCGTCAGCTTGTCTTCGTTACATGCGAGTCCAAGGAGAAGGAACGCAACGGTAACCAGCCAACGTCGGTTTCGGCGTGAATGATCCATCGGTGCGGCCCACCAGTCGGAGGGTCTGAATTAATTGTGTAATTACGGTGGCGAAGGATCCGGGCAAGGTTCGGACCCTTCGGGAGGGGAAGCCTAGAGGAGAAGCAGAACAGAAACTGTGAGGAATATCACACTCTGCGACCAACACCTGTTGAGCAGCAGCGGCAGCGGGCCTGGTCAGCCCAACGCGGGGGTATTTCGCGTTTCATTCTGAGAAATCCTACCCGACCGCACCCGCGATTGGAGTCTCACCTGAGATGGAAACGAATTCCTCCGACCTTCCGGGTCCACTTGGGTATCCGGTACGCTCAGGGAACGTCAGTCACGGGTGCATCGGGATCAGCGAAAACTCGAGAAGAACTCGCGGAGATCTCCAATCAGAAGGTCAGGCACTTCCATGGCAGCGAAGTGGCCGCCCCGATCAAATTCCTTCCAATGGACGACATTGTTTGCCCGCTTGGCGAAGCGTGGGATCGACTGGAAATCCCCGGGAAAGACTGCCACCGCGGTCGGCACACTGCTCGGCTCTTCCTTCTCCCAGGCCCCGATGCGGGCATCCTCATAATAGAGACGTCCGGCAGAGCCGGAGGTCCGGGTGATCCAATAGATCATCACGTTGGTGAGGAACAGATCGCGATCCACCGAATCGACCGTGTCGCCGAAGAGCGCGAACAGTTCCGTATTCCATGCCAGTTGACCGCTCGGCGAATCAGTCAGCCCATAGGCCAGTGTCTGCGGCCGACTCGATTGAATCTGGTTGTAACCCGCCCGTTGCCGGAAGCCAGCCACCTTTGCCATGCGCGCCTTTTCCTCTGCAGTGAGCGAGGCCTGCTCAGCGGGATCATTTTTCGGGAATGACATCAGTTGAAGCACATGAATGGCCTCAAGCCCGGGGGCCTTCTGGACACCCATCTCACGAAAGATCTGCGCACTATAGTCGCCGCCATGCACGCCATACCGCTCATATCCCAGCCGTGTCATCAGCCGGGCATATGCCGCGGCGATGCGCTCGCGGTTCCAGCCTGGCTCGGTGGGCTGGCCGGAGAATCCATAGCCAGGGATGGACGGCACTATCACATGAAAGGCGTCTTTGGAATCTCCCCCGTGAGCGCGGGGATTGGTCAGGGGTTCGATCAAGGTGATGAATTCCGCAACGGTGCCCGGCCAGCCATGCCCGAGCATGATCGGATATGCGTTGGGTTCCTGAGAACGAACGTGGAGGAAGTGAATGCGCTGACCATCGATGACGGTCGTAAACTGCGGAAAGGCATTGAGTTTTGCTTCGTACCTGCGCCAATCATATCCGTTGCGCCAGTACTCAGCCATTTCCTTTACGTATTCGAGCGGCACACCAAAATCCCAACTGTCGCCCGGGGCCTGCTCTGGCCAACGGGTCGCGGCGAGGCGGGTGCGCAAATCCGTGATTTCAGTTTCCGGCACCTGGATGCGAAATGGTCGAATGCTCTCACTGGAGCCGCTCTTGTCTTCGGCCGGCTCTCGCTGGGTTTTTGTAACGGTTGTCATGGAACTGGCCCTCTCATTCTAGACATCACAGGAAATGGTTGTCTCAGGGAATGCTGACTCGACTCCGTCCTGACCAGCAATTTATGGCTCGAGCCGACAACTGGATGAGATGGGGATCACGTAACGTGTCCGCTAGAATCGGATTTCGGCATTGTGACCATAGTCCTATTCTCCGTCCCACGTTTCATCCTGAGCGCGCTGCAAGCTTGAGTTCACCAGCGGGTTGTATGCCTGGAGGAGCAGGAGACGATGCACACGATCATTGACCCGGCGATTCTCTATTTCGGGACACGGCCATGTGGAAACGAGCATCAGGATGAACGGGCACGCCGACCGAATCGATCCCGTCATGTGGCGCTCGCTCATCATGAGCTTTTCGCAATTCTTTGGATTGAGCGAAATGCTCCATCATTCG
>JBDTRF010000128.1:0-9964 GCA_039931815.1 Gemmatimonadota bacterium
GTCAAGGTCATCGAAATACTGTCGGCGGTCGATCCAGGCCCGACATAGGTGGGAACCAGTTCCGGAGTCTGAGTGCGCCCGCCCGCGCTGATGGCAACAGTGCCCTGGACCTGGTAGTACGTGATGCCTCCACCTTCAGCGCCCACGAAGAAATTGAATGTCTCGGGAGATTCGTGGAGGGGAATCGTGAGGGTGATGGCGATCGTGTCGAGATTGCTTCGGACTGATGGAGCGTTGACCCAGATTGCGCGGTCGTAGGCGAGGGAACTGTCCGTCCGGCGCACCTGGATCCGCAGCGAGTCAATCGGAATTGGAAGATTGGAGCCGGCCCGGACCAACCCGGTCATGTCAAAGGCCGTACGGGCCGTGCCTTGGGGCCCGGTGAGGGCCGAGTCCGAGCAGGTGGTTACAAGCGTGGCTACCGCCAGGACCATGGCGGATCTGCCCAGCCGGTAGACACCAGTCGTGTAGGCCGTAACAACCTCTCGCAGGGGAGGTTAGCTCAGTTTTTTGAAAAGGAGGAAAGTGGAAAGTACCGGGGCATCAGGGGGCTGTCAAATAAGACGGACGCCTCAAACCAGAAGATGCTTGGAACGCAGCCGGGGACCCACGACTTCTCCCGCGCTCAGCAGTGCGTCAACTTCAAAAGGCTTAAGCGGATGGGCAAGGAGGAATCCCTGGCCCCAGTCGCAACCAAGCCGCTTGAGTTGCTCGAGCTGCACATCGGTCTCGATTCCTTCCGCCACGACCTTCATTCCCAGATTTCGGGCGAGAGTGATAATCGTTCGGGCGATCTCCGAGTTTTCACCGGCGAGTCCCAGCTTGCTCACAAAAGAGCGATCGATCTTGAGCGCATCGATGTCAAATCGCTGGAGATAGTTAAGAGAGGAATACCCCGTGCCGAAGTCATCGATCTGCACCTGAATGCCCGAGTGCTTGAGCCGCCTGAGCGTCAGTACGCTGGCCTCGGCGTAATCCATCAGCGCGCTCTCGGTGATCTCGAGTTTGAGCGAGGAGGACTCGAGGCCGGCGGCGGAGACCACCTCGACCACCCGGTCGTGCAATCCGGCCAGTCGAAAAAGCCGGGCGGAAAGGTTCACGCTGATCGAGAGGCCGGCGTGCTCGGGGAACCGGGTATGCCAGATTTTCATCTGGCGGCAGGCCTCGGTCAGCACCCACCATCCGATGGGGACGATGAGTCCCGTCTCTTCGGCTGTCGCGATGAAGTCGGTGGGCCCGATCCTCCCCCGCTGAGGATGGTGCCACCGAATCAGCGCCTCGAATCCAACCAGTCGGCTCGATTCAAGCGCCATGATGGGCTGGTAGTCGAGCGTGAACTCGGCCCGCTCCACCGCGCGGCGCAGGTCCGTCTCCAGATGCAGGAGCGTCAGGACATCGGCATGCATCGCCTTGTGAAAGACCTCATAGCGCGCCTTGCCTGACGCCTTCGCCCGATACATCGCCGTGTCGGCGTCTCGCAGCAGCTGTTCAGCGCGGACATAGTCCGAGTCGCCCAGCGCAATACCAATACTCACCGACGTGTAGACATCCTGCCCGGCGATATTGAATGAATGCGCCAGGTCGGCCTGGATCCGCTCGGCGACCTGCTTCGCTTCGTCCCGATCCCGGAGGTCCTCGAGGAGAATGGTGAACTCATCGCCCCCGAGGCGCGACACCGTGTCGCCCGGCCGAACGCAGCGCTCCATCCGCCGGGCAAACTCGACCAGCAACCGGTCGCCCAGGAGATGGCCCAGGCTATCATTCACGACCTTGAATCGATCGAGGTCCAGGAACAGCACCGCGAAAATTTCATCCGGCCGCCGGCGGGCGCGGGAGAGCGCATGCTCCAGCCGGTCCATGAACAGTGAGCGATTGGGCAACCCGGTCAGCGCATCGTGCAGGGCATCGTGCTGCAGTTGCCGCTCGTACAGTTTGCGATCGCTGATGTCGGTCTGCGATCCCGCCATGCGATAGGCAATCCCCCGCTCATCGCGCAGCACGATCCCCCGTACCAGCATCCAGCGATACACCCCGTCAGCCAGCCGCATGCGGTGTTCGGTTTCAAGGTGAGCGCCACCGCCGTCGCGATGCGCCGCGATTTCGGCTTTCACCCGGTCGAGATCCTCCGGGTGCACCCGGTTGAACCAGTCTTCGGGATTGTTGCCCACTTCCTGCTCCCGGAGACCGAGCATGACCTTCCAGCGCGGAGAGTAGTAAATCTGGCCGGTGCGAAAATCCCAGTCCCACAATCCATCGTTGGAGCCGCGCGCGGCAAGCGCGTACCGCTCCTCACTCTCACGCAGCGCCTGTTCCACCTTCTTGCGCATGGTGATATCACGATAGCTGCCGTAGACCGCCACCTGCTGGCCGTTCACGACGATCGGCGTTCCCAGGATGGAAACGTCCACAACGCTTCCATCTTTACGGCGACGGAGGGTTTCCATGCTGACGCGGGCCCCGCCGGCGGCCTGCTGGGTGATGGTCGCGGCCTCGAGTTGCAGATTCGGCGGGGCCAGCAGGTCATCGACCGACAGCCCGCGGGCCTGTTCGGAGGTGTACCCAAAGAGCCGGGTGAAATGGGAGTTAATTCGAAGCACCCGGCTGTCGTTATCGACCAGCACCAGCGCATCCGGGGCGCTTTCGAACAGCTGTTCCAGGGAGGCCTTCTCGAGCGTGAGCGCCGACGAGAGCTCGCGCTGTTCATTGATGAAGCCGTCGAGGAAAAATACCAGCAGCAATGCGAGCGCACTCACCAGCAGATGGGCGACCTGGTCAAAGCTCAAAATCCCCTCGCCGGATTCAGCCGGCAAAGTGATAAATAGCGTGGTTGGCAGCGTCATGAGGAGCAGCAACCCAAACAACAGGCCCATACGCCAATCCCGCTGGCGGCGCCAGAGGACGAGCGAAAGGGTCATCGCCGCTATCCGGAACAGAAAGGATAGAAACGGTATCACTGACTATCTCCGCGATACCGCGCAAAAATGTGCGTCACAGTAGCCCTTTGGGCGAAGACAGACTTGGATCTGGAGTATTGGTGAGGACTTACTCAGCAAGTGGTGGGCCAATAGCGGGGCCAAGATCCCGGGGGGCTAAGCTGTTACAGTGGCAACCTTATGATGGCCTGGCACCCCCGACTGTCGACCCGGTTCGCCAAGGCAAGACTTCCGCCATGTGCCTCGGCAATTTGCCTGCTGAGGGCGAGGCCAATGCCGGAACCATTCGGCTTCGTGGTAAAGAAGGGGACAAAGAGGTTGGTGGTCCCCGCGAGCCCGGGGCCGTCGTCTACCACCCTGATTTCCACCGCATCGGTCAAACGATTCCAGGCGATCTTCACCGATCCAAGGGAATCGACTACGGCATCGCTAGCGTTCTTGACCAGGTTGATCAAAAGTTGATCCAGTTGATCGCTGTCTGCCTGGATGACCGAGGGCGGCCCTGGTTCAACCGTTACCTGAAGCCGCAGTTCAAGGTTGGCAACTCGGCGCACCCACTCCTCGACGTTGACCGATGCGAGCCGAGGGGGAGGCAGCCGGGCGAGGCGGGCATAGGCGGCCATGAAACGACTGAGGGCTTCGGCCCGGTTCTCGATGATACCGAGACCGGTGCTGATGTCCTGGTCCCGATCGGGCGGTGATGGCACTCGGTCGAGGAGATCGTGCAGGCTGCCAGCCAGGGATTTAATGGGAGCCAGCGAGTTGTTGATTTCGTGACTGAGGACGCGGATGAGCCGCTGCCATGCAAGGCGTTCCTCCTCCCGCAACGCTCGGCTCAGGTCCGCGACGACGAGCAATTGATGCGGCCGCGAGTGCTGGCGAAATGTGCCCCGCCGCACCTCCCATCGACCGGCACCCGCGCCGGGGAAGACTGCTTCCATTACGCGTGGAGCATCCTCGGACAGGAATTCTGCCAGGCCCAGCTGATCTGCTCGCAGTCCATAGACCCGTTCACCCGGCTGGGCGAGAAGGCGCTCGCCTGCGCGGTTGACGAGGCGCAGGGTATCGGCGTCATCAAACGCGAAAATCGCGACGTCAATTTCGCTCATGACTCGGCGAAGGAGCGCGGTGGCTTCAAGGGCGCCTACTCGCTGCTCCTGCAGAGTATCGCCCAGGGCATTGATTTCTCCGATCACCGTGCCGAGCACATCGGTCCGGTCGGCGCCGCGGGCCCGGCTCGAGTAATCCCCTTCCCTGAGTCCGGCGAGAAGCCCGGCCAGGGTGCGTAGCGGGCGCACCACCAACCCTCGCGCGGCAAAGGCGAATCCGAGCCAGCAGAGTACCACCATGGGTCCGAGGGTCCAGCGAACCCGGTCAGGGTGATCAGAACTCCACAGCAGCCAGAGGCAGAGCGCCACGGCTGGAAACCCCGCCATCAGGGCAAAGGCGAGAACGCGAAGATCGTGATGCGATCCGCCCTGCCCCGCTTTGTCAGAGGCCATAGCGCTGCAGTCGGCGATACAGTGCACTTCGACTCAAACCCAGGGCGTTGGCCGCGAGGGTGACATTGCCGGCATGACGAGAGAGCGCCTTCTGAATCAGGACCCGTTCGACATCTTCCAGCGACATTTCATCGAGGCGGGCACCGGCGCCTCCGATCGGCTGCAGAGCGAGGTCGCTGACGGCGATCCGTTCACCCCGGGCAAGCAGTACGGCACGTTCAATTGAGTGATCCAGCTCCCGGATGTTCCCCGGCCAGGCGTATTCCGTCAGCGCCCGCATCGCGTCGGCGTCGTAGCCCGTGAGATCCTTGCGGTATCGCTGGGCATAGCGGCGAAGAAAAAGTCCCGCCAGTGGAGCGATGTCTTCCCGCCGCTCGCGCAAAGGAGGGATTCTGATTTCGATGGTGTTTATCCGGAACAGCAGGTCTTCGCGAAAGCGGCCGGAGACCACCTCGGCTCGCAGATCGGCATTTGTCGCCGCCAGTATCCGGGCGTCGACTTTCCGGGTCCGGGAGGATCCGACTCGCTCCAGGTCGCCGGTCTGGAGCACCCGCAAGAGCTTGGCCTGCTGGTTCAACGGAACGTTGGCGATCTCGTCAAGAAAAAGCGTGCCGCCGTCGGCCAGCTCGAACCGTCCGACCCGGTCGGACTTGGCATCGGTGAACGCACCCTTCACATGACCGAACAACTCACTCTCAAAGACTCCGTCCGATAGACCGCCCACATTCACGGTGACCAGGGGGCGGGGAGCGCGGGCCGATGCCGCATGCAGCCACCCGGCGACGACCTCCTTGCCTGTTCCATGCTCTCCGGTGATGAGCACATTGGCATCGGAAGGTCCAACCCGTTCCATCAACTCCACCACGGGACGCATGGCCGCCGATTCCGCCACCAAGTCCGGGACTCCGTCCCGTCGAAGGATGCGATTCTCCGTCTCCAGCCGTTCTCCCTGGCGCAGAGCACGACCAAGCTCGAGCTGGGTACGAAGTGTCGCGAGGAGGCGGGCATTGTCCCACGGTTTTTCAATGAAGCCCCGGGCCCCGCGCTGCATCGCCAGAACCGCCTTCTCAACGCTGCCCCATGCGGTCATGACCACGACGGGAAGGGTGCTGTCCAGCGCGCGGATTCGACTCAGCAGATCGAGGCCTTCGCGTCCCGACGTGGTGTCACGGGTATAGTTGAGATCCATGAGGACCGCGTCAAAGTCCTCCCGCTCCAGCAACGCAATGATCCCCTCCGGAACGTGAGCCGTCGCGGTGACGAATCCTTCTCCTTTCAACAGCAGGCGAAGCGCTTCCAGCACATCAGGCTGATCATCGGCTATCAAAATGCGAGGCGGCGCCTGGGTCATGACGTTTCTATAGTCGATGAATGGAGGATTGATACCGTAGATGCCGGGCTAACCGACAAGAGAGGGAGGACATACCCCGTCACCCGCCCCGATTCACCAACCTACGCACGAACTTGAGGCCCGACCAGTCTTCATCGATCGCGACGACCTTCACATCGACCAGGCCGGTGGCCAGTCCAATCTCCCGAACGAGGTTCTCGCTCAGATCCTGCGCCAGCGGCGAGGACTTCTTGGGCCAGGAAATCCACAGGATACCCTGATCGGCCAGCGCCGAGGCCAGGCGGGGAAACCGACGTTCAAGATCGGCGCGGGTTCGACTGAAGAGGTGGATGAACTCCGCCCCTGGATGGAGTCGCTGCCGCAATTTCACGCCCTCCGGGAGCGGCGAGACCATCTCTTCGTAGGGGCGCGGCGCATGTATGGCAATCAGCTCGCGACCTTCTCGAATGCCCAGCTTGCGTACCAGTGGCGTGCTTGAATATCCCGATGCCATAGAATCGTCTTCGAACCATGGTGAACCGACGGCGTTCGGCGGGAAATGTACTTCACCCGCCATGCAGGGGTATCCGGGTGCCTGCGTCGGTAAGGTCCAGAAAAAACGAAGGGCGCCAATCCATGGCGCCCAGGGCTTTCTATAAGGGGCGGTGTTCAGTTATGCAGGTACTGGATCGTCACGGTCATCGTAGCGGGCCGAACCGACGCGGTCCCCATCCAGCGTTGTTTACCCGGAGCGACCGTCGCGGACACCTGGGACCATGCGGTTTCAACTCGCCCCGAGCACCCGAGCGCCGCGACCTGGACCGCGGACTTAAGCCCTGCCCAGGCATCGCGGGTATCTACGACTTGGGCGGTGGCTTGCATGGTGCCAGTGCCCTGAGCCATCGCCTCTTTCGAAGAGAGGATCATTCCCATCGTAAGGATGGCGAAAGTTACGACGATCGATTTCACACAAGATCCCTTCACCGATGCGCACCGGGGGAGGTCGCACCTCTGGTCCTGGATAAGCACGAGCCATGCTTGATCGGATGGGTCTGCGCAAGCTCCGATGGGGCATCAACTTACATGATTTCAGTCGGCGGGTAAATAGGACGAAAAATCGTACAGGAATCGTACAGTCACGATGGTCGATCACACTCAAGGTCAGATAAGGCGATAGCGCCAAATGGCTTTGCCTTTGATGTATAGGTATCGGACAGTGATGAAAGAATTGGTCAGGCTTGGCACACCGCTTGCCTTTCCCCTCCCCGACTACTCACGCAGTTGGCTGGCTCGGTTTCACGACCCACTTTTCAAAGGGAGCAAGGACATGCGTTCGTTCACCAAGTTTCTCGCCGGTCTGGCCGTCGTCACGATGATCGGCGCCGCCGTCGCCCAGGCTCAGACTCAGAGTGCCAACGTCACGGCGACCGCCACGGTACAGCAGCCCATCAATGTGACCGGGGCAGTTAACCTGGCGTTTGGCAACGTTTTCCCCGGCGTCGTGAAGACCGTCGCGGTCACCGCCGCGACCGCGGGACGCTTCGACGTAACTGGCCAAGCCAGTGCTCCGGTCCTGATGAGCTTTGTTCTTCCCGCAAACCTGACTTCGGGCACGAACAACATGCCCATCGGCACCTGGACGGGTCATCACAACACCACCAACGCCCCGTCTGGTGGTACCAACTTCACTCCCTCCGCGGGCACGACCAACTCAGCGTTCAGCGCCACCGGAGCCCTGTTTGTTTTCGTCGGTGCGACGGTGACTCCGGCGACCAACCAGGCGGCTGGAGCCTACACCGGCAATGTGCAGCTGACCGTCACGTACTAGACTTGGCAAAAGTGGGTCGCTCGAAACGCCGACTGGGACTTCCAGTCGGCGTTTCTCGTTTGAGTCATGACAGGAGAGGTAACCACCGTTCTCCGTTGGCGTTGGCCCCTGTGACCCGGCTTAAGACTCTCAAGGCCATAAGCGTTGCAGGCTGCCCGAATGAAGCGAGACCTTGGAGTTTTCTCAGGAAGAAATCTTAGGGACCGGAAGGAAGCCGGGGAATTCACGGATCGGGATAGCGCTTCGGCAACGCCACGATGGTGGGAAGGGATTCGGCGGGAAGGCCCGGGAAATCCCCGAGCGGCTGGCTGGCTGGGCTAACTCCTTATTTCCAATGTCTTTACATAATTCGGGCTTTGTTCGCCAGAATTCCCACCGACAATATTTAAGACACGTCGAGACACCTATCCCTGATCGAACAGGGTAACCGAAGTCCCCGTAATCTCTTTCGCCAGCTGCATAGAATTGCGACAGCGGCGCAAAAATTAGTCGATATGGCACACCGCTTGCCTTTCCGAAGGCCAGTCGGTGGGAATCTTGACCTCAACCCGGTTTAACTCTGGAGAAGCACGATGCGGAGGTTCACGAAGGTTATCACCAGCCTGTTGATCGGAACTACCTTTGCCCTAACGACGGCTCGCGCCCAGACCCAGACGGCGAGCATCCTGGCGACGGCCACGGTCCAGCAACCAATCAATGTCACGGGCGCCGTTAACCTGGCCTTCGGGAATGTGTTTCCCGGAATCGCCAAGGTCATAGCCGTCAATGCGGCGGGCGCTGGGCGATTCGACGTAACCGGTCAGGCGAGCTCGCCAGTGCTCATCACTTTCGTGCTCCCGACCAATCTGACCTTCGGCGCGAATAACCTGCCCATCGGTACCTGGACCGGACATCGCAATACCGTCAACAACCCGACGACCGGGACCAATTTCACTCCGTCCGCCGGCACCACGAACGCCACCTTCAGCACCGGCGGGCAGCTCTTTGTCTTCATGGGTGCGACGGTAACCCCGGCCACCAATCAGGCTGCCGGCGCTTACAGTGGCACGGTGCAGATGACGGTGACTTACTGAGAGCTGGCAGACGTGGTTGGGTTGTCGTGATGCCGAGAGAGGCGCATTCTTCCTCGCCGGCGTACAACCAACCCGGATTCAAGGAAACAACATGACCAGGAAGATCCTGCTGGTGCTGGGACTGATGCTGGGCACTGCGGGAGCCTTGTCCGCCCAGCTCACGGTGACGGGCTTGAGAAACCTCGCCTTTGGTTCGGTCATCAAGGGAATACCCAGCAGCGTCACCCCGAGTGATCCAGTCAAGAGCGGCCAGTTCGAGTTCATCACGCCCATAGGCAGCAATGTGAGGATTCAGTTTACCCTCCCCACCCGCCTCAATGGGCCGGCCGGCTCGAAACTGACGATCAGTTTCGGGACCACGGACGCAATCGCACTCGGCCAGGGACCGACCAGCCAGCCGGTCACGTTTAACCCCAACACCGCGCAGACATTCAACATTGTGTCGAGCAACCGGATCTGGGTCTTTCTCGGAGGGCGGGTAACTCCAACGGCGAACCAGACCACTGGCTCCTATACCAATACCGTCACCCTGACAGTCACGATTCTCTGATATGCATCGCTTCCTGGTTCTCCTCGCGCTCGTGTGTCTCCCTCGCCTGCTTCCGGCACAGGGAGTCCTGGTGGCACCCCATTACCTGGTCATGGATCATCGCACCCGAAGCGGTGCCCTCACGATTTACAATCCTGGGAACGATGCTGTTGAGGTCACCATCTCCACCCTGTTTGGATACCCGGTAACAGATTCCGCTGGTCAGTTTTCACTGTTCACCGTTGATCACCCGGACTCGACCATGCCCTCGGCCACGTCATGGGTCGAAGCATTTCCCCGTCGGATGACTCTGAACCCGAAAGAGCGCCAAACGATTCGCCTGTTGGGGCGCCCACCCGCCGACCTCAAGGATGGAGAATACTGGACCCGGCTCGTTGTAAGCGCGAAAGGCGGCCAGCTCGCGGTGACCGGTGTCGAGGACACATCGAACATCCAGGTCGGGCTGACCCTCGAGGTCCGCTCGATCCTCCCCGTGTTCTATCGCAAGGGGTCGCTGCAGACCGGCATCACCCTTTCAAACCTGCGGGCATCGATGGTGGGAGACTCGGTCGAAATTCGCGCGCATCTCGAACGGCAGGGCAACGCGGCTTTCATCGGCACGATCCGTGGTTCCCTGGCGGATTCGACCGGCACGGTCGTCACCACGTTCAGCTCACCGATCGCCATGTATTACAACGGCGACCCGATGTTCGTGGCACCGCTATCGCACCCGCCGGCTGGGCGCTATCGATTGCGAGTGGAACTGGCC
>JBDTRF010000129.1:0-9904 GCA_039931815.1 Gemmatimonadota bacterium
TCTCCGACTCTCACGCCGAATTGCCGGTGGTGGAGGCCTCCCGCCAACTCCTGATCGACACGGACGAGGTGCCGTTTCGCGCCGGTATTTCCGCGGATGTTGCCTCGGTCATGACGGCGCATGTCGCATACCCCAGCCTGGATCAATCGGGAACTCCTGCCACTTTTTCTTCGCCGATCATCAATCGACTTCGCCAGGATCTTGCTTTCCAGGGCCTTGTCGTGACGGACGCGATGATCATGGAGGGCGCACGACACGGCTCCAGTGAGGCGAGCGGTGCCGTGGAAATCATTCGGGCCGGCGTTGATATCCTGCTCTATCCCACCGATCCCGTCGCAGTCGTGCGCGCGCTCGAGTGCGCGGAGGAAGCCGGAGATTTACCAGGTGGACGACTTCGCCAGTCGCTGGAGCGTTACGATCGGGCGCTGATTCGGGCGGGTGGGCAGGCCGCAGCGATCGGACCCGTCCATAGTGCCACGATCGCCGATCGTCTGCTGGCACGCGGAATACTGCGGGGCGAAGTCGGCACGCTATCTTCGCCGCTTCGATGGGATGTCGTTGATGACGATGTCGGAGGACCATATCCTCCGAATCCTGAACCTACCGTGCCCTCCGACCTCGGAGCTGAGTTGGGAGAAGGAAGCGGCGGTAGCCGGATTGTGCTGGTGTACGCGGAGCCGCGAGGGTGGAAGGGTCGTGCCGGCCTGGGCTCGGCCAGTCGGGAGGCGCTGGCACGATCAGCACCGGGAGCCGATTTGGTCATCCTATTCGGGCACCCTCGGCTGGTCAGTGAGATCCCAGGAACCGCTCCCGTGCTCGTCGCGTGGCACCGCCAGGCACTGATGCAGGCGGCCGTTGTGCGGTGGCTTCGGAAACTTGCCTATGCATAAGGCTTCGCGATTCGTTCCTTCCCCGGCTCGCGCGCCGTGAGTCTACTCGATTGGACCATCGTCGTTGCCTACCTGGGTGGATCCCTGGTGCTGGGGCTCTATCTCGCGCGTCGCGGTGCGAAGAACATGGCCGAGTTCTTTGTCGGCGGTCGGGCCATCCCGTGGTGGCTCGCGGCGACCTCGATGGCCGCGGCGACATTCAACGTGGATACTCCGCTCTATGTTGCCGGCCGGGTGGCGCAGGCTGGAGTGGCGGGCAACTGGGAATGGTGGAGTTTTGCATTCGCGCACGTGCTGCTCGCCGTGCTGCTGGCGAAGCTCTGGCGCCGGGCGCAGGTCGTGACCGATATGGAGCTGACCGAGTTGCGCTATGGGGGCCAGCCTGCCGCGGTGCTGCGCGGGGCACGCGCCTTTCTCATCGCGGTTCCGCTCAACTGTATCGGAATCGGCTACGGCATGCTGGCGATGCGGAAGGTGGTTGTCGCCCTCGGCCTGCTCCATTCACTCCCCGACTTGCCAGGCGACCCCAAGCTCTGGGCGATTCTCCCCATCGTCCTGATCACCCTGATTTACACCGCTGCCTCGGGACTCTGGGGTGTCGTCGCCACAGATTTTATTCAATACATTCTTGCCATGGTGGGGGCGATCCTGGTCATGGCGTATGCGCTGCATGAGGTTGGCGGGCTGCACAACCTGACCGCGACGCTTCGCGCGCAGGGACAGGGTCATCGACTTGACCTGGTTCCGCTGGGCCCCGATGCCCTGGTCCCGATGACCACGTTCCTGGGATATATCGGTGTGCAGTGGTGGGCGTATCGCTACAGCGATGGCGGCGGCATGCTGGTGCAGCGCCTGTCTTCGACCGCGGATGAGAAGGAAGCCGCCCGGACGGCGCACACGTTCAATGTTCTCAATTACATCGTGCGAACCTGGCCGTGGGTCCTGGTCGCGTTGGCAGCCCTGGTCATTATGCCGGGACTTCCGGATCCCGAGCTCGCCTATCCACTCATGATGGTGCGCTACCTGCCGAGCGGACTCCTCGGGCTCGTCTTCGCCAGCCTGCTCGCCGCATTCATGTCTACCGTGTCGACCCAGGTGAATTGGGGCGCCAGTTACATCGTGCACGACCTCTACGCGCGATTCACCGGCGAGAAGGACGAGATAAAGCTCCTCCGCTCGGCACGCTGGGCGTCGATCGGCATCACCATCCTTGCCGCGGCACTTTCGTTTTTCATGGACAGCGTGGGGCAGGTGTTCCGGTTCCTGGTACTGATCGGGAGCGGGACTGGCGCCGTGCTGTTGCTCCGCTGGTTCTGGTGGCGGATTAATGCCTGGACCGAGATCACGTCCATGCTGGTTGGAATGACGCTGGCCATCATCGCGTCGCTCGAGCCATGGACCTGGGGTGCGCGGCTCGCCTTTACGACGTTCGGAACCATGGCGGTGTGGCTCCCAGTGGCTTTGCTGACCAAACCGGAGAAGCCCGAGGTGCTCGACGCGTTTTATTCCCGGATTCGCCCCGGAGGATGGTGGGCCCCGTCGAGGGTGCGCACCGGGCTCCCGCCGCTGGACAATCTGCTGCGGGATGGAGGCCGCTGGTTGATCTGGGTGGTTGTCGTCCTGGGGTCGATGCTGGGGATTGGATGGGTGCTGCTGATGTGGTGGTAATGGCGCCTGGACATTGCATCGCTTGTATTGCGAATCACTTTAACAGACAGTACGCCGAACTCACTGGGAGCGCGGCTATGTCTGGAGTTGCCGGGAGTGCTTAAACACGGAGGAAAGGAAAAAGACATCCAGGGGCGCGAAGGGCGGAAGATTCGCAAAGACGTCTCGATGATCAGTGACCCGCCAGTAACTCGTTCACAAACCGCACCGGCACTCCCAGCACGACCCGCCCGTTACTGTCCCGCTGGCCACCGAACACGATTCCCACCACGTTTCCACCGCGATCGAAAATCGGGCTGCCGCTCATGCCCGCCGCGCCATAGCCAGTGATGACCAGCTGGTTGGGCAGGACCTTGCTCATGGTACCGGTATTGAGCGACGCCGATACTCCAACCTGCTGCCAGTCACCGCCCATCGTCATATCGAGACCCAGCGGATACCCGATCGTTGCGACCGGGTCCCCCGTTTCCGGATCGGTGGTGGCCAGCGAACGTACCGTTGGCGTTCCGCCGCGAATCGTGGCGCGTATCAGGGCCAGGTCGACATCCCCATTGGGATGAAGCGAGACCAGGTCCGCTTTGAAATTCTGGCGCGAGCCATTGAAGATCACCCCGATGCGTACCGGTGCGCTGCCGTCCTGACCCGTGACGACGTGTCGATTGGTAACGAGGAAGGCGCCGTTCGCATCGGAGCGCACCGCAAAGCCGGAACCGGTCCGGACACTGCTGTCCGCGAATTCCACGACGACGACGGCCACCGCGTCCTGGTTTGCCTTGTTGATCGCGGCCGCGTCGAGGGAGGCCGCCGCCGAGATACTCTGCTGCCGGTGTTCGGCGGCCTGGAGCTGAGTGCGAAGCGCGCGCAACGCTGCCGCGTCACCTCCCTCCCCGATGCGCGCGCGAAGTCGAGCCGTCTCGGCCTGGGCAGAGTCGAGGGCCCCCTGCAGCGATGTCACGTTCACCTGCATGCTCTGGTACGCGACGGTGAGACTGTCCGCCAGGCGAAGCAGGTCGGTGCGTTCCCGCTCGATGCGTTTGGCCGCCGTGACACTCTGCCAGAGATAGGCGCCGGCCAGAATCACCAGGAGGCCCAGGAGCACAATCGTGGTCCGTCGAAGCTTTTCGGTCTGCCGGGCAACCTCGACCTTGATCCGCGTCGTCGTCGCCCCGGGCGGGGTGCGGCGGATGGAGTGGTCCGACGGCTTAGGTTGCGGCGGTGTTGCGGCGGCCTTCTCCGGCTCCGGCTTCCCGCTGGGCCCCGGACGCTGATCCCGGTTGATCCGGACCGTGACCTTGGGGCCCTGTTTGCCAAACTGAATCTCGTCGCCGTCGGCAAGGACATGATCCGACGTTACCCGCTTCCCGTTGACGAAGGTCCCGTTGGTGCTTCCGAGATCGCGAAGGGTGAAGAGGTCGGACTGGAGAGAAATCGTGGCGTGCCGGCTGGAGACGTCGAGGTCGCGGTCGGGATCGAACCGCAGGTCGCAGTGCGGATGACGCCCAACCTGCACGAAGGGCCCGCTGAATTCTTCCGACTGCCCCGCGCGTGGCCCGCTCGCGAAGGTGAATTGAATCTTCACTGGCGCAACAGCAGGAATGCGGCAAGGGCGAGAATGGCGCCGGCCAGGGCCAGCAGGACGAGTCGTTTCTGGTGTTTGCGGGAAACCGGCGCTGGACTGCCGGTGTAAATGGGAACCGGCTCGGTCGTGGCGTCGCCCTCGTGAAGTGGATACACCTGGTAGCCGGCTTCGTCCGATGTACGCGGATCGAGGAGTCCATCACCCTCAAAGCGCGCGGCCACCGCGGTGATATTGTCCGGGCCTCCACGACTGTTGGCCAGGTCAATCAGCCGGGCACACAGGGCGACCAGGTCCGGATTCTGATTCACCAGTTCAGCGATCTCGTCTTTCTTGACCTGGCCAGACAGTCCATCGGAGCAGATCACGATGGTGTCTCCCCTGGAGAGCGGCTGGTAGGTGAGATCGACCTTGACGCGCGCCTCTGGTCCCAGCGCCTGGAGAATGATGTTCCGTCGCTCGCTCTGTTCTGCTTCCTCTTCGGTGAGCTCGCCCGCTTCAACCAGTCGCTGCATGAGCGATTGATCCTTGGTGAGCTGAATGGCCCCACCATTTCGAATCAGGTAGGCGCGGCTGTCACCGACCTGCGCCAGGTACAGCTCGTGCCCCAGGATGCCGGCGACGGTGACGGTCGTCCCCATGCCGCGGACTTCCGGGTGTTCCTTCGAGTGCTGATGGATTTTCGCGTTGGCGTGCTCGACCGCTTCTTTGAGCCGGAACGCAAAGCGCTGCGAGGACTGCTCGGGATCCTGGACCCAGGTTTGTTTGAGATGGGTGAGGATGACCTCGGCCGCCATGGCGCTGGCGACTTCGCCGGCGGCGGCCCCGCCCATTCCGTCCGCGACCAAGAAGAGCGACCCTCGCTCGCCGACGGCGTGGTCGCGTACTTCAGGCTGGAGACTCGCGTTGCCGGTCGTGAGGTCCACGACGAGGAAGGTGTCCTCGTTGTGATCGCGAGTGCGGCCGAGGTCGGTCTTGCCGAAGACGGTGACACGGACGGGGCTAGCGGGCACTAGTTCCTCGCTCGGCTGATATTGCTGTCGGCATCTGCGATGAGTTTGGCAAACACCTGTCGGCGAAATACTCCGTTGGCACGAGTAAACCACACTTTGGCACTCACGTAATCTGCATCTTCGTTATAGGACTGGCCAACCAGTGCGGCAGCTTCGGCCCGCAGGCTGTCCACCACGTCCGACCGGTTGTAGATGCGTTCGGCGGCACTCCTCGCCGCCGCGCGCGTGGGTGCGTCCAGAATGTCATCAAGAGATGGCAAGCTCACGGCGATCCTGGTATTCGCAGGAATCGACGGACTGGCTCGCGGATCGGGGGTTTGCGTATTGGGATTGGTTGTGCGATCACCTGGTGGGTGGGCCGCGACGCCCGTATGCGTCAGCGTGTCACCCCGTTTCGAAGCGGCGGAGTCTGCCACTCTTTTCGCGCTGTCCTGATTGTATGAGAGCGGGATCGTCGTCTTGCTGGTGTCTGTTGGGGCGGGTGGGACCTGACCGTTAGTTCCGGGCCCCGCTCCGAAAAGCGTGTCCTTGAGAGCGTACCCTCCGCCGGCCAGCGCCAGAACCACCACGCTCAGGCCGAGCGCCACCGGACCGACCTTTCGCTCGGGTTTCGGTGACGATACCCGCGTGGCTGGCATGGCGGCCGTTTTCGCAGCGGCAATGTCGGAGGGTCGCACCACCTGCGTCTTGGCCTCGGTGTCCGCACTGGTGAACGCTGCCGTCCCCTTCACCCCTTCCGCCACGCGTGTCACATCGTTGGCAAATTCTGCCGCCGACCCGTAGCGATCCTGCGGCCAGCGGGCGAGGGCCTTGTCCATCACCGGTTGCAACGCCGCCGGAAAGGTCTTGTCGGGTCGGGCGGTCGCGAGCGGCACCGGTTCGTCGGTGAGTCGCTTGATCATCGTCTCCTGCGCCGTATCGGCGATGAAGGGCAGGGTATCGGTGATCATCCGGTAGAAGACCAGCGCCAGCGAATAGATGTCGCTTCGACCGTCCACTTTATCGCCGGAAAGCTGCTCCGGACTCATGTATTCCGGCGTGCCGACGACGAGACCCGTCTTGGTGACGTTCTGGCCCGCCTCGCCTCCGGCAGCCTTGGCAATGCCAAAATCCACAACCTTCACGACCTCACGCCCCTTCTGGGGCACAATCATGATGTTGTCGGGCTTGAGATCGCGATGCACGATGCCCAGCTCATGGGCGGCGTGCAATCCTTCGGCGCATTGTTTGAGCAGCTGTGCGGCGCGGGGCAGGGAAAGAGGGCCGGTTTCCTTGAGCAGGTGTGAGAGGGTGACACCTTCGACGAACTCCATGGCGAGATAGATCGTCCCGTCTTCGGTTTCGCCGAAGTCGTAGACCGCGCAGACGTTGGGGTGGTTGATCCGGCTGGCGTTCGCCGCCTCGCGATTGAAGCGGGAGATCGCCTCGGGATCGTGGCTCATCCCGCTGCCCATCACCTTGATCGCGCTCTGCCGGCCCATCTTCACATGCTCGGCAAGGTACACGGCGCCCATGCCGCCTTCGCCCAGTTTCCTGCTGATGTGATAACGGTCGGCGATGACCTGTCCTACCAGGTCGGCGGTCGGGTCGGACGAGCGAAGTGTCTGCCCATCCCGCTGGCAGAAACGAATCTCGTCGGCATACTCGGTTCCGCAGACCGGGCAGAACTTCACGAGAACTCTACCCGGAGAAGCTGGTCGCCGATCAGGATCCGACTGCCGCTGCGAAGCAGCGGTTCACCTCGAATGGAAATCGCGATGCCGTTACGGCTGCCCATGTCGGTAATGACGAAATCTGCGTCCTCGCTCCGGACTGATGCGTGGAGGGAACTCATCGAAGGGTCATAGGGGAACTGCCAGTCGCCCTGTTCCCGCCCCATCGTGAGGGTACGTCCGGGCGAGAGATGCACGACATCGCGGGCACTGCCATCGCTGCGAAGTTGAGTGAGCGAAGCGATGTCGGCGCCGGGGATGAGGCTTCCCATGCGTCGCGTGGCGTCCTGCTCCGGGGGTCGAGGACCAGGATACCCCAGGCGGCGGAAGCGAAACATCTGGCCGCCGATCAGCACGCTGTCGGCGTCAGTCAGGCGATGGGGTTGCTCAATGAAGAGCCAGGTACCATTGCGGCTGCCCAGGTCCCGCACCCGAACCTGGCCCGCGGCGTTAACGATCTGCGCGTGCAGGGGAGAAAGGTATGGATCGTCAGGGAAGGTGAGGTCGGCACCGAGTCGACCAAGGCTGGTAACGGGCCGAATCAGGGGATACTGATGCAGTGTGGTACCGGCCCGGTCCAGCAAGGTCAGCTTGACCGACACTGGCGCGCTGACCCGAGCCGACGTGCCGCCTTCCGCAATCAGTGTGCTGCCGCAGCCAGGACAAAACTTGAGATCGGGCTGACTGCGAAGCCCGCACGTACCGCATGCAATGCCACTGCGTTCCGCCTCGACCCGCGCGCCGCACTTGCCACAGAACGGAAGATTGGGAACGACCGCCGCCTGACAAGTCGGGCATCGCTGGTCAGACTCCGACGTGCGATGCACCCGGGTTGCCGGCACGGCCGGTGTCGGTGGTTTGGGAACTCCTGTCTCAGCCGTTTGGGCCTCCACTGGATAAATCGTTGACGCGTATCGGTGTCGCGTAGTTGCCCTTGCACCGAGCCCTGAGCCCGAGGCATCCAGCACGAAGCTCGAAACATCGGTACAAAGGCTAAAATTTAAAGCACTTAGCGCGGCGTTTGGGAAGTAGAAGGAATCTAGGGTGACTGTTTGAGAGCGTCAACATGCTTCTTGGCGTAAGTCATAGTCCTATTGTACCTTGGACGCATGAACATTACGCGTTACATACTGGGCATCGGAGCCCTCGGCTGGGTGGCGGCCTGCAATCCAGGACCGGGCCCTTCGCCAGTGGCTTCCCGCATCGGCGGGCCAATTACACCAAACATGGACTCGGGCCGGATGGTCTCCTCCCGCCTTCCCCCGGTCCCGCAGGTGCAGGGCCCGCTACGAATCCGGGTCGCCTATCCACCACAGGGCGATCCGATTGAAACCGGCGACTCCAGTTTCATCTTTGGTTCGGTGGGCAATGGTGATGCCAACCTGACGATCAATGGCCAACCGGTCACGGTCTGGCCCAATGGCGCCTGGATCGGTTGGGTCGCGTTCCCCCGCGACAGCCTCATGCATTTTGAAATCGAGGCACGGACCGCGACCGATTCGAACCGCCTGTCGTACGATGTTCCCCGCACCCGGCGAATCGTCCACCCGGAAGGCCTCTGGCTGGATTCGCTCTCAATGGCTCCCCGTGGCAAGATCTGGTGGCCGGCCAACGAGTACCTGCCACTGTCGGTGCGGGCAGCCGAGGGAAGTACTGTACGGATTCTGCTTCCCGGCGGCCTGGTGATTCCCCTTGTGACTGATCCTAATTACGGGGATGTGGCGTGGGGGATTCGGGCATTTGATCGCGATAGTGGAAAAGTCGTCGGGGCACTGCGCGCGGACCGCTATATCGGTGTGCTCAAACCGTTTCCCCTGGGCAGGGACCCTGGGCCGGTTATCGGTCCATCTGATACCGCGTCTGCCATCATCGATTCCTTTCCGATCATCGAAGCCATCCTGGGCGCCGATACGGTTCGCGCTGCCTGGCCGATTCGGCTTCGACCGCTTGATTCGCTCCCCCAGTTGATTCAGCTGGATGATGACACGGCCCGTACCGGGACTAGCGTTGGCATGACTGTGGGCCGAGCGCTCCCTGGTGGGACCTATCACTGGTTCTTTCCGACGGGAACCCGGGCGACGGTGTCGGGACGGATGAACGGAGACCTCCGCCTCAGGCTCTCCTCGCGGTCCGAGAGCTGGATCGGAATTGGCGATGCGCAACCACTTCCGCTGGGGACGCCCCCTCTGCGGGCCACCGTGGGCTCAAGCAGCCTGACACCCATGGCCGACTGGGTGAGTTTCCGGATTCCCCTGAGCCAGCGGATCCCGTTTCAGATCACCGAGACCGAACAGAGTCTCGAGTTACGCCTCTACAGTGCACAAGGCGATGTGAACTGGATCCGCTATGGGGGGGCCGATCCCCTGGTGCGCCGAATCGCGTGGGCTCAACCGGCATCAGACGAGGTGACGGTGAGCTTTGCGCTCGCCGCCCCCGTGTGGGGCTACCGAACTCGGTGGCAGCAGAATGATCTCATCCTGGAGATCCGTCGTCCCCCTGTCATCGAGGCGAAACGGCCCCTCCTCGGCCGGCGCATCGTGGTCGACCCGGGTCACCCTCCGCTGGGCGCCACCGGTCCCACCGGATATCGGGAAGCGGAGGCGAATCTGGCGGTGAGCCTGGAGCTGCGCCGGCTGCTGGAAGCTGCCGGCGCCCAGGTGATCATGACCCGGACAACCGATGCGCCGGTCGATCTGTACCCGAGGGTGAAACTGGCCGACAGCGTCAACGCCGACCTTCTGATCTCGATTCACAACAATGCCCTCCCGGACGGCGTGAATCCATTTACCAACAACGGGACGAGCGTTTTTTATAATCACCCGCAGAGTATTCCCCTGGCGATGGCCGTCGAGCGGGCCCTCGTCCGCCAGCTCGGCCTGCGGGACCTGGGTGTGGGGCGGGGGGATCTGGCGCTGGTCCGACCGACCTGGATGCCGGCGATTCTCTGCGAAGGGCTGTTCATGATGATGCCTGATCAGGAGTCGGCATTACGTCAGCCGGCGGGCCAGCTGCTCTACGCGAGGGGAGTCTTCGAGGGCATCCAGA
>JBDTRF010000130.1:0-9859 GCA_039931815.1 Gemmatimonadota bacterium
CCCGCGACCCCAACCTTGGCAAGGTTGTGCTCTACCAACTGAGCTATTCCCGCGTTCGGGTGGGGGATCTTAGCGTCCGTCCCCAACCGGCGCAACTGAGAACAAGAAGACTTCTGACCACGGTGCGGGCGTGGTACCCGCCCCATGGAGGCGAGGGGGATCGAACCCCTGACCTCGTGAATGCCATTCACGCGCTCTCCCAACTGAGCTACGCCCCCGTTATATTTTTGCGCCTCTCATCCTTCGAGCGGTCGCAAAGCAGCACGGCAAGCTAGTCCGCGCCGGTAGGAGTGTCAAGCATTTGCGGCCGGTCAAGACCTGATTTTTGCAGGGTTTAGAAGGGTTCATCATATAATGAAGAACAAGAAATCCTCGCATGTTCCAGGTTCCGACCAGGCGGACCCCCCGGTCGACGCGGTCCCCACGCCGGCCGACCCTAATGCACAGGCGGATGAGAGCCCGCCGGCACCGTCTCCTGCCCCATTCCGCTACGCGGATGACCTCACTATTGAAGAGATTCTCCAGGATTCACTGACCGTCAGGAAGCCACGCGCCCGGAAGCGGGAAACGGCCAAGTCTCTCGGGGTGTATGATGCCGATCGAGACATCCTGGATCAGTACCTGTATGAAGTGAGCAGGACGCCACTCCTCACCCAGCCGCAGGAGATCGCCATCGCCCGAAAGGTGAGGGCGGGTGACGAAGAAGCAATGCAGGAACTGGTAAAACGAAACCTGCGCTTCGTCATTTCGGTCGCCAAGAAATATCAGAATCGGGGACTCGCGCTTACCGATCTCATCGGGGAGGGCAACGTCGGTCTCCTCACGGCGGCACGTAAGTTCGATCCGGACATGGGTGTCAAGTTCATTTCCTATGCCGTGTGGTGGATTCGCCAGGCCATCCTCGCCTCGCTGGCCCGCCAGGGCCGCACCGTGCGGGTTCCCCTGAACCGCACCGCCGATCTCACGCGCATCATCCGGACGGCCGAATCGCTGCGCCAGGAGCTGCGTCGCGAACCCACGCCGGAAGAAATCTCCAACTCGACCGGCTTGTCGGTCGATGTCGTGCAGTCCCTGGCGGCGCTCAACACGGCGGAGGTGCGCCTCGATGCGCCACTCGATCCCGATGGCGATCGTTCGCTCATCGATCGCTTCATGGCCAGCGAAGGCAACGATGCCGAGAACGAAGCCATGGACCGGTTTCTTTCCGAGGAGATTGAATCGGCGCTGGCGACGCTCCCGCCTCGGGACGCCAAGGTCCTGCGCCTCTACTTCGGACTTGATGGAGGCAGAGAGCACACGCTCGAGGAGATTGGCGGAATGCTGGGTGTGACCCGTGAACGCATTCGCCAACTTCGTGACCGCGCCCTCAAACGCCTTCGGGAAGGCGAAGTGGGTCGGGCCCTGGCGAGCTTTGCCGCGTAATAGCGGGGAACAATCGTCAGCCATGGCGATTGGAGTGATACAGACGCGCGGTCATTCAGAAAAAAGATTTTTGAAGAATGACGTTGAGACCTGACGTTCACCCGTCAATGCCGACCTGCCTGCGGTACCGTAGCCCACTTTGCCCTTGACCGCTTTTCCACGCTTCCGACCTTCCCCCATCCGCCCCTCCCCGCGACCCAACTTCCGCGCCGACCCGCTTTACAGTACTTTGGGCGGGTGAATCATGTTATGGCTCAGCGGCTGAACGGGGCGACCGGGCTGGTCACGCGTATCGGGCAGGCCGCCATCAACGCTGCTCGCGCCGTCGCCGATATTTCCACCTGGGGCCCCCTCCTCCTCATCCAGATGAGACGCCTTGGCGTGGACTCGATTCCCATCGCCCTCTTCATCGCGGTCTTTACCGGTATCGTTCTCGCCCTCCTCTCCTCATACATCTTTACCGGTGCCGTGCCGCGTTCCTTCGTTGGCGCGCTGGTGGGGAAGACGATCATGATGGAGCTGGGTCCGGTCCTGACGGGGCTGGCATTGGCCGGCCGAGTGGGCGCCAATATCGCCGCCGAGGTCGGCACGATGAAGGTGACCGAGCAGGTCGACGCCCTCGAAACATTGGCGTACAATCCGCATTCTTACCTGGTTGTGCCCCGGGTCATTGCCGGTGGCCTGATGTTTCCGATCATCACCGCGTTCGCGGTGCTGACCGGTGTCGCGGCTGGCTGGATCACCGCCGTGAACCTGCTCGACCTCTCGAACCCGGAATTCGCCAAGGGCATCAAGCTCTTCTATCAATTCAAGGATATCTGGTTTGGCCTGGTGAAGAGCGCCAGCTTCGGCGTGGCGGTCACTCTGATGGGATGCCTCCAGGGCCTCAAGACCCAGGGCGGAGCCGAAGGCGTCGGCCGGGCAACCACGCGGGCCGTCGTCCTCGGCTGCGAAGCCATCCTGGTCCTCGATGCGTTTTGGGCGGTCGTCCTGTTATGAACCCGGTCGGCCGGCTTCTCGCTCCCCTCCCATGATTCGTTTCCAGGGAGTGTCCAAGAGCTTCGGCGCCAAGTCGGTGCTCGCCGGGCTCGACCTGGTGATCCCGGACGGCGAGACCACGGTTATCCTCGGCTATTCGGGCACCGGAAAGAGTGTGGCGCTCAAGCTCATTTGCGGGCTCCTGGTACCGGATGCCGGACAGGTGATCGTCGATGAGCGGGTGGTGAGCGAGCTTCCGCGCGAAGAGTTAATGGCGCTCCGGGGTGATCTCGGATTTGTTTTTCAATTTGCCGCGCTCTTCGATTCCATGTCTGTGTCCGACAATTTGCGCCTCGGACTCGTTCGGCGGCGCATGGCCCCGGAACTGATTGATCAGCGGGTGCGGGAAAGCCTGGCGCTGGTCGACTTGTCCGGAGCCGAAGATCGATTTCCCGCCGAACTCTCCGGCGGGATGCGCAAGCGGGTCGGGATTGCCCGCGCGATCGCCCTCCGGCCGCGCTACATTCTGTATGACGAACCCACGACCGGCCTCGATCCCGTCACCGCCGCGGTCATTGATCAACTGATCGTCCGCACGCAGCGTGAGCTGGGCGTGACCGGTGTCGTCGTCACGCACGACCTGCGAAGTGCGTTCACCGTGGGACAGCGAATGGCCATGCTGTATGAGGGATCCATTCGGCAGGTGGGACCGATCGAGCAGATGCGGCAATCCACCGATCCCGTCGTCCGCCAGTTTCTTGAAGGACGGCCGGACGCGATCACTATGGAGGAGACGAGGATGACGCCGTCACCGGGGCGATGAAAAGGACTAACGAGTTTCTCGTGGGTCTTGCCGTGCTGCTGGCCTTGATCGGAACGGCGGCGGCGGCGCTCTGGCTCAGTGAGACGTCGGTCGGGAACCAGGAAAAGTTGTATACCGCCCGATTCCGCACGGTGGGCGGTCTTGGTGTGGGGGCCCCGGTGACGCTCCGCGGGGTCAAGGTCGGCCGGGTCCAGCAGATTCGCCTGGCGGACAACAACTGGGTGGAGGCCGACCTCAAGATTCGCTCCGACGTGGACCTGCCGGTCCGCCCTGCGGTAATCGCCGCCTCGTCCAGCCTCTTCGGCGAATGGGAAGCGACGATCGTGTCGGGGGACACGCCGCAGGAAGATCCCGCTCTGCGTTTCATGCTGGCGGAAGCCGCGAAACCGGGCGGGGCAGCCTGGGCCGGTGCCACCCTTCCTGACGTCGGGCAACTCACGGCCCAGGCCGGGCGCATCGCCGGCGATATCGCCGCGCTGGCCGATCGGGTGGAAACCGCCTTTGACTCGGGCGCGGTGCAGGACCTTCGCGGCACGCTGAGAGACTTTGCCCAGACCGTGTCCAAGCTGCAGGACTTTACCCGCCAGCAGACCAGTCGCCTCGATGCGGTCACCGGGAACCTCGCGACGAGCACCGGACATTTCACCGGGGCTTCCCGCAGCCTGGAAAACACCCTGGTGCGGGTGGATTCCGCGACCAACGGTGGCCAGATCGGAACTATTCTCAACAGCGGCGTCGAAACGGCGGCCGACCTGCGCCAGGCCTCTGCCGACGTCCGCGAAATGATGGCGACCATGCGGGCCAGCGAGGGAAGCCTGATCCGTGTCCTGACGACGGCCGACACGTTGCTCCGCCGGATGCAATCTGGCGAAGGCACGCTCGGGCTGTTGACGGCGGACTCAACGCTGTACCGGGAGACCACGGCGACCGTGGTCCAGTTGCGCCAGCTGCTGACGGATATTCAGGCGAATCCGCGGAAGTATTTCAAATTCTCGGTTTTCTAGTGCCTGGCTTATCCCTCATGGCGTATCGCGATATGCTCGCTGCAATCTCGACGGATATGTCGGAGCGTATCCGGAACAGGCCCTGTGTCTCGTGGTCCACTGACAAACGCCATTCTCGAGTTCATTGATGTCGGCCAATACTCTATCGCATGTGGCAAAGTGGTCGTCCACATCACGACCTGGCAGCGTGCAGGCGGGATGCCTCCGATCACATTGCCCAATGCCGTACGCAATATGGGTTAAGCGATAAGCCGGGACATGACGAAACGACGAGCTCAGAAAGAGGTCAGCGCGGGGGGAATCGTGTTCCGTCGATTTCCCGAAGGACCCGTGCGTTTCCTCCTGATCCGCGACTCCTACCATAACTGGGGGTTCCCCAAGGGCCATCTCGAAGGAGGAGAAACTCCAGCCGAAGCGGCCCGGCGGGAAACCGCGGAAGAGACCGGGCTCGAGAGTCTCGTTCTTCACGGCCCCATTCGAATCATCGACTGGCACTTCCGTTTCCGCGGCAAGTTCATACACAAGTATTGCCATTTTTTCCTGGTCGAAAGTCCCGAGGGCGAGCCCAACCCGCAGCACGAGGAAGGGATCACCGCGTGCAAATGGTGCACCTTCGAAGACGCGCTCGAAACCTTGAGCTATGACAATGCGCGGGGCGTGCTTCGTCGGGCCGGGGAGATGGCCCGTACCCTCGTCGCGATCGGCGCCGGCCGTCCCCCGCGCCCGACGCCCCCACCGCCCGTTCTGCGCGACTGAAAGTGGCTCTTGTCGCAGCACTGCTGGAAACTCGGAGCGCGATCCTCACGCTGCGTCGTGCCATGCCGCGCGGCGGCGCCGCCGTTGCATCCTGCCGAACGACGGGGAGCCTCGAACGCCTGCTGACCTCGCGTCTGGTCGAAGCGGTGGTGACCGCCCCGAAGATGACGACGCAGCCGGCGATGGTTCAGCTGATGACCCGGTTTCCCGGCATTCCACTCCTCATCTTCGCGCCATTCCGGCCGGATGACGCGGCGATGATTCTCGAGTGTCACCGCTCAGGATGCGCCGTCGCTGTTGAGGGTGTTGATGATGCCGTCCTCGGCGATATGATCAGCCGGGTCAGTTTGAGCGCGGAGCGACAGAAGGCAATGCTGGAAGCACCCCGGGTGCTTCGACTCAGCGAGTCTCTGCAGCGCCGGGTTTTCGAATATCTGCTCAGCAACGTGGGTCAGCCGGAGCGAACGGGAAACGTCGCCCGGCGATTCCAGGTGAGCCGCGAACACCTGTCGCGACAATTCGGAGCCGGTGGCGCTCCCAATCTCAAGCGCGTCATCGACCTGACCCGGATCGCCTGTGCCGCTCAGCTGCTGGCCAATCCCGGGTATTCCACTTCCATCGTGGCCCGGATTCTCAACTTCGCGTCATCCAGTCACCTGAGTGATACCGCTCGCCGGGTCGCCGGCGTTTCAGCAGCCAACCTCCCGGTGATCGGGCCGCGTGGAGTGCTCGCCGCGTTTGTAAAAGGCAAATCCAGAAGCCGGGCCTGACGATGAAATGGATCCGATGATTCGAGTTTGCGTCGCCGGAGCGACTGGATGGGTAGGTCGAAACCTGATCCCGGCCATCGTGGCGTCTCCCGACCTTCAACTCGTCGGCGCCGTAGCTCGGAGCGCCCGAGGAGTCCGGGTGTCGGAGGCCATAGCCGCGCCGGACCTGGAACCGGTGCTGCATGGGCTCCGGATTGACGGGAGTGTCGCCGAGGCGTTCACCCGACCCACCGACGTCCTGGTCGACTATACCAGTCCCGACGCCGTGAAGGGGAATGTGCTGGAAGCCATCAGCCGAACGATTTCCTGCGTGATCGGTACATCGGGGTTGAGCGACGCGGATTACCGCTTAATCGATACGGCCGCGGGGGACGCCGGTGCCGGAGTACTGGCGGCAGGGAACTTTGCGATCTCCGCCGTTCTGCTCGAACACTTCGCGGCGACGGCAGCGAGGTACCTCTCGAGCTGGGAAGTAATCGACTACGCCGATGCGGGAAAGTCTGATGCGCCCAGTGGCACTGTTCGTCAGTTAACCAATCGCCTGGCCCAGGTCCGGGCTCCCAACGTGGCGTTACCAGTGGACCAGACGCTTGGCTCGCCCGAGGCGCGAGGCCTTTCACTCAACGGCATGCAGGTGCATTCGATCCGGCTCCCCGGGTTCGTGATCGGGGCCGAGGTCATTTTCGGTCAGCCGAGTGAGCGCCTCTCGATCCGGTACGATGCTGGAAGCGGGGCGGAGCCATACGTGGCGGGGACCCTGCTCGGGATCCGGGCCGTCCGTCGCCTGGTCGGACTCACCCGAGGCTTGGATCGGCTGCTCGGGCTGGCCGGACAATGATGGCCTTCAGCGCCCTAAACTATTTCCCAGCATATCTTTGGCGACCATGATCAGGATTTATCCTGCGGTAGGAAATTTGAGAAATCCGATTATCTTGTCCCCCCTGTGGTTGCCTTCCCGCTGACATTGTGATATTTTTCACAAGCCTGAATTCATAAACCCTCACGCCCCGGCACCAGACACTCATGGCCACTGAATCCATTCTCCGCCCCGGCGAACTCAAGGAAGTGCTTCTCCGGGAAATTGAGGCCGCGGACCTCGGCACCGCCGATGTCAGAGAAGTCGGAACTGTTCTCGAGGTGAAAGACGGCGTTGCCCGTATTTACGGCCTTCAATCGGCCGTGGCGAGCGAGATGCTGGAATTCACGGTGACCGAAACCGGCGAGACCATCACCGGCCTGGTGCTGAACCTGGAAGCGGACAACGTCGGCGCGGCGATTCTCGGTGACTACCTCAAGCTCAAGGAAGGCGACGAGGTACGCACGACCGGTCGACTGCTCGAGGTTCCCGTCGGAGATGCGATGCTGGGCCGGGTGGTGGACGCGCTGGGCCGTCCGGTCGATGGCCTGGGGCCGATCAAGGCCAGCGGAGCCCGGGCGGTGGAAATGGTGGCGCCTGGCATTATCCAGCGTCAGCCGGTGAAGGAGCCTCTGCAGACCGGGATCAAGGCGATTGACGCGATGATTCCAATCGGCCGCGGGCAGCGGGAGTTGATCATCGGCGACCGCGGCACTGGCAAAACGGCCATCGCGATTGACACGATCATCAATCAGAAGGGCACTGGTGTCGTCTGCGTCTATGTCGCGATCGGCCAGAAACGGTCGACGGTCGCGACGGTCGTTGAGAAGCTCAAGCAGGCGGGCGCCATGGAGTACAGCATCGTCGTCGTCGCCTCGGCGTCTGACCCGGCTCCGCTGCAGTTCATCGCTCCCTATTCCGGCTGTGCCATCGCCGAGCACTTCATGTATAACGATGGCCGTCCGACGCTCTGCGTCTATGACGACCTTTCCAAGCAGGCCGCGGCCTATCGGCAGCTCTCCCTGATTCTCCGGCGTCCTCCCGGCCGCGAAGCCTACCCTGGCGACGTGTTTTATCTCCACAGCCGTCTCCTCGAGCGGGCGGCCAAGATATCGGAAGATCCCAAGGTGCTGGCGCTGGATAGCCGGATCAAGAAGCCGGGCGGCTCGCTCACGGCGCTCCCGATCATTGAGACCCAGGCCGGCGACGTTTCGGCGTACATCCCGACCAACGTTATTTCGATCACCGACGGCCAGATTTTCCTTACCACTGACCTGTTCTACTCGAACGTGCGTCCCGCCGTGGACGCGGGCATCAGTGTCAGCCGCGTCGGCGGTAACGCGCAGATCAAGGCCATGAAGTCGGTGGCCGGTCCGCTTCGGCTCTCCCTTGCGCAGTATCGGGAACTCGAGGCATTCTCCCAGTTCGGATCCGAGCTCGACGCGGCGACGCAGCGGCAGCTCGCGCGGGGCGCTCGCACGGTCGAAGTGCTCAAGCAGCCACAGTACGCACCGGTCCCGGTAGAGCGCCAGGTGGCAATCATCTTCGCCGTCACCAATGGGTTCCTCGATGATGTCGACGTGCCCCACATCCGGAAATGGGAGCGCGACTTCCTCAGCTATCTCGATGCATCGCAGCCGGGGATCCTGGAAGGGATTCGCACCAAGAAGGCCCTTGATGAAGACCTTACAGGCAGGCTCAAGGCGGCGATTGCCTCCTTCAAGCCGCTGTTCGTGGGCGAGTAATGGCCAAGGCCCGCGCACTTAAAGGACGGATTCGTTCCGTCACCAACACCCGCAAGATTACCAAGACGATGGAGCTGGTGGCCACGTCGAAGTTGAAGCGGGCTCAGGATCGGGTCGTGGGAGCCCGGCCGTATGCCGAGGCGCTCAAGCAGGTCATCGCCGACCTGGTCACCAATGAGCTGGCCGAGCGATTCCCTCTGCTTCGCCAGCCGGCGCCTCCGGGCAAGGGCGGGCCCAGGCGTGCTGCGGTCATTCTGCTGACGTCGAACCGGGGGCTGGCCGGCGGATTCAATTCGAACCTGATCAAGGAAGCCCGGCGGCGGATGGAATCGCTGGAGGAAGCGGGCTACACCGTCGACCTTCACGGTATTGGCAAGAAGGGTATCGGCTTCTTCCGCTACCTCGGACGTCCCCTGGCCAGCCAGCGGATCGATATCGGGGATAAGCCGACGGTAGATCACTCCGCGGAAATCGTATCACAGCTGATTGAGCAGTATATCAACGGCGATCTGGCCAGTGTGGACCTGGTCTACGCCGGTTTCGTCAGCGCGTTGAGTACCCCTCCGACGGTTCTCCGGATTCTTCCCATTTCTGCGCCGCCATCGAGCGGCAAGCGACCGGACTACATCCTCAAGCCTGGCGCGGATGAAATCCTGCGAGAACTTCTGCCACTCTACGTGAGAAACGCGGTGTACCGGGGGCTGGTGGAGACGGCGGCGGCGGAACACGGTGCCCGGCGAACGGCGATGAAGAGCGCGACGGACAACGCAGGGGAGATCCTCGAGCTGCTCAAGCGGACCTATAACCGGCAGCGCCAGGCCCAGATTACCCAGGAAATTGCGGAGATCGTCGGCGGAGCGGCGGCATTGCAGGGCTAGAGCAGGCGAACGTCGGAACGACGGAAAAAACATGTTTGTATCCGGGCACATGGCGAGGTGCTCGCTCAGCTTCCGCCGTACCGCCATTGAGACGGAACACGATATCACCAAGGAACCGAGATAATGGCAACCGCGACCAAACCAGCAGCGACCAACGTCGGCCACATCGTCCAGGTGATCGGCCCGGTCATCGACGTCGAGTTCGAGCCGGAAAATCTCCCGGAGATTTACAACGCGCTCATCGTTGAGGATTCAACGGCGGCGATTCCGGTTCGCCTGGTGGCCGAGGTGCAACAGCACATCGGACAGAACCAGGTGCGCGCAGTGGCGATGAGCACCACCGATGGCGTCATGCGCGGCATGCGGGTGACGGACACCGGTTCCGCGATCTCGGTCCCGGTCGGTTCCGCGGCGCTCGGCCGGATTCTCAATGTACTGGGTGAGCCGGTCGATGGCGGTGCGCCGATCCCGGCGTCCAATGAGCGTTGGCCGATTCACCGGGAGACTCCCAAGTTTACTGATCTCGAGCCCAAGACCGAGATCTTCGAGACCGGGATCAAGGTCATCGACCTGATCGCCCCGTTCGTGAAGGGTGGCAAAATCGGTCTCTTCGGCGGCGCCGGCGTC
>JBDTRF010000131.1:0-9773 GCA_039931815.1 Gemmatimonadota bacterium
GGGGATCTCCCCACATTTTTTTTCAGCCCTCGCATGTCTCTCGACGACCTCATCGATCCGATACGCCAGCAGGTGGCCGAGCTCGGATTCGAGCTTGTCGACCTCCGGCACAGTGGTCCGACGCTGCATCCCCAGCTTCAGGTAAGGATTGATCGTCCCGATAGCAGTCCCGGGCATGGGGTCACGGCCGAGGACTGTGTCCGGGTGAGCCGGGCGCTCGAGCGCTTCCTTGAAGCGCGCGGGGCGGTCGGCCCGCGGTATGTATTGCAGGTCTCGTCGCCGGGATTGGAGCGACCGGTTCGCTGGCCCGAGCATTGGCGCCGGTTTGCCGGACAACAGGTCAGGATCAAAGGCGCACTCGCATCCCGGTCGCCGGCGACCATTGTCGATGTACCTGACGACGGGCACGTCCGTCTTCGTTTCGCAGATGGCGGCGAGGACACGATCGCCCTGGACCGCATCAGGGACGCGACACTGCTGTATGTGTGGCCGGAAAAGCATCGACCGTAGTTTCGAGGGCGCGTGGGGCTCCGGGCATCGCATCTCACGGCGCGCATATCGCGAGACGCGGCCGGCGAGAACAGCAAGAACGACCGTGTGTGAGATGGGCGATACGTCAGCTGTTATACGCGATATGCTCCAGGCGGGCAGCATTCTGAAATTGTTCCTAACGAATGAGGTTCATTGATGTCCAGTTCGGCTGATGTGTTGGCCGCGATTCGCGAGCTGACCAACGTGAAGCAGCTGGAGCGTTCCGACCTGGTGGAACTGCTCCGCGACGGCATCCAGGCCGCGCTCATGAAGAAGTACGGCCCCAATGTCCGATTCGAAATCACCTTTGACGAGCTCAAGGGGACGATTCGAATCGTCCGACTCCGACGGGTCATCGAAGCGGTCGAGGATCCCAGCGCCGAGGTTTCGCTTGAGGAGGCGCAGTACACCGATCCGGACTTCGCGGTTGGCGACATGCTCGAAGAGGATGTGCCGTTCGAGGAATTCGGTCGCGGGGCGGTCCAGGCTGCCAAGCAGCGCATCATTCAGCGGGTGCGTGAAGGCGAGCGGAATCGCATACGCGAAGAATTCGCCAGCAAGGTCGGCGAGCTCCTCTCGGGCGAAGTCCAGCAGATCGAGCGCGGCAAGCTGGTCATCATGCTCAACAAATTCCGGGAAGCGGAAGCCATCATTCCCTACCGGGAACAGAACCACCGGGAACACTTCCACCAGGGCGATACGATTCGCGCGGTGCTGAAGCGCATCGAGGAAACGCCGAAGGGCCCGCGCCTCATTCTTTCGCGCGGCGACCCGCTCTTCGTCAAGGCGCTGTTCAAGCTGGAGGTTCCCGAAATTCAGCAACAGATCGTCGAAATCCGCGCCTGGGCCCGCGAGGTCGGCAGTCGCACCAAGATCGCCGTCATTTCGCGCGATGACGCGATTGATCCGGTGGGCGCGTGTGTCGGGCTCAAGGGTTCGCGGGTGCAGGCCGTGGTGAACGAGCTGGGGGGCGAGCGGATCGACATCGTGCCCTGGTCGCCCGACCCCGAGCGATTTGCCCGCCTGGCTTTGGCCCCGGCCCGGGTCGCGAAAGTCTTCTCCGATCCCGAGAGCAAGACGATTCAGGCCATCGTGGACGAAGACCAGCTGTCGCTGGCCATCGGACGAAACGGCCAGAACGTGCGGCTGGCCTCGGAGCTGACCGGCTGGAAGATCGACCTCTACTCGAGCCGCGAGTGGCTGGAGCGGGGTGGCGAAGGCCCGTTGTTCGCGCCGCTGCCGCCCGAGGAGGAGAACGCCTCCAAGGTCGCACTGACGGAGCTCAAGGGACTGTCACCCGAGATTGTGACCATTCTGAGCGAAGCCGGTTACACGATGCTCAACGATGTGCTCGATCTTGAGCGCGATGACATCGCCCGGCTCCCCGGCATGACGCCGGCGGCCACCGACCAGTTGATGGCCTTTCTCTCCGAGCTGACTGACGAAGAGAGCAACGAGGAAGCCCCATCGAACGCCTGACCGGCCTGCTGGGACTGGGGTTTCGCGCGGGCAACGTGGTCGCGGGAGTCGAAGGGGTGCGGAGCGGGTTGCAGCGGGATGATTTCTGGTGTGTCGTGCTGGCCGGCGACGCGAGTCCCCGGGCCGTCGAGAAAATCGTGGCGCTGGCCCGGGGCCGCGAGGTCCCGATCATCACCGGTCCATCCGCCGACGAAATCGGCGCCAGGCTGGGCAAGCCGCCGGTGATGGTAGCCGGGGTGCGCAGTCGGGACCTGGCCGATGGAATGCTGCGTCTCGAGGTGAAGGACGGGGAGAATAAATCGTAAACAACAATCGGCATCTACCCGGTGTTGCTGATGGCGAAGCAAGTCGATTTCAGATTGGTGATTGTTGAAATGATGGTGCGATTGGCCGTGGAATCGCGACGGGAAGAAATAGAAATCGTCGATCAACAATCGACAGTCGTAAAGCAAAGAGTGTTTGTCTGAGCAGGCAGATTCCAGATTGGTAATTTCGGTTGCCGATTGATGATTGCAGACGATTGGCTGTTGTCCAAGGAGGCTGGATTGGTAAAGACGAGAGTACACGACCTGGCAGCGGAATTTGGGATTGAAGCGGAGCAGCTCATGACGCTGCTTCGCGACATGAACATCTTCGTGCGCACCCACATCACCGCCCTCGAACCGGATCAGGTCTCGAAGATCCGGCTCCGGTGGGAGCGGGAAAAGCGGAAGAGCGTCGAAGATGCCCCGAAGAAGGGCCGGCGCACGGCAGCGAAGGCCCCGAAAGTCGAGGTGTCGGCAGCCGTCGCCCCCGCCGCGGCCCAGGCAACCGACGTCGCCGTCGCCAAGCCCGCGGCGAAGCCCAGTCGCGCCCGCGCGCCGAAAGCGGCAGAACCGGCGGTCGCCGTCGCAGAGGCCAAGCCGGTGCGCCGGCGGAGAACGGCTGCGGAAGTCGCGCAATCAGATGCGCAGGCAGCGGCCGAGGCCGAGAAGGAAAAAGAAGCGGAGTTGCTGGCGCTCGAACTGGAGCGACCCGTCCTGGAGCTGTCGGAGCCGGTATTGCCTTCCTCCCTGGAAGAGCGGGCTCGCGCCCTGTTCAAGGATCTTCCTCCGCTGCCGGTGGACGCGGCGGTCGAGGACGAACCCCTGGTCCGTCCGGCCGACGTGTCAGGCCGGGAAGTCGTTCCACCTCCGACTCGCGCCCCCTTCATTCCCCAGCGCATTCAACGACCCTCTCCCGGAGCGCCCCGGCCATCAACGCCGGCGCGCGGACCCAAACCGGTCTTCAGCAGCAGCGGTCCGGGCGGTGGGCAGCAGAATCGGCAGGGTAGTTCTTCGGGTGGAAGCTCGCAGCGATCCGGTCCTCCCAATCGCTCCTCTTCCGGCGGTCCACCCCCGCGGACTGGTGGCACCGGGGCTCCGGTCCAGCGCTCCTTCGGGCCCGATGCGCAGCCGGGTGGTGGTCGCAAGAAGGGGAAGAAGGGAAAGCGCGCCCAGGTGGACCAGGAAGCGGTGTTAGCCAACATCTCCAAGACGCTTCAGGGGATGCGCGGCAAGGAAGGTCGCAAAGGCCGCCGGTCGGACGAGCCCAGCTATCGCGATGTGCAGGCTGGCCTCGTGGCGCAGGAAAAGGAGCGCGAGAAGACTCGGGTTCACGTCAATGAGTTCGTGTCGGTATCGGAACTTGCCGAATCCATGAAGGTGCCGGCGACCCAGATCGTCCAGTTTGCCTTCAAGGAACTGGGACTCATGGTGACGGTGAACCAGCGGCTCGATTTCGATCAGATCGAACTGATCGCGTCCGCCTTTGGTTTCGAAGCCGTGCGCGAATCCGAATACGCCGCGCAGAATGAGCAGGAAGTCGTCGTCGAATCGGAAGAAGGCCTCGAGTCCCGTCCTCCGGTTGTCACGGTGATGGGGCACGTCGACCATGGCAAGACGTCCCTGCTCGACTACATCCGGAAGGCCAACATCGTCGCGGGCGAAGCGGGCGGCATCACCCAGCATATCGGCGCATACCATGTCGACCTGCCGGGGGGAAAAGAAATCACGTTCCTCGACACGCCGGGTCACCAGGCCTTTACCGCCATGCGGGCCCGCGGCGCCCAGGTCACCGATATCGTCGTGCTGGTGGTGGCCGCGGATGACCAGGTCATGCCGCAGACCATCGAAGCGATCAGTCACGCCAGGAACGCCGGCGTGCCCATGATCGTCGCGATCAACAAGATGGATCTGCCGTCGGCCAATGTGCAGAAAGTGAAGCAGGACCTGTTGCAGCAGAACGTCGTGCTCGAAGAGTTCGGTGGGAACGTGCTGGCCACGCCGATCTCAGCCAAGAAGGGGACCAATATTGAGCTGCTGCTGGACCAGCTCCTGCTCCAGGCGGAAATCCTCGATCTCAAGGCGGTGAAGAATCGTCCGGCCCAGGGCACGGTACTCGAAGCGACACTCGATCCGGGCAAGGGACCGCTGGCCACCATCCTGGTCCAGAAGGGGACGCTGCACCAGGGCGACAACTTTATCTGTGGCAAGTACTCTGGACGTGTGCGTGCCATGTACGACGAACGCGGAAAGACGGTGAAGGAGGCCGGCCCCTCGATTCCCGTGCAGATCCTCGGGTTCGAAGGCGTCCCCGCCGCCGGTGACAACTTCAGCGTTGTCGCCGATGCCAATGAAGCGCGCGAAATCGCCCAGAAGCGTCAGCGCCTTGAACGGGAAGCGCAGAACCGGCGCACCACGCGCGGGGGCACGCTGGAGGACCTGAGCCGGGCGATGCAGGAAGGGCTGGTGGGTCAGCTCCGGCTCATCATCAAGGCGGACCAGGGCGGTCCGGCCGAAGCGCTGGCCGACGCGCTGGCGCAGCTCGGTACCGATGAGGTCCGGGTGGATGTCGTCCACCGCGGGGTCGGTGCCATTACCGAAAGCGACGTCCTGCTCGCCAAGGCATCCGGCGCCATGGTACTCGGCTTCCACGTGCGGCCCGATTCCAATGCCCGCGCGGCGGCGGAGCGGGAGCAGGTCGATGTGCGGACCTACCGCATCATCTATGAAGCGGTGGAAGACGTGCGCAATGCGCTGGAAGGCATGCTCAAGCCGGAAGAGAAGGAAACCGTGCTGGGCGAGGCCGAAGTGCAGCAGCTCTTCAAGGTGAGCAAGGTTGGCACCATCGCGGGTTGCACGGTACGCAGTGGCATTATCCAGCGCACGGCCAAGGCCCGCGTGGTGCGGGACGGTGTGACGGTCTACACCGGCAACCTGTCCAGCCTCAAGCGGTTCAAGGACGATGTGAAGGAAGTGCGCGAAGGCCTCGAGTGCGGTATCGGGATCGAGAACTTCAACGACCTCAAGGCGGGTGACCGGATCGAGTCGTTCCGGATGGAAGAGGTCAAGCGGACGCTGGGCAGCCCCACCTCAGGGGCGGCGTAATCAATGGTCTGAAGAATGATGGATCCTGGTAAGCGCTGATGGCGGCACGCGATCATCCGTCTAATCCGATCGTCAACTCCCGGGATTCATGAATTGATTTTATGATCGTCGGCGTCCGGCAATGGGACCTCCAGTTGTTCGGGGTCCACTCACTCAAGGAGAAGCGTTCCATCCTCCAGTCGCTCAAGGCGGCTCTGGGCAACGGAACCAACCTGTCCGTGGCGGAAACCGGCCACCAGGATACCTGGCAGCGAGCGGAAATTACCTGTGCCGCGGTGGGAAGTGACCGCAAGGTCGTCGAGGCCATGTTGCGATCGGCCGACGCGATTGTCGAGCGGGCCGGCGGCGTACGGATCATTGATACCCTTTCATCGTATCTCTGATCGTCAGGTGAGCCGGTGATCCGGCCTCCGAGGTCACATTGCCATACGCCACGGGCGATGCGCCGTGAAATGGCTCAAAGTCAGATTCGGGACTCCATGAAAAAGCGAGAGGCGGGACGCAGGCCGGAACAGGTCAGCGAAACCGTTCGGCAGGTCGTGGCGGAGGCGTTAGGCCGGGAGATTCGTGATCCACGGGTCGGCTTCGTCACGGTTACGTCGGTGCAGGTGAGTGGAGACCTCTCGCATGCGAAAATTTTCATCAGTGTGATGGGCGACGACGCCGAGAAATCTCGCGCGATGGAGGGGCTCCGAAGCGCGGCGGGATTCCTTCGTACCCGGCTCACCAGGGCGCTGAGTACGCGCACGGTACCTGAACTGCACTTCGAGATCGACCGCGGGCTGGAGCACGCCGCGCGGATTAACGCCCTGCTGGCGGACATGCGGCACGAGGACCAGGACTGAGCGGCGCGCTCCTGATCGACAAGCCGGCCGGCGTGACGTCGCATGACGTGGTGGCACGCGTCAGGCGGATTTTCCGGATCAAGGCCGTCGGGCACACCGGCACACTGGATCCCTTTGCGACCGGTCTCCTGGTGCTCCTGATGGGGCGGGCGACGCGCCTGGCCAGGTTTGTGGAGCAGCGGGCCAAGGCGTACCTGGCCACCGCTCGACTCGGATTTGCGACGACGACGGATGACGCGACCGGGGCGATGCTTGGCGGGGAACGATCCGTGGCGATCGATCGCGATACCATCGCCCGGACGCTTTCCGGCATGACCGGTTCGCAACTGCAGCTGCCGCCGGCTTTTTCGGCCAAGAAAGTGGATGGTGAACGGAGCTACCGCCGGGCGCGACGAGGAGAGACGGTGACGCTGAGCGCTTCCGAGGTGATCATCCACCGGATCGAGCTGGTGAGTTTCGATCCGCCTGCTCTCGTCTTTCGCACCACGGTGAGCCCCGGAACCTATGTCCGGGCAATCGCGCGAGACCTGGGAGACATGTTGGGAACCGGCGGACACCTGACGGCGCTTCGCCGCGAAGCGATCGGCGACTTGATGGTGGATGCCGCGGTTCCCCTGGCGATGCTGACCGACGCGACTCCGCTGGTGCCCTTGCGAACCGTGCTCGGGCATATGCCCTCGACCGAAGTGACACCGGAGGAGCAGATCGCCATCAGCCACGGCCGGCCGATTCCGCGAATCCCGGGTGACGGTCCCGACGTCCTGCTGGTGCAGGGGACCCGGATTCTCGCCGTCGCCCGGCAGGATGGCGACTGGCTCCGCCCCGCGGTTGTGCTGGAGGGGCCGTGATGCTGGCGCACCCCGCGCTGGAGTCGGGTACGACGGTCACGGTGGGCACGTTCGACGGGGTTCATCGGGGCCACCACGCGGTGCTCCAGGAGATCGTTCGGCGAGCCCGTCGCGCCGGAAGGAAAAGTCTCCTTGTCACCTTTGAGCCCCATCCGCTCGAGGTCGTGAAGCCGGCCGCGGCGCCGCTGCTGCTGACGACGGGACTCGAACGGCGCGAAGCGCTGGCCCAGACCGAGATCGATTACGCGGTCTTCCTCCGGTTTGATCGCACCATGGCGGCGATGTCGCCCGATACGTTCGTTCGCGAGGTGTTGCGCCGGCAGTTTGGGATGCAGGAACTGGTCATCGGCTACGACCATGGGTTCGGTCGTGGCCGGAGCGGCGATGTCGAGACGCTCAAGCGCCTGGGCGTCGAAGACGGGTTCCTGGTCGATGTGGTTCCCCCGGTTGAATCGGGGGGGCAAGCCGTCTCCAGCACCCAGGTCAGGCGGGCGGTCAGTGCCGGGGACCTGGCCGGTGCCGCGCGACTGCTGGGCCGAAACTATTCGGTCACCGGGCAGGTGGTGCCGGGCGCAGGGCGGGGGCGCACCATCGGCATTCCGACGGTGAACCTGGGGCAGGTGCCGGCGAACAAGCTGCTGCCCCCGGATGGGGTATATGCCGCATGGGTCGAGACACCGTCCGGGCGATTTGGGGCGATGCTCAACCAGGGCGCACGCCCGACCTTCGGGGAACAGGGCAGGAGCCTTGAGGCTCACCTGTTTAATTTCTCGGGAAATCTCTACGGCCGGTGGCTTCGCATTGAATGGATCGAGCGGCTTCGGGAGACGAAGAAGTTCAACTCGGCCGAGGAGCTCATGGCGCAGCTGGACCGCGACCGGGACGCCGCAACCCACGTTTTGCAGGGTACGAAAAAGTAGAAGAAGTCAGGAATCGTTGAAGCAGGTTCGTGCGAGTGTGCGGCGCTCGCCTGTCGTGTCGCGGCTCACAGCAACATTATTTCAGACAACGGAATTCGAAAGCCTCTATGTTCGCATCCATTCGATCCCGGCTGATTGTCATCGCCATCCTGACTGCCGTTTGCATCTGGCAGCTGATTCCGTCCAAGGTCCAGGTGCGCAAGGTGGTCGATGGGCGCCCGGTCGATACGACCGAGACGCTCTGGAAGCCTGCGCTGGGCCTCGATCTTCAGGGCGGTATGCACCTGGCTCTCGAGCTGGACCAGTCACGTACCGTGTCGAGTGATCCCAAGCGGGACCTCGATCTCGCCCTCACGGTTCTGCGAAAGCGTATCGATGAGTTCGGCGTGGCGGAGCCGCTGATTCAGAAAGTGGGGGACGAGCGGATCGTGGTCGAATTGCCCGGCGTTCGTGACCCGGTGCGCGCCAAGTCCGTCGTCCAGCGGACGGCGGCGCTCGAGTTCCGCATCAGCGACAAGACCGGCGCGTTTGACAAGGTCATCCCCGCGATGGATCGCGTTCTCCGGCAGCTTGGAGTGACGGCTGGCCCGGGACAGGTCGAGGACCAGTCGGCCGTGACCCAGCTGCTCGGCGGTGATTCTGCGGGGGCCAGGGCCGATACCACGACCGTCAAAGGCGGTCTGCTTGAGGCGCTGGTCAAGCCGTCCTCGGATGTCGGATTGCAGCCGATGCCCGGTGAATATGCCGTGCCGGAACAGGCCTACGTTCGGGTCGACAGCGCGCTCCGCATCTCCGAAGTCGCCCGGCTGATGCCGCGGAACGTCACCTGGCGCTGGTCGGCGGCGGCGTTGTCCATCGGCGCGCAGCCCTATCGCCTGCTCTACATCCTCGAAGACGATGTCATGATCACCGGCGAAAGCCTGGAAGATGCCAAGGCTCAACTCGATCCCACGACGCAGGGAGCGATCGTCACCTTCCAGCTGAGTCGTTCCGGGGGCCGCACCTTCGGGCGGAAAACCGGGGCCCACGTCAACGACTACATGGCCATCATTCTCGATGACCGGGTGCAGGGTCGTCCTCCTGTCATTCAGAGCCAGATCGGGCGGAACGGCCAGATTACGCTCGGGAACAAGACGATCCAGGAAGCGCAGGACCTGGCCCTCACGCTCAAGGCCGGTGCGTTGCCGATTCCGCTCAAGATCGTGGAAGAGCGGCAGGTCGGCCCCAGCCTGGGTGCCGACTCGATCCGGGGCGGCCTGACCGCGGGCGTGGTGGGTACCGTCATCGTCGTCCTGATCATGGGGATCTATTACCGTATGAGCGGCATGCTGGCGGTGGCGGGGCTGGCCTTCTACATCCTGTTCGCGCTGGGCGGTCTCGCGATGGTCGATGCCACGATGACCCTTCCTGGTCTCGCCGGACTGGTGCTCTCGGTCGGCATCGCGGTGGATGCCAACGTGCTGATCTTTGAGCGAATACGGGAAGAACTCGCGCTCGGAAAAACCGTCAGGCTCTCCATTGATGAAGGCTTCAGGCACGCCATGAACGCCATCATTGATACCAACGTCTCGACCGTGCTGACGGCCCTCTTCCTTTTCCAGTTCGGGACCGGTCCGGTCAAAGGCTTCGCGGTGACGCTCATCATGGGCATCATTGCCTCGATGATCACCGCCGTCTTCGTCACTCGCACCTTCTACATGATCTGGCTGGATCGTAAGCCGGCCATGTCTACCCTGAGCATCT
>JBDTRF010000132.1:0-9731 GCA_039931815.1 Gemmatimonadota bacterium
AAAGCTCTCGATACCTTGATCCACCCCAGCAAGACAATCGTCGAGGCCCCGGGCAGTAGAAAAAAAGAAGCGACCGGTAAGGTCGCCTCGTTGCCGTTCGCACCCGGGATTGATTCTCAGCGGGATTCGAGCCGGCCCAGGATGGTTTCCCGCTTCTTCATTCGTACGAGCGTAATCGTGAGGGTATCGACCGGGTCATAGCTTCGGAGAATGCGGAAGAACAGGTTGGGATTGGAAACCTTTCTCCCGTCAATCGCGGTCACGACATCGCCGGCTTTCAGGTTGAGCCGAGAACCATCGGGAACACTCACTACGAGCACCCCTTCACTGACTCCGAAATACTGGCCGAGTCCCGAATTCATCGGGGCCAGCTCGAAATCCAGGTCGCTGCGGGTACGGAAGAACATCGTTCCCTCGGGGCCACCGGCGGACAGCGTTCCGGATTGCGCACCCAGGCTTCCCTCCCATGTATGCATGGTCGCCCCCAATTCAGTCGGACCTTCAAAAGGGGTCCGCTCCATGAGGGGCATCAGCGGAGGGCCGTTTTCCAGTACCAGGGAGACCGTCCTCCGTTCGCGGCCCCGACGCAGTTCGACCATCGCCGTATCTCCGGCGTCGAGGCTGGCCGACGTCTCAACCAGCACCAGGCCAGGAGAAGACTTGCCCGCTTCCTGGGCGGCCGCGGAGAGCGAGGTACCGTTGAAGTTGGTAATGATATCGCCAGACCGGATTCCTGCCTTGAAAGCGGGGCCGGAAGGCGTGACCGCCTCGACCAGGGCGCCAACCGAATCCGACGTCGAAGGCATGATCCTGACCGTGATACCGATGATCCCACGGCGCAGCTTGAAATAAGAGAAAGATCCCTCCGGACCAGTGGTAACGATCGTGCGCTCCCGGCTGGGGGACAGGACCCCAGTGGTGGGCGGATGACGCTCCTGGGCGGAGACTCCCGATGCAAGCCCTACCAGGCACATGGACAGCACTAACCGCTTCATACTCTCTCCAGACGTTGTATCACTGCGCAATAATTCCGCATCTACAACCCGACGTTACTCGCGCGGGTGACATGAACATCTACTAATGCGTCAAGCAATCCGACTCGTTCCCTCCACATCCGGAGAACTTTCTCTTCCTGGATGACATTCTTCTCCATCTGGGTCATCTGCAGTTGACGATCCAGGTCGGCGATCCGGTCTTCCAGGTCACCCGCAATCTTGGCGGTACGACCATCGATCACCCGACTCTCCGGATCGTACTGGGAGAGCACGTTCTCCAGTTCGCGGGAGCGAGCCTTCGCGGTATCGATCGCCGCCGTGGAAGCGGAAAGCTCGCTCGGATTCGAAACTTCAGTAATCACGACCGCGAGCGTGACCGTTGCGGCGATCGCGAGACCGGCGAGACCCATCCACTTGTTCCGCCGGCTTTGACGCTCCGAACGAACACGACGCTCCACCATTTGCCACATATCGCGGGGCGGATGGACCGTCGGCAACGCCTTGAGTCGGGCAACACGCTGGTGCAGCTTGTCCAGCTCCCGCTGACACGCCTCACACGTATTCAGGTGCAGCCGGGCATCAGCAGAACCGACATCGGTGGCTGTGCCATGCAGTTGCAGCAACTGTTCCATGCTGAGGTGATTCACAGGACAGCCTCCTCTCCCAGCCAGCGACGCAGCCGGACATGGGCCCGCGCCAACTGCGACTTCGAAAAACTGACCGTCTTGCCCATCATTTCAGCGATTTCTTCGTGGGTATACCCCTCGACATCATGCAACCACACCACGGCGCGGGAAACCTCGGGCAGCCGCTCCAGGGCCGCTTCCAGGTCCATTCGAAGCAGGGTGTCTTCGCGACGGGTAGGGGAGACTTCATCTTCCAGCTCATCGGTATCCCGGTACTTGTTCCGCCGGAGCCGCATGAGCGCCTTGCTGGAAGCCACGGTGCGGATCCATCCCCAGAGACTGCCTTCTCCCCGATACTGACCGATGCTGCGGCAGAGCTCGAAGAAAGTCTCCTGAAGCACATCCTCGGCATCTTCCGCCGTGCGACAGATCCGCCGTGCCAGGTTGTAGACCTGGGATTCATACGCGCGATACAACTGCTCAAGCGCGTGAGCGTCCCCGGTTCGGGCTCGAGCCAGAATGGCTTCGGAGTTTGCTACAAGAAGGAGATCTGCCATGGTCCGTTAAAGATGCTGGAGTGGGCCACTTGGTTGCAGTGGTTGCTTCCACGTACGGCCGAAACCAGGGGAAGGTGACAGGGCGTCAAATGGTGTCGTAAGGCATTACTGAGTAATAAGATAGAGTGACCATTGCCCCTTCGTAATGGTCGGTCACTGATCCTCGGTCCGTAGGAAAAAAAAGTGGAGCACCCGGAGGGGTGCTCCACCCTGACTTCACCGGGCTCGCCTCAGGGGCAGGCAGCCGCCTTGGCCACGTTCAGCCGGCCGGCCCCGAAGATCCTGACGGGACCAACGACATCGGTTCCGCCCACGATACAATTGCGCAGCTTGATCGTTGTCGCGGTGCCGAGTTGCGACTTGACGACGGCCGCGGCCCCTGCGACCATCGGCGACGCGAAGCTCGTCCCGGCACCGAACAGATAGTTGTTTCCAGCGGTGCAATTGAAGCTCACATTGAACCGGCTGCAGGCGGAGATCACCAGGTCCTGGGTCACTCCTCCGGCGACCAGGTCGCCACCTGGCGCGACCAGGGCAATACCAGTCTTTCCGCCGTAATTCGAATAGCTGGCGAGCAAGTCGAAGTTCTGCTGATTGATCGGCGCCGTGGCCCCGACGCTGATCAGGTTCTTAAGCTGGGCCGGAATCTCCAGCAGGTTTTTGGCGTCCTCGTCGAGATTGATCGCCGAGTTGCCGCTGGAGACGACAACGAGAACACCATGGTCGTTCGCAAAGTTGACGGCCTGCTGGAGGGCGAGGATGAGTCCCTCGACGCCCGGCGCATTGCGATCAACATAGGCGCCGAGGCTCATGTTGATGACATCGGAGCCATTGGTCGCCGCGAAGGCGATACCATTAATGATGTCGCCGAAGGAGCCGGAACCTGAGACTCCAAGGACCTTCACCGCGCAGAGCCTGGCATCGGGGGCCACGGAGGCCATGCCAATACCCCGGCTGCTGATCAGGCCGGAAACGAATGTGCCGTGGAGGTTGAGATCTTCAATGAACGGCTCAGCGGCGACCGCCGATGCGCTGACGCTCAAGTCGACCTTCCCGACCATGTCCAGCTGACCGGGATCTACGCCGGTGTCGAGTACGCAGACCATTTTGCCCAGCCCACCAGGTGTGGCTGCCCAAGCGGCGGGTGACTGCACCTGCTTCATGTTCCACTGATAGGGGCCAAAGAACGCAGCACCGCTCTGGTCAGTGCCCTGAGTGGTTACACCGGTCGCCGTCGTCTGCTGGACCCCGGAGAACATCGACTGCACGGAGGGGATCCAGGCGAGGGACTGATCCTGGACGACCTGCTCAACGCCCGCGGCGCTCGAGAGGGCAGTCGCCTGCTCGGCCGAAAGGTTCCGCATGACCGCAATGCCGGCACCGGGATAGCTCCGCTCAACCTGATCGTTGTATACCGACGTGGCTCGGGAAATCGCGCTGGCCTGGCCCGGCTTCATGACGACGATATAGCGCCCGGGGATTGGTGTCATCGTGGCTGCGAGCCTCGACGTGCTGGTCGATGAGGCGGGGGCCGTGGGCGTATCTCGTCCGCACGCCGCCATGGCGAGGGCAAGACTCGCGCAAACAAGGGATCGAATCCTTCGAACTGTGGTGCGGTGCATGGTCGTCTCCGTGAGGTGAAGAGCCCGCCAACCGGCGGGACCAGGGGAAATCTGGAGTACAAGAAATCGAAAACGGTGGGAGTGGTGAATCAGTATGAAGTCGGGCTTCACAACCGTCAAGACGTGGTGACCCCGCCACATGACCACCGTTTTTCCGAGACACCTGTCCGTCGGACGCAACGCATGGACGGGTCGCAGCTGCCTCCTGCCCCATGACGCCCGTGCCGTCTAGATTCCCCTCCATGGCTAATCCCGGACCCTCCACGTGGTTGCATCATCTGGCCGATGAGGCTGACGCCTCATTCCTGTATCGAGAACTTGCCACCAGTGAACCCGATGAGAAACGGGCCAGCATTTACAACCGGCTGGCGGACGTTGAAGATCGACACGTCCAGATGTGGGCGAAACTTCTCCGCGATCACGGTCATCCCGTACCGGATCACCGGCCCAGCCTCCGGGCCCGCACCACGATCTGGGTTGCCCGGAAGTTCGGGGCGAAATCCGTCCTCCCTATGCTCCTGGAAGAGGAGGGGCGCGAGGTCAAGAGTTATCTGAGTCTCTACCGGCAGGCACCGGACAGCGAGGTGGCACCGACTGCGCTCACCCTGGCCAAAGAATCGGCGGAGCATGCCGAATCACTCGCGGGCTTAAGCGGGGCCAGCAGCGAACCGTGGCACAAGACGGGAGCCGGTGGATTTCTCCGCAACCTGGTCTACGGATTTAACGACGGGCTTACCGCCAATTTTGGCCTGGTCGCGGGGATGATCGGAGCCCAGGAATCCTTTGGTGGCACCTCGCATCACGTGCTCGTCGCTGGCCTGGCAGGAATGGTGGCGGACGCCTTGTCCATGGGCTCCTCCGGATACCTGGCGGCGAAGAGCGAGCGCGAGGTGTTCGAGCACGAGATCGCCATGGAAAAAGAGGAGATCCGCCTCATGCCCGAGATCGAGCGGGAGGAGCTGTCTCTGCTCTACCAGGCAAAGGGGATCCCTGAATCCCAGGCCGAGGCCCTTGCGACCCAGCTGATGGCCAACCCGGAGCGCGCGCTCGAGGAAAAGGTCAGGGAGGAGCTCAAGATTGGCGAAGCCAGTTCGACCCCGATGCGGGAGGCATGGATAACCGGAACGGCGACCGCGTTTGGCGCGCTCATTCCCGTTGCGCCATTTCTCTTTCTGAAGGGACCGGCCGCGATCTGGACCGCGTTTGCCATCTCCATGTTGTCCCATTTCGCGGTGGGTGGCGCACGCAGCTTCTTCACCGGACGTGGCGTCATTCGAAGCGGGATGGACATGTTCCTGGTCGGACTTGGCGTGGCGGGTATCGGCTACCTGGTGGGAGAGTGGCTCGTCCGACTGCTTTAGCCTCGAGATTCCGCGAGCCTTTCATTTCCGATCGGCGGGTTGGGATTCCTGTAGTCGCTACCGCTTTTAGTCGCTACCGCTTTCAACGCGGATAGGAACGAAAACAACGCAGATAAGAACGGATACCGCACCTGTAAGCGAAGCTTTCGTGATTTCCTGGCGAACTCCGCTCGAGGGTTGAATGATGCGATCCATTCCGCAAAAACACCTTCCGCCTTTACCTGCTCGATCAAACGATGGCAATCTGACCCGGTGATGCAGCACCGTTTCTGTTGTTATCCACGTTGAAGCGATAGCGGTGGCCTGGATTATGAGCACGAAGAAGAGGCACGAGGATAGAAATCCCTCGTGCCTCAAGTCATTCGATCTTCACGACATTACCCCACGACGATATTGATCAGCCGGTTCGGGACGTAGATCACCTTCCGGACTTCTTTCCCATCAATGAACCGCCTGGTCGTTTCGTCTCGCCGAGCCGCTTCCAGCACCTCGTCCTCTGCCGCCCCCCGTCCGACGGCGATCTTGCTTCGCGTCCTGCCACTGACCTGGATCACAATATCTACAGTGCCCTCGATCATGAGCTCGGTATCCCAGGTCGGCCACTTCGCCTCGAAAATGGACGTTGTGTGTCCCAGCCGTTCCCAGTTCTCCTCCGCGAAATGTGGGGCGATTGGCGCCAGCATCAATACCAGATCCTCGATGATCTGGCGCTCGCAGCAGTTTTCCTCCCGGAGGGCGTTGACCAGTTCCATCATCGCCGCAATCGCCGTGTTGTACTTGAGGCCTTCCATGTCCTCGGTGACCTTGGCCTTGGTCCTGTGCCATTTCACCAGCACGCGATGGGTGATCTCTCCGCACGCGTCGGTCGCCATGGTCTCATGCACCAGCTGCCAGACCTTGTCGAGGAAACGACGGGGGCCACTGATCCCGGCATCCCGGAAATCTCCCCCATCCTGGAACGGCCCGAGCGACATGAGATACATCCGGAAGGTGTCAGCCCCCCACTGGTTGATGTAGTCATCGGGCACCACGACATTGCCCCGGGACTTGGACATTTTCGCTCCGTCCTTCACGATTGTCCCGTGAGCCCGGAAGCGGGTAAACGGTTCTTCGAAGTCGACCAGCCCCAGTTCCTTGAGCACCATGGTCACGAACCGCGAATAGAGCAGGTGAAGCACGGCGTGCTCATTCCCACCGATATACGTCGTGACCGGGAGCCATCGCTTGTTCAGGTTCTCGTCGAACGGGCGATCGTCCAGGTCACTGCTCGGGTAGCGGAGGTAGTACCAGGACGAATCGAGAAAGGTGTCCGAAACATCGGTTTCGCGCCGAGCCCGTTTCCCACAGGCTGGACATGGCACGTAGTACCACTCTTCGTGCCGGGCCAGGGGCGACACGCCCGAATCATCGGGACGGAAATCGTCGATCGGGGGCAGGATCACCGGAAGATCCTTCTCCGGCACCGGGACCGTCCCACACGCATCGCAATAAATGATCGGAATCGGCGGACCCCAGTACCGCTGGCGTGAAATACACCAGTCGTGCAGCCGATAGTTCACGACGCCATTGCCGGCTCCCTTCGCTTCCAGCATCTCCTCGACGCGTGACGCGGCGTCGGCGATGGAAAGACCGTTTAAATCGCCGGAATTCACGAGGTGGACGCCATCCGTTTCGGTGAAGGCTTCGTCCAGTGAAGCATCGGGATGGTCGTTGGCCCGGGCGACGACCCGGACGACCGGAAGCTCGAACTTCCGGGCAAACTCAAAATCGCGCTCGTCGTGACCCGGCACGGCCATGATGGCGCCGGTTCCGTAGTCCGTCAGCACGTAGTCTGCAATCCAGATCGGGATCGCCTTTCCCGTCGCCGGGTTCACGGCGTAGGACCCGGTAAACTCTCCCGTCTTTTCCTTGACCGTCTTCCGGCTGACAAGATCCATGCGCGCCGTGCGGTCGAGGTAGGCCTGCACCGCTTCACGGTGCTCCGGTGCCGTCAGCCGCCCAACGGCGGGATGCTCGGGGGCAATGACCAGATACGTCGCGCCATGGAGCGTGTCTGGCCGGGTGGTGAACACCTCGAGCGGCACCACTTCCCCCACGGGATCCCTGGCGGCAAAGACGATGCGGGCACCTTTTGAGCGACCGATCCAGTTCTGCTGCGCGAGACGGGTGCTCTCGGACCAGTCCAGGTTCTCCAGGTTGGCCAGGAGACGGGGCGCATAGTCGGAGATACGAAAGAACCATTGCTCCAGCATCCGCTGCTCGACCTTGGTGTCGGGATGCCGCTCGCAGTACCCGTTGATCACCTGTTCGTTGGCGAGCACCGTCTTGCAATCCGGGCACCAATTGACCGCGGCCCGTTTCTTATAGGCTTTCCCCGCCTTGTAGAGCTGGAGAAAGATCCACTGGGTCCACTTATAGTACGCTGGATCGGTAGTCGAGAGTTCGTGACGCCAATCGAACATGCCGCCGATCCGGTGAAGCTGCCGACGGAAGGCCGCAATGTTCCTGGGGATCAGTTCTCCCGGGTGAATTCCCTGCTTGATCGCAAAATTTTCGCTGTGGATGCCAAAGGCATCGTATCCCATCGGCTCGAACACCTGAAAGCCCTGGAGCCGCTTGAACCGGCCGTAGAGATCGCTTCCGGTAAAGGCGAACATGTTGCCGACATGCAGCCCTTCGGCTGACGGATACGGAAACATCATGAGGTTGTAAAACGGCCGCCGGGCGCCCTTGAGGTCCGGCTCGTTGGTATGAGCCTCGGCCCAGCGGGCCTGCCAGCGGGCTTCGACGACGTCGGGCTGATATGGGGTGTTGTCAGACATGATGGAAATGTAATGGCGCGGTCACTACCAACCAATTCAAATCCTCTCCCGGGTTGCACTTACCCTCCAGCAGGTCCGCCTTTCCGCGGCCCCGCCGTGTAGCTAGCTTTGCGTATCCCGCCACTCGAGGCTCCTGACCAAACATGGCCCAGAAGAGCTATTCGCTCACTTACATGATGACCCTGTTCGCCGTCCTGGCGACGGTGCTCTTCATCCTCCTCACCCTGGTCCTGTTCGGCATTGGACTCCATCTGACTCCGGTCGAGATGGTCATCCGGACCTGGAAGCAGATCCTGATCCTCACCCTCTTCATGGCCATCTGCCTCGGGTATATCGTCATCCGGCTCAAGACGAGGGTCGTGAGCCCGTTGATTACCCTCGATACGACGGTTGGGCTGGTGGCCCAGGGCAACCTGACGCTGGGGGATGTGAAGATCGACAAGGCGAGTGGCGAGGTCCTGACCCTGGTGGACGGCATCAATTACATGGTATCCGAGCTTCGGATCCTGGTGGAGTCCATCCGAAGCGCGTCGGGCGATGCGGCCACCCTGGCGCTCCAGATATCGGCCTCGACCCAGCAGATGAGTGCCTCGACCGAGGAAGTCGCCGGCACCTGCGGCGACCTGACCGATCGGGCGAACAAGCAGGCGGCGCTGGTTCGGGAGACGGCCCTCGACGCCACCAAGATTCTCACCATCGCGCGGACCCTCGCGGAGGGCGCTCGCGAGGCGGCCGAGCGAAATGCATCGCTGGCGAAGATGGCGCGGTCTCACCAGGAACAACTCGATGCCAGCTCGACCCAACTTCGAAGACTCACCGAGGAGATCGAACTCGGAGCCACTGAAGCCGAAGCCCTGGCCAAGGCCTCCGAAGAGATCGAGAAGTTCGTCACCCAGACCAAGGCGATCGCCCGGCAAACCCACATGCTCGCACTGAATGCGGGCATCGAGGCGGCACGCGCCGGCGCTGAAGGTCGGGGGTTCGCGGTGGTGGCGGAAGAAGTGCGAAAGCTTGCGGGGCAGGCTGCCCAGGCGGCAACGACCACCAGCCAGACGGTCGAAACGGTCCAGTCCCGCGTCCGCACCGCCCGGGAGCGACTTCTGCGGCTGGGTCAGGGCGGGGCCACGGCGCGAGACGCCGCCAGCACCGCAGTGGAAGGGCTCAACCAGGTTGCCGCGGAGGCAGAGGCCAATGACCAGTGGACCCGCCAAATCTCGACATCAGCCGTCGAGGTCCGGGCGCTGGTGGATGGGATCGCCGGGCGAATGAACGGTGTCTCGGAGGGGACGGAAGAATTTGCGGCCGCTGCCGAGGAGATTGCCGCCTCAGCCCAGGAACTGAGCGCGTCGACCGTGGAGATCGCCCATTCCGCCTCGCAACTCTCAGACGCCTCCACCCGGTTAACCGTATCGGTCAGCCGCTTTCGCCTGGTGGAAGGCGTGACGAACGGATCCAAACCCGCTGAAATCGACGCCAGACGTGGAAGTGATCTGAGCGAAGAATCCCCCAGGTAAGAGCAACCCACCAGGCAAAAGGAAGGCCGTTGTACGGGAAGCGTTACGTGGGCGGGGGGCGCCCGGCGCTTTCGCTCATGTCGTACAACGGCCATCCATCTATGGAAAAAGAGATGGGTGCTCTGTCCCTATCCAGCAGACAGTCTCTCTCGGGCTGCCCGGCGCCCATCCCGGTGAAGGAATGTGCGGAAAAGGAAAAGGGCTTGCCGTGAAGTAGATCACACTTTGGGGAAT
>JBDTRF010000133.1:0-9690 GCA_039931815.1 Gemmatimonadota bacterium
TAGCATCCTCCACTGACAAGGCCACCCAGGCACATTCCATGACGTAAGCGGCTACAGCACTACCTTGCCCACGGCAAACCCGACAAATACTGCCACCAGCGAAAGAAGCGTGCTGGCGAGTACATAACCGGCTGCCCGGGACCATTGGCCATCCCGAAGCAGCATCATGGTTTCGTAACTGAAGGTGGAGAAGGTGGTATAACCGCCGCAGATACCGATGGCCACGAAGGCTCGAAACTCAGGGCGGGAAGGTGTGCCCAGCGTGTAACGCATGAACATGCCGAGAAGCAGCGAGCCGCTGACGTTGATGAGCAGGGTATTCCAGGGGAATCCGCCGGAGTATCGCTGCATCCAGCCGCCCAGCAGGTAGCGACCTATCCCGCCAACGGCACTGCCGAGGGCCACCCAAAAGATCATCGAATTCTCCGTAGAGCGTTGTGCGGACGAAGGGTAATCCGCGACCGAGGAGATTCAAGGGTTGTATGCGCTCGGCAATTGGCACTCCGTGCCGCCATTGGATTAGTTTACCTCATGCTCCGAATCGCCATTGCCCAGATGCGCCCGGAAAAGACTGCGTATCGGGACAACCTGAATCGCCTCGGTGCTCTTTTCCGGGAGGTTGGAGCGTGGCCCGAGCCGCCCGAGCTGGTGATCGGGCCAGAATCCGCGCTGACCGGGTATTTCCTCGAGGGTGGTGTTCGCGAGCTGGCCCTCACTGCCGACCAGCTTTTTCAGGACCTGGCCTCGATACACCAGGCTTCCGGTGCTCCGCCTTTCGATATCGCCCTCGGTTTCTACGAAGTTCGCCGGAACCAGCTGTACAACTCCGCCCTGTACGCCTCGCTTGGCGGTCCTGATGCCGGGGTCCGCCACGTCCACCGCAAGATCTTCCTTCCGACCTACGGCGTCTTTGACGAAGAACGGTTTGTAGAACCGGGAAGCAGCGTCCAGGCATTCGACACTCGCTGGGGACGGGCCGCGCTCCTCATTTGCGAAGATGCATGGCATTCGCTGACTCCCACGATTGCGGCGACTGATGGAGCCCAGCTCATCATCATCCCCAGTGCCACTCCCGCCCGGGGGATTGGCCCCGGAAACGGGGAGCCACGGCCGGCAAATCTCGATCGTTGGGAGCGTCTGGCCCGAAGCATTGCCGAGGAGCACGGGGTCTACGTGGTCGTAGCCCACCTGGTCGGATTCGAAGGAGGAAAGGGCTTTGTTGGCGGGTCGGTCCTTGCCGGGCCGCGAGGGGAGTTGCTGGCCGAAGGACCGCTCTTCCAGCCGGCCACCATCGCCGCCACGCTCGACTTTGACGAGATCACCCGGGCCCGGGCCGATCAGCCGCTGCTTTCCGATCTCCAGTCCCGGTTGCCCCACCTGCTCGAAAGCTGGCGCAGCAACGGCTCGTCCACCGGCGAGCAGCCCGAACTCCCCGAGCGCCGATCCGGGCCACGGTCGACCGGGAAGCGCGCTCCGATCAAGCCGAGCATGGCGGCCGATCCCCTCGCCATCGATCCCGAGCTGACCCGTCGCTGGCTGGTCGAGTTCCTTCGAGACGAGGTTCTTCGCAATCGGAAGTTTGAAAACGTCGTGATCGGACTCTCGGGCGGCGTCGATAGTTCGCTGGTGGCCTACCTGGCCGCCGAAGCGCTGGGCCCGGAGCATGTCATCGGCGTGAGAATGCCATACCGCTCCTCGAGTCCGGACAGTCTCGCGCACGCCCAGCTGATCATTGATGCCCTGGGAATCCGCTCGCGCACCATCGACATCAGTGCGGGCGTCGATGGGATCGCCGGCGCGATTGATCCGGTGATTCCACCGGGCCGGCTGGGAAACATCATGGCGCGGATGCGCATGATCACCCTGTTCGATCTTTCCGCCGAAGTCCGGGGCCTTCCGTTGGGTACCGGCAATAAGACCGAACGGTTACTGGGATACTTCACCTGGCATGCCGACGATTCTCCGCCGGTGAATTCAATCGGCGACCTTTTCAAGACCCAGGTGTGGGAGCTGGCAAAGTATGTCGGTGTGCCGGATGTGATTGTGTCCAAGCCGGCCAGTGCCGACCTGATCACAGGCCAGACCGATGAAGGTGACTTCGGGATTTCCTACCCCAAGGCCGATCACATCCTGCACTGGCTGTTGCTGGGGTATCGGCCGGAGGAAATCCAGGCCGCAGGCTTCACGGCCGAAGAGATCGGCGTGGTCCAGACCAGGCTCGAATCCACGCACTGGAAACGTCGTTTGCCCACGGTCGCGATGCTGAGCCAGACCGCGATCGGGGAGTATTACCTGAGGCCGGTGGATTACTAAAGGCATCCGTTTTCCACCCTCGGATGGTCGAGCGTTTCGGGAAGGACGCAAACTGGAACCTTTAATCAGAGAAAATCCATGCCTCCCGGATGCGGGCTGATTGCCTCGATCGCTGCTCACCACTTTCGACAGACTGGTCCATGATCCCCGAATCCCGCCCCATGTCGTACTCCCGGGCCGACCTGACCACGCTGGTGATGCCCCATATGCAGAACCTGCTTGGTGACCTGTTCGGTGGAACCCTGTTATCGCTGGTCGACCAGGCGGCTGCGGTCGCCGCGATCCGCCACGCGGGCGGACCGGCAGTGACGGCCAGTATTGATCGCGTGGATTTTCGAGAGCGAATCCCGGTGGGGGCGCTGGTGACCTGTGCCGCCGCCGTTGATTTTGTCGGGACCTCGAGTATGTCGGTTTCGGTCGAGGTGTACTCGGAAGCGATCTCGACTGGTGAACGCAGGCACACGCATACGGCGCACGTCGTGTTTGTCGCTATCGACGCCGACGGGAAACCCAGGCGGGTGCCTCGACTGCTTCCCCATTCCCCGGATGAGCAGGAGCGCTACTCCCGCGCGCAGGAGCGACGCAATCATCCTCGGCCCCAGCTTTGAGCCCACGGTGACGCATCCACGCGACGATGGCCGTGGCCTGGTGGCCGTGTTCGGCGGAGGCGGCGTCAAGGCGGCTGCGCACGCTGGTGCGTGGCGGGCGCTGACCGAGGCGAAGCTCGCTCCCAGTCATTACTGCGGCACATCGATGGGCGCGGTCGTCGCGGCCTGTTTTTCCGCCGGATTGAGCTTTGAAGATGTGCGCAGGCGGATGACGGGGCTCAAGCGCGAGAACGTTGCCCGACGGCGATCGCTGCTGGCCGTTCGCGGACTGACGGCGCCGTCCGTGTTTTATCTCGAGCCGCTTCGCCACGTGATCGAACAATTGGTGCCGGTGCGCAGTTTTGCCGAGCTCTCAGTGCCACTTACGGTTACCGCGGTAGATATTGAGAGCGGCGCCCTGGCGCTGTTCGGAGCCGGAGGCACCGAAGTCCCGCTGGTGGAGGCGCTCCTGGCTTCCTGCGCCCTGCCGGTTTTCTATCCCTCGGTGGAGATCCAGGGAAGACGCTACGCGGACGGGGGGCTTCGCTCCGTGCTTCCCCTGGATGTCGTGGGGAACCTGCCAGCCTCGATGGTCGTTGCGGTCGACACCGGACCAGGCTTCGATGAAAAGGCCAGCGCGTCGGGCATGCCGGCGTTGCTCGATGCCCACAACGCCGCGACCGGAATACTGATGGCCTCAAATACGGCGGCCGAAGTTGCGCAGTGGAGGCTCACACCGGGGCGGGCGCCTCTCGTGTACGTCCGCCCGAAAGTGGACAAGAACGTGACCTTTCGAGTGGACCTGGCGGAGAAGTATGCCGAGGAGGGGTACCGGGCGACGAAAGCAGAACTGGCACGGTTGGGCCTTGGGGGTTAGGGTTTTGGTAGCGGGGAGCGGGAATAAAGGGCTGTGTGGAATGTCCAGTGTTGCGATCTTACGGTTCACATTGCCATAAGCTATACGCCGTCATTTTTTCAACGTTCACCAATCTGATCCAATGCGCGCTTCCGAGGCCATGGTTTCCAATCCGATTGTCGCGGTAGCTGGAGCACGGGCCAGCGAAGTCGCGATTCTGTTCCGGGACCGGAATGTGTCCGTGGTACCCGTCGTTGATGATCATCGCGCCCGGAAATTCCTCGGCACCTTGAGCGATCGTGACATCATTACCCGATGCATTGCCGGGGGTCGCGATCCGTTGACCACCCGGGCCGATCAACTGATGCGAACCAGCTCCGTCGTGGTCGGCCCGGACCAGGAGCTGACCGGGTTTCAGCTTCGGATGGACACCGATCCCAATGAATCCCATCTGCGATCCACGATCACCGTGGTGGATGGCGACGGGTGCGTGGTCGGCTTTATCAGCCACCCCGAGCAGATTCCCGGGCTTTCCATCGTGTGGGGCTAGCGTGCTGGAACAGAAAATTTTTTCCGTCGCGGAGGCCGAACGGACGCTTCCCCTGGTGCAACGGATCGTCCGGGACCTGCTCGAGGAGTATCCCCGCTGGCGTGCCGCGGTCTCCCACTATGAAATCCTGAGTGGTGGCGCCCGGGCGGACTGGGGGGAGACGCCGGAGCTCCTGAACGCGCGCAAAGTCGTCACCGACCTGGCCGAGCATATCAACGACTACCTGGGCGAGCTGGCGGCGATCGGGTGTGTGTTCAAGGGGTTTGATGCCGGTTTGGTCGATTTCTATTCCCTCAAGGGGGATCGCCTGGTGTTTCTCTGCTGGCGTCTCGGAGAGAGCCGCATTCAGTACTGGCACGAGATCGATTCAGGGTTCTCCGGGAGGCAGCCGCTCCATCCAAGCGATCCCAACGTGCTCAGCGAGAGCCACTGATGATCAGAACCATGCTGGTCCTGCACATTTTCGGGTTCGTGTTGTGGATCGGCGGCGCGTACGCCATCATGACCGCGGGCATCGCCGCCAGGCGAGAAGAGCGAAGCGCGCTTGGCGCGCTGGCACGAATGCAGGGAGCGATCTACAGCGGCGTGGTTGGCCCCGGGGCCGGGATAACTATTGCAACCGGGCTGGTCCTGACCTTCAAGATGTTCGGTCCTGATTCACCCCCGCCAACCGCCTGGCTCATGATCATGCAGACGATTGGCCTCGTGGCCGGAGTGATCACCCTCGCCATTTCCCTCCCCCTTGCCGGACGGATCCGTCGCATTGATCCGATGGGACCGGGCGCTCCTGCCTTTGATGCCCTCCGCAATCGCCAGAAAATCGTGGGGATGGTCAGTGGACTGCTGGGACTGGTTGCGCTGGTGGCGGGAGCGATGACGCGCTAACACAACAAGAAATAAAAGCTGGAAACCGAAAGCAGAATCAATAAGACATTTCCCAGAAGACCATTTATTTTCAAATCGGACGAGTCATTTTATCCTGGCTTCGCTTCCCCGCTTCATTCCTGCACGACACACTGATTTCACCGGACACACGTCACATCGGGCAACTCGAGCCGTACACACCAGGGCGCCCAATTCCATGATCGCCTGGCTGAATGTCCAGGCCGGCATGCCCCTTCGGGGGACCAGGCTGGCCGCGCGGTCCCAGATTCGATTGGCCGAGGCATGCGACCGGGGCGCAAAGAAGACTCGGCGAATCACTCGCTCCACGTTGGTATCCACGGCCGGTTCGGACCGCTCAAAGGCGAATGCCGCGACCGCTCCCGCCGTATAGCGACCTACCCCCGGAAGCTTCCGCAGCTCCTCGACATCCCGAGGCATTTCGCCGCTGCGTTCCTGGACGACCTGCCGGGCGAGCAGATGGAGATTCGCCGCGCGCCGGTAGTATCCCAGGCCCTGCCAGGATTCCCGGACCCTTGCTGAACTGGCCCGAGCCAGATGGTGGATTGTGGGGTACTGATTCAGGAAGGTGTGGTAGTACTGCTCGACCCGGGATACCTGGGTCTGCTGCAGCATGAACTCGGACACGACTATGTGATAGGGGTCACGAGTTTCGCGCCAGGGAAGGCGCCGACCCTGCCTTCTGAACCATCGCATCAGCTGGCGACGGAACAGGAGAACCTGGGGCGTCGTTCTTGTGATCCCGGGGGTAGACTTTGTCGCCATGGGCCACCAAGATACACGCCTGTGTTGCCGGGGGGAGAGCCGGGCCTGAAGATCGGCCTGGCCCATCAGCGATTTCCCACCCGGCTCGACCTGAACCTTGCGCCTGTTGATCCAATGGCTTCTGCGGCTGTAGCACTTCCCCGGTTTGTCGGCCAGGTCACGCTGAGTTCGCTTCGGCACATTGGGCGGTTGACCATGATGCTGATCGAGCTGGGTCGGGGCCTGACGGAGGTCAAGGTCTGGTTCCCTCGCGCCATGACCGAGGCGTGGAACATCGGGGTGGGGAGTTTTGGAATCGTCTTACTGGTCTCGGCCTTCGCGGGTGGAGTCACCGCGCTCCAGGCCGGCTACCAGTTTACCGGCACGATTCCGGTCTATTTCCTGGCCGGTGTGCTGGTGGAGTCTATCGTGCTGGAACTGGGACCCGTGCTCACCGCCATGATTCTCGCGGGCCGGATCGGTGCGAGATACGCGGCCGAGCTGGGGACGATGCGGGTAACGGAACAGATCGATGCGCTGGAGAGCCTGGGCCGTTCTCCCGCTTCTCACCTGCTGATTCCCCGGGTAGTCGCCGGTTTCGTCATGATTCCGGTCCTGGTCATTTTCGCCAATTTCATCGGCATCATCGCCGGCTGGAAAGCCGCGCAGCTGGTATTGCCCTTAACCGACGCCGATTTTTTCTATGGGGCCCGCTTCTTCTGGCGTCCGTTTGATGCGTATTACTCGTTGATCAAGGCCTTCTTTTTCGCCGGGTCGATCACCATCATCGCGTGCTACATGGGTTTCAACACCAAGCAGGGTGCCGAAGGCGTGGGCAAGGCCACGACCGGGGCCGTCGTCAGCAGCTCCGTGCTCATCCTGCTGCTGGACGTCCTGCTCGCCAAGATCCTGTTGAAGCAGTGATGCCGACTCATTTTCGTCCGGTCTCCCGGGTGCCCGCATGATTGAACTCAAAGACGTCTACAAACGTTTTGGGGAGCAGATCATTCTTGATGGTGTCAATTTCATGGTCAAGGATGGCGAAACCGTGGCGTTGCTGGGGCCATCGGGCACCGGCAAGAGCGTTCTGCTCAAGCATATCATCGGGCTCATTCGTCCCGACCGGGGCACGGTGATTGTGGACGACAAGAACGTCGGCCGGCTCAAGCGCCAGGAACTGGCAAAGCTTCGATCCAGTATAGGCTACGTCTTTCAGAACGGCGCATTGTTCGATTCGATGAACGTATACGAAAACATCCGGCTGGGTCTCACGGACGAGTCACAGAACAACGACCCGGAATACAGCAAGTCCCGTGTGCTGGAATGCCTGAGGCTGGTCAACCTGGCCCCCGAGACGCAGGAAAAATACCCGGCGCAACTTTCCGGCGGCATGCGAAAGCGGGTAGGTATTGCGCGGGCCATCGCGGGAAAGCCCAAGTACCTGCTGTACGATGAGCCAACTTCGGGACTCGACCCGGTCAACTCCGACGTCATCGATGAGCTGGTCAAGCGACTGGCGAGCGAGCTTGGGGTCACCAGCGTCATGGTGACTCATGACGTGCGCGGGGCGTTTCGAGTTGCCGATCGGCTGGCCCTGCTGACCGGCGGGAAAATTGTTCAAGCGGGAACTCCGAAAGAGTTTCTCGCGTCCAACGAACCAAAAGTCAAAGAGTTTCTCGAGCGCGATTTCGAGAACGCCACCTTCGCGGCCTGAAGCCACTATGGATCTTCATTACAAGCAGGAAGTCACCGTCGGAGCCCTGGTGCTCGCGGCCATCGGCGTATTCGTGATCGGCGCGCTCTGGCTCTCCGGGAAATCGGTCGGGGGCAGAGGAGACCTGACCCATATCGAGTTCGCCAAGGTCGGCAATCTCAAGGTCGGTGTCCCCGTCCTGGTCTCCGGTGTCAACGTGGGCAAGGTGGAGGGGATCAAGCTGGTGGAGCCCGGCAGGGTCGACGTGGCGATTGGCCTGCCGCCCAACGTAAAGCCGAGAACCGATGCGACGGCCAAGATCATTGCGATTACCGCGCTGGGTGATGCGGCGATCGACTTCGATCCGGGCAGCAGTGGCCAGCCCCTCACCAAGGGAACTGTGATCAAAGGCACCACCGAGCCTGCGCTCATGGACCGGTTTGGCGCCCTGGGTGATCGAGCCGACAGCGTGCTCCTCGGCGCGCAGGAGCTGGTCAGCAAACGAACCGCGGACGACCTCCATGCAACGATGGCCGCCATGCAGCGTATGCTCAACGTCATCTCCGAACGGTTGCCCGCTCCCACCGAGGAAGCCACCCGTACGATGGCCGCCTTTCGTCAGTTGAGCGCCCGCCTGGATACGACGCTGGCGAATCCCGGGCTCAATCGGGGTTTGAGCAACCTCGACTCCGTGACCTCGAATCTTTCTCTCATGACCAGCCAGCTGTCGCAAACGAGTGCCCGGCTCGACACCCTGCTGGTGAGCCTCAACCGGAGCAAGTTCGTGAGTGACAGCGGACTGTACAACGATCTTCGGGGAACCCTGCAGTCGATGAAGGCGTTGATCGACGATATCAAACGCGATCCCGGCAAGATCACGGTGCAGATCAAGGTCTTCTGAGCTGGAGAAATTGGTCGCCGAGCAATGGCTTCGTGGGTTGCAGGATCTGGCTTTACGTCGGAGTCATCGCGAGGGTTTAACGCGACCGTAGCAATCTGCTTGAGGATCAGCAGGGGCTTGAGAAGGTTGCTTCGCTGATGCTCGCAATAACCTCGTGTATTGCCGGGGATTCCGACTTGATTTAGTTACTGCGCTCTGATGGCGCTACCGCTTCAAACGCGGATAACAACGGAAACCCCGCGGATGTGGCGGATCATCTCGTCATGTTGGGCATCCGGATCATTCAGGTACAATAACGTTCTGATTGGATTGACTGTACAGCAGCAATGGCATTTCCGCTACCTTCCTTTCGGCGGCATCGCGCCTTCCATTCTCCGCGAACCACGCAGTCCCTCCCGAGCTTCCTCTCAGTTTCTTTGGGTTACCCGCTGATGGCGCTACCGCTTGAAACGCGGATAACAACGGAAACAACGCGGATGTGGCGGATCATTTCTTGTCATGTTGGGCATGCGGATCATTCGGGTACAATAAGGTTCTGACTGGCCTTTCCATTACTTTCTTTTCGGCGGCATCGCGCCTTCCATCCTCCGCGAACCACGCAGTCCCTCCGGGCTTCCTTTCGGGTTCTTGGGGTTACCAGCTGATGGCGCTACCGCTTCAAACGCGGATAACAACGGAAACGACGCGGACCTGGCGGATCGTCTGTTATCATTCTGGCTTGCGGAATATTCAGGTTTAATACGTTTTGATTGGACAGACAGTACAGCAGTAGATGGCCTTTCCGTTACTAATCTTTTCGGCGGCATCGCGCCTTCCATCCTCCGCGAACCACGCAGTTCCCTGGCCTTCTTGTCGGTCTCTTTGAGTGACCTCCCGTTACTTTTGTTTGGAGGCGGTATCTGCTTTCCGCGGCCTTGGGTACAGTCCGCTGCTATCCACGCTTTTTCTGTTTTATCCGCGCTTGAAGCGGTAGCGTTTCCTTTCTTCTCTGCTGGTCCAGTCGAAACCGCTGGACCCAGGCTCCGTCTGTCGCGCGAATATTCCGGCGAAAGGCCTCACGCTGCCGCTATTGAAATGGTACCTCCACCGTCCACCCATCCCGCGCGATTGAGGTGTTGCTGAACACGGCTCGCGCTTCGGTCA
>JBDTRF010000134.1:0-9600 GCA_039931815.1 Gemmatimonadota bacterium
CGTGAAAGCGCCTGGTGGGAACGCGCGGCTTCGAGTGCCAGCTGATCGGCCTCCAGCTGGGAGATGTCTCCGGTATCGAACCGCTGACGAGCAATCGCACTCAGGGAATCCGCGATGCCAGTCTCCTCGGACAGGAGGGCCAGGGATTGCGAAGTGGCGAGCGCCCGGTAAAAGGCCTGCCGGGTGTCGGCAGCCACCTGGGCTGTGGTCACCGCCGAATCGGACTCGGCCGCCTGCTGGCGTGCCGCGGCAGCGGAACGATCGGCGCCGCGGCGCAGAAGCCAATCGAATGATTGCTGGATGGACGCGTGTTGCCGGGGAGTGTCCTCGGTGTACATGTACGTCGCCGAGGGATTGGAAATCTGGCCGGCCAGGCGTCGCTCGGCTCGGGCCCGGCGGACGGCGGCCGACGCGGCGAACACCTGGCCTCGAGAAGTCAGCGCACGCGTCACGGCGTCGTGAAGGGTGAGCGAATCCGGGCCCTGCAACAGCACGAGGCTCAGTCCGGCGGAGAGCAGAAACACGAGATCGCCTTGTTAAGGTCCACTGTCCCCACCGGCACCCGGGACGTGAAGCAGTGAGGTTACACGTTATCCCAATGGTCGCAAGGCGTCGCACCTCACCCTGACAGCAGGGGGATGCCAAATCGGACCGAGTTCACCCCCCCAGAATAGTCGAAGCGAAGAGCACCACCGTGTTGTTCGATGATCCAGCGCACGATCTGCAACCCCATACCGTGGTCTTCCTGACCGTTTTCATTCTCAGGACGCAATTGTATCACGGGACCTTCGCTCGAGACGGTGAGAACTCCCTGGTCTCCCTCGCGAGTGACACTGGCCGTGATGCGTGAGGACGGCAGGCTGTACCGGCAGGCATTCTCCAGCAGCTCGATGGTGGCTTCCCGAAGCAACCACTCATTCCCCCGGATGGTGAGTGGTTCGACCGTCGTGAGCTCGAGCGGGTGCATGGCCTGACTGAACCGGTTGCGCACGAGGTCGGTGGATTCAAGGACCAGCCCATCAAGCTCGACTTCCTGCGTCAGGTCGATCTGTGCGCCGGAGCGGGCCTGGGCGAGCAGGAACAACTCGTCCACCCTCCGTCGCATCTGTTCCGCCGCGATACGAATGCGCGTCAGCGTCGCGTGTTGCTCCTCGTTCGTGCGCGCCCGGTCCAGGCTGAGCGAAGCCTCGCCGAGGACGAGGGTGAGCGGAGTCTGGATCTGATGCGCGGCCTGGCGGAGAAATCGTCGGTTGGCGTCCCGGGCCATCGTGAGGCGTTCGAGCAGGGCATTGATCTGACCCGCGAGGACGTCCATCTCATCGGCCGATCCTTCCACGGGGAGCCGGTCGCGAAGCCCCTCGGCGTCCAGCGTGGCCAGCCGACCCCCCATGATCCGCACCGGCTGGAGTGCGCGCCCGGCCAGGAGATATCCACCCACCAGGCTCAGGGCGATCATGATGGGGACGCTCAGACCCATCCAGAGCGCGAGGGATTCCATCTCTTCATCCATGGCCCTGGTGGAGGACGCCACGACAACGTGAAACCCTCCAGCCATTACTGGACCGGTGACGAATCGAATGTCGTGTTCATTCCCCGAAGGCCGACTCCAGACCCCTGACTCATTATCAACATCCTGGAGGAGGGCGGCAAATGCCGAGTTCCCCCCAATAACCTGGATTCGACCACCCGCAACGACGGCGAAACCAGCTTCGCGCGAGGGCCACTCTTTCATGACCTCGTGCGCCGTCCGTTCGAGGGGAACGCCCGGATCTTCGACTCGTTCGGTTTCTACCATCGCGGCAAGCTCATGCGCCTCGGCGAGGAGATTGCGAGTGAGCCGGAGACTGGCCTGGCCGCGGAGAAAGGCAAACAGGGCAAGATTCAGGATCACCAGCCCGAGCAGGAATACCAGGCCCAGGGACAGGGTGAGGCGAAAACGCAGCCGGCTGATTTTCATGGGTCGGGAGGCTGCTCGCTCAGGATATATCCCGCACCGCGGACAGTGTGGAGCAGAGGTCCGGCGCCACCTGATTCCAGCTTGCGGCGTAATCGCGCGACGAGGACATCGACCGAATTGGCGACCGGCTCGAAGTTGTCATCCCACACATGGTCCAGGATCTGAAGCCGGCTCAGGACGCGTCGAGGGTTTCTCAACAGGTACTCCAGCAGGGCAAATTCGCGGAGGGTAAGGCGGATCGGGCGACCATTGCGCGTCGCGGTTCGCGAGGCGGGATCGAGCAGCAGCGTCTCAAACTGGAGTACGGGAGACAGGGCGGCCAGGGGACGCCGCGCCAGCGCGCGAAGACGGGCCCGCAGTTCCTCGACGGCGAACGGCTTGGGGAGATAGTCATCCGCTCCGGCATCGAGACCAGCGACGCGGTCTTCCAGGGCATTGCGGGCCGTGAGCATGAGAACCGGTGTGTGTAATCCCTGCTTTCGCCATTCGCGGCAGAGCTCGATTCCGGTGGTATCCGGAAGCCCGAGGTCGAGGATGATGAGGTCGTATTCATTGGCGGCAATCGCATCGCGCGCCGCTGCTCCATCAGACACCAGGTCGGCGGCCCATCCACCTTCGCGCATGGTGCGGCGGATCAGATCGGCCACGCGCTCATCATCTTCCACGACCAGAATGCGCATGACCGATCAACCCGATTAGCCCGTTTGATCCGGCTGGTTCAGCTCTCGTGCTCCACGGAAACGACCGCGCCCGTTCGGGCATCGACAAGAACTTCCTCGACTCCACTCTTTCCCGCAACCTTGAGCTCGAAGGAGTAGACGATCCGGCCATCCTCCCGCTCTATCACCGCCTCGACGACCTTACCGCCGGGCACTTTGTTCATTGCCAGGTGACGGGCGCTATCCGGGCGGATCGTGGCCTGGGCCAGGAGTCCGCGCTCCTCTTCCTTGAGCTCGACCGATCCAGAAGTTTCGTGAGACTCGCTCGCCTCGGCCTCCTCGTCCTCATGTTCCATGGACTCGACCGCACCCGTCTTCGCATTGACCTGGACCTCATCAACTCCGGGTTTTCCTTCTACCCTGATGTCAAAGCTGTAGACGAGCTTGCCGTGCTCCATTTCAATTTCTGCCTCGGCAATCTTACCGCCGGGCACCGTTCGGAGCGCGACGCGCCGGGCACTGTCCGGCGTGACGGTTGCCTGGGCGAGAAGTCCGGCGGTTTCCTCTTTGACGGCGGTTCCCTGCTGGGCAGAGGCGGCCGTGGCGGGAGCCAGAAGCATGACAGCAATCAGTGTGAATCGTTTCATGGGTGTCCTTCCTGCGCAAGGTAATTATTCAACCAGGGTTTAAGTGTACTGTGGCGGAGTGACCGCAACATGACAGAGACCAACCGGCGCCTCAGGATCCCCGATGGTGAGCGCTATCACGGTCTGCCCGCGCCGGAACGAGTAGAACATATCAGCAGATATTCGCTGCGTTCCTTGACCCCGGAGGTCGGCGTTGTGATCAGACTGAATCAGAGAGTGAGAATAGCGGTGCTGGCCCTGACGGTGGGCAGCGCCGGCGGGTGCATTGCGGCAGCCGCGGGTGGGGTCGGGGCGGGAATGTACTACTCGGACCGCGGAGCCACCTCTCTCATTGCGACTCCCCTGGACAACGCCTATGGTGCCACCAGGGCGACGTTCACCGACATGGGAATCACCGAGACCAAGACCAGTACCGAGCAGGAAGGCGCATCGTCGCAGCGGGAGATCAAGGGCACGATGACCGACCGCGACGTGACGGTCACGCTCAAGACCGAGGGCACCGGCACCCGGGTCGAGGTGGTCGCCAGCAAGTCGGCGGTCACCTGGGACAAGGATCTGGCGAAGAAGATCCTCGAAAAGATCGTGGATCACGCGAAATAGCTGGTCGCTGCCTGGCGATGGGGACGGCCTCCGCGCCGTCCCTTTTCGTTTGCCTTGACCGGAGCGCGGGCCGTGCTATAATGGACGGACGTGCTCAAAGGGCGCGTCCGTCCGCGGAAAGGGCTGCGCCCACCTCGTGTACGCAGCATCCAGTGCGCGACACACCTCTTTCAGCCTGCATCGCGGACACAGGCGCCACTGAAGGAGGTCGTATGTCTGTCCCCCCGCCCTCGGCGCGGCCGCTTCCGCCATTCCCCAATCTTGAACAACAGAAAAAACAGGCGCGCGAACTCCTGCGCGAGGCCCAGGCTCAAGCCCCGGCGGCCCTTGCGAGGATCCAGGCTCAACTCCCCCACCTGAGCCATCACACCGCCAGCCCTGGCGACGCAAAGGTCATTCGGCTCCACGACACACAGCTCGTCATCGCGCGGGAGTACGGATTTTCCACCTGGGCTCTTTTCAAGACCCACATCGAAAAACAGATGGCCCTCCGATTTACCCGTCCATTTGTGCGTGAGACCGCGTACTACGACGAGCGCGCTCACGGCCTGGTAAGTATGCATGCGAGCGGACTGCCCAATGCGCTGGCCCAGATCCGCGAGTGGCATCCCGGCTTCGATGGTGCAAGTGACGAGGCAATCCGTTCGACAGCGTTTACCCTCGATGATGCAAGGCTGGTCTACGCCCGTGAGCACGGGTATGAAAACTGGGACCGGTTCATGGCCCAGGTGAGGACCCTGGCCAAAACCGGGACTCCAGAGCCATTTCTCGACGCCTTTGAAGCCATGCGGAAGCAGGATTTCGCGGGATTTCGCAGGCTCATTCAGTCCCATCCCGATCTGGCGCGCGCCCGCGGCACCAATGGGAACACGTTGCTCAATCTCGCGTGCAGCTTGCTATGCGGCGGAGCAATTGCCCGCACGATACCCGAGACGGAGATTCGCGCGGGATTCGACCTGCTCCTGCGTGCGGGCGCAGACGTGAACGCCGCGAACGACCGCGGCTGGACGCCGTTGCATCAGGCCGCGTATTCCAATAACCCGATGGTTGCCGACCTCCTCGTGCGGGCCGGTGCATCCACGGAAGCCGAAGCCCATGGACGGGGAGGAACTCCGCTCGCCGTGGCCCTCTTCTGGGGGCATCGGGAGGTGAGTGATCGACTTGCCATCTCGGGGATTTCACCGCGGAACCTGCGGGTGGCGGCGGGATTGGGAAGAACCGATCTCCTTGAATCGATGTTCTCACCGGCTGACGGGCTCAAACCTGAAGCGATGGCGAACCGGGAATTTTACCGTCCCCATAGCGGGTTTCCGGTGTGGCGACCTTCAAATGATATGCAGGAAGTCCTGGACGAATCATTGGTCTGGGCCGCAAAGAGCGACCGGGTTGAAGCGATGGAGATACTGGTGAGCCACGGGGCTCGGGTGAATGCGGATCCCTACCGGGGGACGCCTTTGCTCTGGGCGGCAGCCAACAATCGATGTCTTTCCGCTCAATGGCTCCTCGGGCACGGGGCCGAGGTGAATCAGCAAGCGACATTTGGCGGTTTCTCGCATGGTCGGGGAGTAACAGCCCTGCACCTGGCGGCGCAGAGCAACCATCTCGACATGACCCGAATACTGGTGGAAGCAGGCGCGAACCTGGGCCTGACTGAGGACAACTATCAGAGCACGGCTCAGGGATGGGCGGAGCATTTTGATTCGAAAGAGGTGCTGGCATACTTGAAAGCACAGACGTCGAATCCTCGTTGAAGTACCGCGGTCACAAAAGTCAAAGTGCGGCCTGCCGATCCGAGAGGACCGACAGGCCGCCTGACTGCTGATACCGCTGATCAATTATTGTTTCTGAACGGTGTCAGCCTGCGTTGGTACGACAACCGAATCGACGACCGGTACCCTGGCGCTGTCCTTCCACATCCCCAGCTGGATTCGAAACTCCTCCGCAATGTCATCCAGGCTCGTCACGTCCGTACTGTCGACCTCGAGCGCGTTGACCCGGGCGAGGCTCACCGCGGCCTTGGAATACGTGCTGTCCGCCGCAACAGCCGCCTCGAAGGACTTTCGCGCTGCCACGATATGGCCGGTCCGCTCCAGCGCGATTCCCAGGTTGTTCTGAAACACTGGTGAGGTGCTCTTGAGCTGGGCCGCACGAGCCAGGGGAAGAAGGGCCGCCTCCGGCTGACCCTGGTCCAGGTAGAGCACGCCGAGGTTGTTCATCGCCCAGACGTCGCGATCGTCAACGATCAGTGCCTCGCGATAGCCCTGGATAGCGGAGTCGATCTGGCCCAATCCATGAAAGGCCCGGGCGATCAGGCGACGCGCATCAACCGACGAGGCATCCAGTGTCAACGCGGCCCGGGCCCGGTCCAGCGCCTCGTGGTTCCGGCCCAGGTCAAGGAGAACCCGCGCCGAGTTGAGGTAGCTCTTCACCTGGGTCGAATCGAGCTGGAGCGAACGGTCAAAGGCCGCTTCCGCCCGAACCAGGTCGCCACTCTTCCATGCCGAGAGGCCGAGCATGTAGTGGCCCCACGGATTCTCCGGCTTGATCGCCACATAACTCTCGAACATCTCCGTCGCCTCACCAAATCGGCCCTCGTTGTACGCCGACTCGGCATCCGAGTAGCTCACCACGCGTATGGGGGACGATGAAGGGGTGGACGCATTCGATTCCGTCGTCATGCTGGTCGGCACCACGGTCGGACCACTGGACGTGGTGCTGCTGACGGCCGGTTTCTGGTCGCTGCATGCGGCCAGCGCGAAGGGCAGAACCGCGAAGGCGGCCAGCAGGCGTCGGTGCGACATGGTGGAAGTGCGGGTCATACATCCTCCTCAGGGTGGGCGCGAAGCGCCGTTGGTACTGCGGGGTCGCCCTGAGGAAAAGCAATCGCGCGGCCAAGTAGAGAGATCTCGATCCAATTCTCCAAGACATTGTCACGAAGATGGTTGCGAGACTCGTTAGTCGCCGGGAAACGAGCCTGCGTGTCCGGATGGACACGAAGGCTCAACCAGGTAGTGTCGGGGTGGACACGAATCAGAGAGTCACTGACTGAAGTGGAGAGAAATAACTGAAAGAACCTGAGTAACTGAAAGGAGTGGAGCCCAGATCTGCCTTAGCCGGGCATGGTGCTGCTCAACTGCAGGTCATGCCTTGTCGATTGAAAGTTTATTCTCGAGTGATGCCGAGCCGTCGCATGATCTTGAGCAGGCTGGCGTGATCGGCCAACCCGAGGGCTTCTGCGGTCCGCGTCACCTGCCACTCGTGACGCTCGAGGGCGCCCAGCACGATCCGCCGTTCCGCTTGTGTCTTCTGATCCTGGTACGTTGCTGACTCCGCCCCGGCTGTGGTTGGGGAGGCGGGTTCCGACAGGTGCTCCGCTCGCACCACCTCGCCTTCGGCCGTCACCACGGCGCGCTCGATACAGTTTCTCAACTCCCGCACGTTGTTTCGCTTCCAGTCTCGCTGGAGAAGCACCGCCCTGGCCTCCCCGGAGAGTCGCTTGGGAAGGACGCCGAACCGACGGCAGGTTTCATCGAGAAATTGCTCGGCCAGCCGCACGATGTCCTCCGCGCGATCACGGAGCGGCGGCACCCGTATGGTGTGGACATTGAGGCGGTACAACAGGTCCTCGCGGAATCGGCCTTCACGTACTTCCCGATCGAGATCGCGGTTCGTCGCAGCGATAACCCTGGTATGCACCGGAATTCCCCGGCTGGTGCCCACCCGGGTCACGATGCGTTCTTCCAGCACCCGCAGCAGCTTGGCCTGGGCCGAGGGAGGCAACTCTCCGATCTCATCCAGAAAGAGGGTTCCCTTCTCGGCGGTTTCAAAGGCGCCTTTCCGGGTTGCCACAGCGCCGGTGAACGCACCCCGCTCGTGGCCGAACAGCTCGCTTTCAACCAGGTTTTCCGGCAGCGCCCCGCAATTGATCGCGACAAAAGGACCGGACGGCGTGCCACCCAGCCGGTGCAGCTCCCGCGCAGCCACTTCTTTCCCTGATCCGCTCTCCCCCAGCAGCAGCACCGTGCTGGGAACCGGGGCGACTTTCGCGATCGTCTCACGGAGGTGCTTCATAGCGGGGCTGACGCCGGACAACTCGGATTCACCGAGGCGTTGCTGCAGCAGCCGCACTTCGAATCGGAGACGCTGCCGCTCGATGGCACCTTCAACCTCCTGGATCACTCGCTCCATCGGCTCAGCCTTGTCGATAAAACCCGCGGCGCCCAGCCGAACTGCCTGGACACAGCGACTGAAGTCGCCGGTCCCGGTATAGACGATCACCGGGACCTCGTGCCCTCGATGGTGCATAGCACGCAGCACATCGAATCCATCCATGAGGGGCATTTCCAGATCAAGGATGACGCAGTCGAACCGCTCGGCGGCGAGCTGCTTCAAGGCGGTATCGCCGTCAGTCGCCACCGATACATCATGCCCCGCCAGGCGATGAAGGTCATAGGCGTACTGCTCGGCCATGGGCGCGATGTCGTCAATCACCAGGATCCTGCTCATACCACCCTTTGTCTGGGCCATATCCACGACGGGATACAGTGACCGGTACGGAACGGCATGAATTGACGGATGCTACGCAACCGGCAACTCAACAATGAAATGACTCCCTCTCGAGGGCGCCGTCTCGACCCGGAGTGTCCCCCCGAGGTCGGTTACCAGGCGGCGGACCACCGAGAGTCCCAGGCCAGTGCCTTCCGCCTTCGTAGTATAGAAATCGTCGAAGGCGCGGTTCAGCTCTTCCGCGTTCATGCCGCGTCCCGTGTCCTGCACTCCAATCTGGATCCGCGTGGCCGTCTCGTCTCCAACGACTTTGCTGCTCAGTCGAACGACGCCAGGATTTCCGTCCAGCGCGTCCACCGCGTTGCGCGCGAGGTTCTCCATGATCCGACGGAGAACGACCGCGTCGGCGCGAACCGGCGGCAGATCAGGGGCGAGGTTTGTCTGGACAGTCGCGCTCTGCCCTTTCAAGGCGAGCGCGATATCACCGAGAATAGCATTCACCGCAGTGGAGGATCGATCGAGGGCCGGCGAAAGGCGAGCATAATGCTGAGCGAGCTTTTCGAGGTAGTCGACACTGGATTCCAGGGTTCCCTGCCGCTCCCGGTAAATCGCGGCCAGGTTCGCCGGTTCCTGGTCGGCAACCTGGTGCAGGTGCCGCAGCACATGGCGGATGGGGGCCAGGCCATTCTTGATGTCGTGGTTCACCTGGCGCGCCAGGTCGCCGGTGGCCATCCGGCGCTCCGCCTCGCGCAGACGCGCCGCGCCCAGCCGGAGCCGCTCGGTCATCGCGCCGAGCGTGGCGGACAGGGCGCCGATCTCGTCCCCGCGCTCGGCCGGGAACGACTGGTCCAGCCGGTCGAAGTCGATCGCGGCGGTGCGCGCGGCCAGCTCGGTGAGCGGCCGGCTCACCCGGGACGAGAGCCACCACGCGCCGGCGATCGCGAGGGCGACGGTGGCCGCGAACGCTGCGAGGAACCACCGGTCGATGTCGCGCCGGAGCGCCGCGAGCGCGCCGGGCGAGCGGGAGACCACCAGCCGCGCCGAATCCCGCGGCCCCGCGCCCGCGGGCGCCCGCCGCTCGTCGGCATAGGCGAGGGGGACCATCGCGGCGATGACCGAGGGGCCGGCATCGTCTCCCGCCGAGGGGCTCGCCCCTGGCTCGACCAGGCGGAGCGAGAGATCCGGGTCGCGGGCCAGCGAGCCCCGGAGCCGGGACTCGATCGCCGTGCCG
>JBDTRF010000135.1:0-9579 GCA_039931815.1 Gemmatimonadota bacterium
TGTCGAAGCGCGCTGGCGGCGGAACCGATCAAACGGCGCGTATCCTGGAGTCCGGACGTCGTGGTAAGCCGTGAGCGCAGGAATACCTGGGTAAATCCGATCTGCAGCATTCGCAACTCGAGCTCCGAGCGCGCGTCGGCGTAGGCTTCGTTGTAGTGCTGAGCCAATGTTGAGGCTGAGATATTCGCGTGAATTCCGTCAGCTTCAGCGACATTCATCAGCTGCCCGGAAGGCAGGGGAATGTTCATGTCTACGCGCGGGGCAACTACTCGGATAATGGAGGGCGCGCTGTCGACCGGAGCCTTGGGGGAACGGGCCGCCGAGTCAGAGGTCGCCGAGTTGGCGGCGGCGGTTCCGGATGGCGTGGCCGACTGCGTCGTCGAATTCTCCACCGAACTGAGCCCACCAAAGGCTTCTGTGCGCGGTGCCTGGGTCGAGGCCACATTGGTCGGAGCGTCGATCCTTTTGCCGCTCCACGGGCGCCAGATGAGCAGGCCGACCACGAAAATGATCGCCGCGCCAGCTCCGATCATGGCGGGCTTCCGATTGGTTTGACGGCGAACGACGGGTGCCGGCTCCGCCATCGCATGCACATCGAAGAGCGGCGCTTCCAGGCTGATGCTCGGAGCATCCAGGACCGGTTCCGCCTTTCGCGCGGGCTCCCGGAGCACCGGCGCCTTGGCCGCAGCCGGTTTTGGAGTAGTCGGCTGGTCGGCCCCGGTTGATTCGAGGAGCGAGAGCAGTCGATCGATTTCCGGAGTTTCGGACGGAGTCTGCACCTTGGGTGATGGGGAGCGCACCCCGTTGGATGAGCCGTTCGAGCCAACCGTATGTTGGGCTTCCGCGTCAACCAGATCGAGTCCATCTCCCAGATCTGGCACCTTCGTGCCACCGTTGGCCCTGGGCGCCGGTGGCGAGGCAGTCCGGACGGGAAGTGCGGTCGTCTGTTGTGGCTTGCTGTGATTGCCGTTCCCGTTCGCCGGCGCGGAATGGCCGGTACCATTGCCGGTCCCGTTCGTTGGCGTGGGCTTGGTGACGACGACGCCATTGAGCACGTTTTCGTGCGCTCGAATCGGCGAAGCGGTGTCCGGTTTTTTTATTGAAGGGATGCTGAGTCGTTTTGCGGTCTTCGCCTGCTCCTGGCCCTTCTCCATTTCGGCGACCACCTCAAAGATCTGGGACCGGGCAACCGTTGGGGGTACGTCCGGTTCGCTTCGAGCGTTCGCCCGGGTCGTCGAGGGCTGTGACGCCGCCGGCCGAACGGCCGACACGACCTGGCGCCTGGAGGCCTCCGCCGGCTGCGCCGGAGTCTGGATCCGGGACAGTGCAATTACATAGTGGGGATGGTTGGTAACGGATAGCCAGCGATCAGCGCGCTGGTGATAAATCAACGCCGCGGCGTCTACCTCGCCATCCTGAACGGCAGCGGTAAGCGCATCGATGGAGTTGTAGGTCGTCTCGTTACCCGACGCGAGCTTGATGCGGTACATGGCTCAGCCCTCAGTGGAAGTAACCCGGGCGGCTGTCGGCGCTACCCGTACGCGAGCAGCCTTCCTTAAAGCAACCTGTGGGCCATTTACAATGTGTTGATTTTTAACGAGTTGAGGAGGGGATTTCGATCAAAATCGGCCCGGGGCTCTGCACTTTGCGAAGATCGTGGCGACTCGGGCTTCCACCGGCGGGCGCGCATGGGGGCGGTGAAAGGGAGGCCGTCGGGCGACCTCGCTGTCTCATCTTCGGTGACTCAGAATTTGTCGAATTCAGCAGCCTGAGATGGTCGCGCTGGCGCCGGAACCGGGGCCATTTGAATACCAGGCCGCCGTTCCCGTCGCCGCCACACATGCTGCCGTTTCGCGTATGGGTGGTCTGAGTACCCTGGCGTCGGGCCGCCTGTGCGGCGAGCCAGAGGTTCCCCATGGCAGGACTACCTTCGACCCCGAATTCCCCTGAAGCGTCCACCCAATAGCGCCCCCGGTATACCGGACCAAGCTGCATCAGGGCCTGCACATCTAGCTGGTGGAGCTGCCTCCAGCTGACGAACACGCCGGAAGCGTACGGTGAGTGATGGGAGACACGTCGTGCTCATGACGCCGGCGTCTCCCTCGAAACCTGGAGTGTTCGGCAACTTGCCGGGCTGGTTGCGACCTGCGATTCAGCCATCAGCGTGGGAGGACTCAGACCCGTTCGATTGCTGCCTGGATGGATGATACTTCGGGTTGGACAACCTTCGACCCCAGGCGCTGCACATATGCCTGCGTGACTTCGGCCCCGAACAGTACGACCTGGGAGGAGTAGTAGACCCAGAGCATGATAACGACCAGCGAGCCGGCGGCCCCATAGGAGGAGCCGATCGTGCTGGTCCCCAGGTAGAGGCCGATGAGCAGCTTGCCGATCGTGAAAAAGAATGAGGTAATCAGGGAGCCGACCCAGACGTCCCGCCAGGCAAGGCGCACGTTCGGCAGGACCTTGAAGATCATGGCGAAGAGCAGCGTGGTAACACCGAATGAGACAATGAAATTGATGAACTCCCAGAAAATCGCGCCGCCAGGGAGTCTTGCGTGCATAAAGGCGCCCAGCGCGGCCAGTGCTGCGCTCAGTACCAGCGAGACCAGGAGAAGGAACCCGATGCCCAGGACCATTCCGAATGACAGGAGTCGCCCCCGGATATACGTCTGGATCACGTTGCCCTGGGCGGTCTTCGCATTCCATATCGTGTTGAGGGCGCCCTGCAGTGCGGAGAATGCGCTGGTCGCGCCCAGGAAGAGTGTAATCAGTCCAATGAGTGCCGCCGGAATCGATCGCTCGGGTTTTCTTGCGGCAACCAGGAGTGACTGGATGGCCACGGCGCCATTGTGGCCGATGAGACCATCAATTTCATGAACGACCTGGCCCCGCGCGGCATCCGCACCGAATACCAGCCCCGCGACCCCGATAGCCACCACGAGGAGAGGAGCCAGGGCAAAGAGTGTGTAGTAGGCGAGGGCCGCCCCCATTCGAGGGATATTGTCCGCGTCCCACTTGATGATGGCACTCTTGAGAATCCCGCCCAATGTTCGAATGCCGGCAAGGGCTCGATGAAATCGCATGGAAATCACTCCCTGTTCCTGAAGGTTCCTGGTCAGGGACCCATGTCGGGTCGGAGAGGCCGTCTCCGGCCGGCCATCGGGTCCCCCTGACCATTCCGCAGTCCCGCCTCCAACGCATGCGGACTATGTACCGGTCGCCGGGATCTGGAGCGATGACTGGCCTCACACTCTCACCCACCATTTCCATTCGGGAGGCTTGGCGAACGGCGCGGTCGGCTTATTCTTCCGGCCCTGACCAAACCGAGAGATCCCTTGCCCCGCTGGCCGCACTCGCTGTTCCGCTGGAAACCGCGTCGCAAGCGATTCGGCACCCTCAATCCCATGGGTACGGTCGTCAGCCCGCAGTTGGGCAATACCCGCGAAATCCTGGTCTACCTTCCGTATTCCTATCAGCGGAGCCGTCGCCGGTATTCGGTCATCTACATGCAGGACGGCCAGAATCTCTTCGATCCGAGAACCAGTTTTGCCGGGGATTGGGGGCTGCTTGATGGGCTCACCACGTTGCCGCGTCGAACCGTCGAGCCCATCATCGTGGCGATATCAAATGCCGGGGAAGACCGGCTGTCGGAGTACAGCCCTTTTGTGGATGCCAAGGGTCTGGGCGGGCAGGGGGATCGCTATCTCGATTTTGTTCTCGACACCGTTAAGCCGGCGATTGACCAGGTTTTTCGCACCAACGCCGGCCGGAGCGGTACCGGGATCGCGGGGAGTTCGATGGGGGGGCTCATCAGCCTGTATGGGTTTTTTCGGCGACCGGAAAGTTTCGGTTTCGTGGCGAGCCTGAGCCCGTCCCTCTGGTTTGCGGACCGGGCTATCTTTCCCTTCGTTGAATCCGCCCCGCATGTTCCCGGTAAGGTCTATCTTGATATTGGAACCGCCGAAGGCGCGGAAAGCCTGGCCAATGCCCGTCGCATGCGGGCACTTCTTCTCGCGAAGGGGTATCGCGACGGGCTAGATTTTCGCTGGATGGAGGAGTCTGGCGGCGATCACACGGAAGCTGCCTGGGGCCGACGATTCAAAGCGGCCCTTCCTTTTCTGCTTACTCCCTGAGGAGCCCGGTGTGAAAACCGAACACCATCGCTGGCACAGCCCTGCCCTGGGTAAGACAATGGACATCCTGGTCTTTGGCCATGCCGGTGCCAAGCTCCTGGTTTTTCCCACGTCGATGGGCACCTTTCGCGAGTGGGCCGACCGCCGGATGCACGAAGTCATCGCGGACCAGCTCGAGCAGGGCTGGCTTCAGATGGTCTGCGTCGACCAGGTCAATGATGAGAGCTGGAATGCGGATACGATCCATCCCGGCGCCCGGGCGTGGCGGCACCTCCAGTACGACGCGTACCTCAAGGACGAGGTTGTCCCCTTCATGGGGAGTATCAATTCCAATCCCTACGTGATCGCCACCGGCGCGAGCCTCGGCGCGTACCAGGCCGCGGCTTTCGGGATGCGACACCCCCACCTGGTGCAGCGCATCATCGGGATGAGCGGCCTCTATGATATCAAGCGGCTGACTGGCGGCTACTCGGACGAGAACGTATACCGGTCCAATCCCATGGATTTCATTGTCCACGAACAGGATCCCTCACGGCTCGATGCTCTCCGCCGGCAGGATGTCATTCTCGCCATCGGAAAGGATGATCCTTCGATTCATAACAATCGGGAATTTTCCGGTATCCTGTGGAACAAGGGGATTGGCAATGCCCTGCGGGAATGGGATGGCTGGTCCCATGACTGGCCCTACTGGGAACGGATGATCCGGGTGTACGCCGGCGGGCACGACTAGGAAGAAAGCCAGGCAGGGACGCGACCGCGCTGGCTCCCGCCGCCGTTCCGTCGTTCCGACCGCTCACTTTCAAAGAGAACTCGAATATGACGAAGAAAGTCGGGTTAATGGTGGGGCGTGAATGGTCCTTTCCCCCCAAGCTTATCGAAGTAGTCCACCAGCGGGACCAGGGTGTCACCGTCGAGTTCGTCAAGATCGGGGCGACCATGATGAACGAACCCTGCCCGTACGACGTCATCATCGACCGGATTTCCCACGAAGTCCCCTACTACCGGAGTTATCTCAAGAACGCGGTGCTCCAGGGAACCACGGTCGTCAACAATCCGTTCATGTGGACGGCCGACGACAAGTTCTTCGGGGCGACGCTGGCGACGCGGCTCGGCGTGGCGCATCCCAAAACCATGGCGCTTCCGAATAAGGATTACATCAAGGGGATCGTCCCCGAGGAGAGCCTGCGGAACCTGGTCTATCCCCTCGACTGGCAGGCGATCGTTGATCACATCGGGATGCCCTGTATCCTCAAGGATGCGCACGGGGGGGGATGGAAGGAAGTCTACGTCTGCCGCTCACTCGAAGAGTTGATTCACAACTACGATAACTCCGGGCTGCTGACGATGGTCGTCCAGGAGTTTATTGAATGGGACCAGTTCATCCGCTGTCTCTGCCTCGGTCAGCAGGAAGTGCTGCCCATGAAATACGATCCCCGGGCCCGCCGATACCTCGTGGAGCACGAGCATCTGTCCACCGAACTGGGAGCCCGCATCGTCAAGGACAGTCTGACTCTCTGCCGTGCGCTTGGCTACGACATGAACTCGCTCGAGTTCGCGGTTCGTGACGGAATTCCCTATGCCATCGATTTCATGAATCCGGCGCCCGACATGGACGTCAATTCGCTGACCCCGCACTATTTCGAGTGGGTCGTCAAGCATATGGCGGACATGGTGATTCGTTTCGCCAGCAACCCACGAAAGCAGGCCGTTGAGCTCAAGTGGAGCGGTGTTTTTACGGCGAACAGGGCCTGACCATCGATGGTGCCAGGTGAGGGTCGGTCTCGAATCCTGGATGCCCGGAAGAGGTAGGGAACACGCGGCTGAATCTGTGGTCAGGCATCGGTAACGACCATCGAATGCAAGGATAGAATGATCCAGGCGATCAAGGACTATCACGACCTGCTGACCCCGGAAACCGCGGCCGACAGCCAGGCGATGCTGGACGTTCAGCTCCACCGCCGGGACCTGATCTTCGGGGAGCGCGCTCTGTGCACCGTGCTCCGCCCCCGGCTGATGACCGGAGCCCAGTACGGACTGCTCCAGTCTCGCATCCGGGTCCTGATGAAGGCGTTTGGCAAAGTGTATCGCGCCGCGATCGCGGACGCCGGTTTCCGGGAACAGTTCAAGCTCGAGGCCTGGGAAGAGGAATTGATTACCCACGACCCCGGGTTCCGGGATCCCAGCCCGACCTCCCGGCTCGATATGTTCGTCATGGACGACGCGGGCACCATGGGACTCACAGAGTACAACGCGGAGACGCCGGCCGGGGCGGCATTCAACGACTCTCTCTGTGAAGCCTTCGTGGATCTCCCGGTCATGCGCGAATTCAATCGGAGTTATGAGGTCGTGCCGCTCGCGGCGAGGCATGGGGTAGTGCACGTCCTCCTCGACGCCTATCGGCAATGGTCGGGAAACCGCACCCGTCCCCGGGTCGCCATCGTGGATTGGCCCGACGTGCCGACGCGAAACGAATTTGTGCTGTACCAGCAATTCTTTCATTCCCTCGATATCCCCTGTATCATCGTCGACCCACGGGCCATGGAGTACCGGGAGGGTCGCCTGTTCGCGGACGGGCTTCCGGTCGACCTCATTTACAAGCGCGTGCTGATCACAGAACTGGTGAAGGAGTGCGGAATCGATCACGCGGTCGTCCGCGCGGTTCGCGACAACGCCGTGTGCATGGTCAATCCGTTTCGGAGCAAGATCCTCCACAAGAAGGCCAGTCTCTCGGTGCTGAGCGACGAGCGGAATGCCCGGCTCTTCCGCCCGGAAGAGCTTGACGCCATTCGCGCGTTCATCCCCTGGACCCGGAACGTCGAGGACCGGCGGACGGTGAAGGACGGGGAACTGGTCGACCTGGTGACCTACATGGCGGATCACAAGGACGAACTTGTGCTCAAGCCCAACGATGACTACGGCGGCGCGGGGATCGTCCTCGGCTGGCAGGCGAACGCGGACGAGTGGCAGGGCGCCATTCGGACGGCCCTCGACGCGCCGTACATCGTTCAGCAGAAGGTTCCGATTCCCAGCGAGCCCTATCCCAGTTTCATTGAGGGGAAGCTCCAGATTTTCGAGCGGATGCAGGATACGGCCCCTTTTGTAAGCTACGGAGAGTATGGCCAGGGAATGCTCACCCGGCTGTCCACTTCCGCTCTGCTCAACGTGACCGCCGGTGGCGGCTCGACGGTGCCAACATTCCTGATTGAAAAACGATAAAAGAATCGCCGCAACTGCCGACGCCGGGTTGCCGGAAGTGGTTTGCCAGTATGGCTGGTCTGTCTCTATGCCCTGGATGTCGAGCGATGACCTCCCTGTCCGGGACGCACCGGCGTCCGATGGACGACAGGCAGCTCAGTCCTTCGCCTCGACGATTCTCATTCGTTCGAAAACCCACACGACAAGCAGTTCTCCTACCGGGAGTTGAGACATGAAGGCGCCGTCACTTACTCTGGGCATTGAAGAGGAATACCAGATCATTGATCCCAAGACCCGGGAGCTGCAGTCCTATATCACCCAGATTCTCAAGGAAGACAGCGTCATCCTCGGCCAGGTCAAGCCGGAGTTGCATCAGTCCATGGTGGAGATTGGCACCAGCGTCTGTCAGACTCCGGCCGAGGCGAAAGCTGAACTCATCCGGCTCCGGGGAGTGGTGATGCAACTGGCCGCGAAGAATGGATTGAAAATCGCCGCTGCCGGCACCCATCCCTTTTCTTCGTGGCTCTCCCAGGAGATCACTCCGCTCGAGCGATACATGGGTGTACGCCAGGATCTAGCCGACCTGGCTCAGCGCCTCCTGATTTTCGGAACCCACGTTCACATCGGCATTGAGGATCGTGATTTCCTCATCGATGCGATGAATGTGTCCCGCTATTTCGTCCCTCACGTGCTCTGCCTCTCCACCAGTTCTCCCTTCTGGATGGGGAGGACCACCGGGCTCAAATCCTATCGCAGCGTCATATTCCGGAATTTCCCCCGGACCGGAATTCCGCCGGTACTCCGCAGCTGGACCGATTACGAGTCGCTGCTGGACACGATGGTACGAACCGGCTGTGTGCCCAACGGCTCCAAGATCTGGTGGGATGTGCGGCCGAACCACAGTTATCCGACCCTCGAGTTCCGCCTCTGCGATGTCTGCACCCGGGTCGACGAAGCAGTCGCGGTGGCGGCGATCCTCCAGGCCATCATCGCGAAGCTGTGGAAGCTGCGGCGGGACAATCTCACCTTCCGGATGTATCCCGGCACGTTAATTGAGGAGAACAAGTGGCGGGCCGTTCGCTATGGTCTTGATGGCAATCTGATCGACCTCGGCAAGGAGCGAGAGCTTCCCGCCCGTGAGCTTATTCGCGAGCTGCTGGAATGGTTTATCGATGATGTGCTGGATGAGCTGGGAAGTCGTCGTGAAGTCGAGTACGCCTTCAAGATTCTCGAAGGTGGCACCAGCGCCGACCGACAGATTGCCACCTATCAGCGCACGGGCGATCTCAAGCCGGTCGTGGACCAGCTGATTGCAGAAACCGAAGAAGGCGTCCTGACGTGAGTCATCACGGTGTGATCCAGGTTACACCGTTTTACGCAGGGTAGCAAAAGGCGCGGTTCACGGATTACTTTTCCGTGTTGCAGACAGTCTGTCGTTCTGCCGATAAGCAGTCAACCACGGCGCAGTTGGACATTCTCTCGAGGAGCCGGCATGGGCCATCGCCCGTTGATCGGTATCACAACCCAGACCCTTCACTCCATCGACGGTATCCCCGAGGGGCTGCCATCGTCCTGGATGATGAACCAGCGCTACCTCTACGCCGTCGCAGAATCCGGCGGGGCCCCGCTTATGGTCCCGCTGATCGATGACGATTCCGAGACACTGCGCGCGATCTACGATCGGCTCGATGGCATCCTGATTCCGGGCGGGGTCGATATGGACCCCCACACGTTTGGCGAGGAGCGAAGCCCGCGCCTGGGTCGCACCGACGCAGCCCGCGACGCCGTCGAGCTGGCACTCACGCGATGGGCAATTGAAGACAAGAAGCCGTTGCTGGGCCTGTGCCGCGGAAGCCAGGTGATCAACGTCGCGCTGGGCGGGACTCTGTACCAGGACCTCGAAGCGGAGTACCCTCCCGCCATCAAGCACGACTATTTCCCGAATGCCGGTTTCGCCCGGGATTATCTCGCCCATCCAGTTGAAGTAGCCCGGGGTTCTCGACTGGGGGATATTCTCGATCGCGATGATGTGCGGGTAAACAGCATGCACCACCAGGGCGTCAAGCAGCTCGCGCCCGGGCTCGTGGTGAATGCGGTCGCGCCGGACGGACTGATCGAAGGACTCGAATCGTCCAATGGCCATTTCATGGTTGGGGTGCAATGGCACCCTGAGTCCCTGGTAGACCATGATGCCGGGATGCGCCAGTTGTTCCGGACCTTCATCGATGTGTCCGCCAGGTGATCCGGA
>JBDTRF010000136.1:0-9554 GCA_039931815.1 Gemmatimonadota bacterium
GCAACTCCTCAACCATGTGGAGATGCGCTGGCAGGACCAGGAAGATGAATTCAAAGGACCACCCCGACTCCCGCAGGGGAGCCGAGTACTCGTGGTAGAGTTCAACCAGGGGTTCCGGCCGTTCAACCACAGAAACAAGGACTGATACGTCCAGAGTGGAAGCGATCATAGAAGTCGTTCCGCCGCGAGGGGAAGGACGTCACCTTCCTCCTCGCGAGATTTTCTCAGGGCAACTTCGGCAACCAGGCCGAGGAGCAGCAGAAAGCAGGCGAGTACAAAGCACAGCAACATGGAAGCGGGGAGGACGAATGCATCGGCCACGCGTGTGCGCTCATTGAACAGGCTGAAGATGGAGGCTACTCCAAAACCTGAGCCCAGAAGGAACGACCCAAGCGCGCCCAGGCCAAACAGCACGAACGGCCGTTCCCGGAACCACGATATCAGAGTAATCGTGAGCAGGTCGGTAAGAATCTTGAAGATCCGGGACAGGCCGTACTTGCTCTGACCGAACTGACGGGCGTGATGCCGAACCGGAACTTCGGTGATACGCGCGCCAGCCATTGAAACCGCGAGCGCCGGCAGGAAGCGGTGCATGTCCGAGTACAGGGGCATGCGGTCGAGGGTGAGTCGACGGTAGGCCTTGAGTGAACAGCCATTATCCCTGATTCCGACCCGCGTGATGCCTCGAATGATACGATTCGCGATCCAACTGGGGACTTTTCGGCGCAGGAAGTGGTCTTGTCGCTTCAGCCGATATCCGGCGACCAGGTCGTACCCTTCTTCCAGCTTCTCGACCAGGCGTGGAATATCGGTCGGATCATTCTGCATGTCTCCATCCATGCTTACGACAATCTCTCCCCGTGCCAGATCAAATCCAGCCTGCATTGCCTGTGTCTGACCGTAGTTCCGAGCGAGCCGGGCGACCCTGATTCGACTATCGGACCGGGAGATCTCTTCGGCTATCTCGGGAGTCTGGTCGCGACTCCCATCGTCTACCAGGATCAATTCCCAATTGGTGAGTGGTACAAGCGCCTCGCGAATCGCTCCGATCAAGATTCGGACATTGTCCTCTTCGTTGTACAGGGGAACGACCACGGATACAAGCTGCGTAGTCGGCACGGGGGATCCTTTATGAGATGTATGTTCAATGGCGGGCGCATCGCGGCCTCGTCACCAGGTAGCTAAGCCTAGTCCCATCGCACGAAGGTTACTGTGTTAAAGGTCACACGATATGTGAGATGCACCTCCCTGAATAGCGCGGCCCAAAGTCTCAGGTTGTTTACCTCACCTCGGCGTGGCACTCCCGAGATTCGTTTGGATCATGTCTCCCTTCACACAGTTGGCCGATGCATAGAGATCTGGACCAGTTGGAAGACAGGCGATTTGATCTGCTGGTGATCGGTGGGGGCATTCATGGCGCGGCTGTCGCGTGGGACGCTGTTCTCCGGGGCTTGTCGGTAGCCCTGGTCGAACAAAACGATTTCTGCAGCGGCACCACCGGGAACAGCCTTCGGGTCGTACATGGGGGACTTCGAGCCCTGCAGAATGGCGACCTTGCCGGCCTTCGCCGATCCGCGCGGGAGCAGGCAATTCTTCTGCATATCGCGCAGGGTCATCTACGACCACTCCCGTGCCTTATCCCCATCATCCGCGGCATGAACCCAGGTGCTTCCGCGTTTCAGACTGCGTTCTCGGTGATGCGGCTTGCGACGGCAGACCTTGATCGCGGCTCCCGACGGAGTTTGCCGCGCGCGCGCGTTTTATCGCGGAACGAAACGATACAGCGATTTGATGGATTCGAACCGAAATCACTGACCGGGGGTGCGCTCTGGTTTGACGCGCAGGTACCCGACATGGAACGGCTGGTGCTCGCCTTTCTGCGGAGCGCGGCGAGCCGGGGTGCTGCCATCGCCAACTACGTAAGGGTCGAACGCCTTGTGGGAGATTCGGTGAGGGTGCAGGGGGCAGAGGCCCTGGATATGCAAACCGGGCGCTATTTGCGCATCAATGCAGGTGCCGTCGTCAATGCTGCTGGACCCTGGGATGCTCATATTCCGGCTCATCGTTCAAGAAACACTCCTTCGTCTCTGCCGACTCGCTGGGCCCGTGGGGTGAACGTTATCGTCAATCAGCAGATCCCCGATCTCGCAATTGGTGTCCGATCTCCCTGGGGTGCGGAACGTGATCCGGTCAGTGGCGGGAATCGGTTTCTTTTCCTGACACAGTGGCATGGCAACACGTTGGCTGGAACGTCGTACACCCCACTCTCCGATCGGCGGCCTGATCTCCCGCTCTCGGCTCAACTGGCACGATTGATCGATGAGCTTAACGATGCCTGCCCCTCACTACGCTGGAGCTCTCACGACATTGTGAACTGGCACAGCGGCAAGCTCCCGCTCAGGGCAGGTTTCCAATCGGGACCTCCAGGACAGCTCATCGACCGCGGCACCGTGGTCAACCATGCGGTGAACGGGCACCGGGGCCTGATCAGTATTGTCGGGGCGAAGTTCACAACCGCCCGTCTGCTGGCGGAACGGGCGGTCGACCTTGCCATTCGAGAGATGGGTCGGCGGAATCAACCGTGCCTCACGGCTCAAACCCCGCTTGACCCTGAACCCGAGCGACCCCAGGACCTGGTTTCACGTGTCCGGTGGGCCATAGAGAATGAAATGGCCCTTTCCCTCGAGGATATCGCCACCCGCCGCCTGGGAATCGGCCTGGCGCGTTTTCCCCGTCCCGATGAGGTGAGAAGGATGGCCGAAGCGGCTGGGCCGTTCCTTGGCTGGAATCCAGCCCGGATGGAACGCGAAATCGGTCAGGTGCTCAGTCGATTCGCCTTTCCAGCAAAGACGCAAGCCGCGTGAAAATCCTGGTTCTCGCTCCCCATCCTTTTTTCCAGCCTCGGGGCACCCCGATCGCGGTCAGACAGTTGTTGGAGTTCCTGAGTGGTGAAGGCCATGAGGTCGATGTCCTCACCTATCACGAAGGGACTGACATCGACATTCCGCATTGCGCGGTTTATCGGATACCCGCGCTACCGGGCATTCATGGCATTCGTCCTGGATTCTCCCTCAAGAAGGTCTGTTGTGATGCGGTCATGTTTGCCAAGAGCCTGCGAATGGTCCGCCGCAATCATTACGACCTGGTACACGCGGTTGAGGAGTCGGTCTTCATGGCCGCGGTTATCCGCCGACTGTTTGGGATCCCTTTTATCTATGATATGGATTCCGCGCTCGCCGAGCAGATGATCGAGAAGCACGCTCGACTGGAGCCGTTCCGGCGACGAATGCAGGCAGCCGAAGGGCAGGTGGTACGGGGAAGTCTTGGCGTGCTGGCGGTGTGTCCTGCGCTGGTGAGTCGGGTGCAGAATTTTGACCGGACCAAGCTGGTGGCCTGCGTCGAAGACGCGAGTCTGTTAGGAGCTGTCCCTCCTGGTATTGAGGTGCTGCGCGGCGCCCTCGGCGCCGCCGATCCGCTGGTGATGTACGTGGGTAACCTGGAACGCTACCAGGGTGTCGACCTGTTGCTCGAATCGTTCGCGACGGCCCTGGCCGAACTTCCTGCTGCGCGACTGGTCGTGGTGGGCGGAGCGCCGAGGGATGTGGCAGCGTACAGGAGGAAAGCCGCAGATTCCGGTCTCGCCGATCGGGTACACTTTATCGGACCACGACCTCTCGAGATGCTGCGCGGATACCTCCAGCAGGCCGACATCCTGGTGTCACCCCGCCTGATGGGGAACAATACGCCGATGAAGATCTACAGTTATCTGGACTCGGGTGTGCCCATTCTGGCCACCCGGCTGCCCACGCATACCCAGGTCCTCGACGATTCGATCGCATGTCTTGCCTCCGCGAGCCCGGAGATGTTCGGGGCCGCCCTGGTTCGACTGGCGCAAGATCCGGCATATCGGAAACGCCTGGGGCAGAATGCGCGAGAGCGAGTGCAACTCAACTTTACTCCTGAGGCAACCCGCGGGAAGCTCCGCCGATTCTACCAGGCGGTTTCCTCGGAGTTGGCCCTCTCACGCCAATGATGGAGCGCACCGCGTGGGCCCAGACCCTGTTTCGCCGATCGGTGCTCAAACAGGAGAAATACCGGCAGATCGCTGGCATGATGGGCAATCCTCGTGACAAGCAGAATCTCGACCTGGGCGGGGACAATGGTATCCTGAGCCTCCTGCTTCGTCTGCAGGGAGGATCGTGGAGCAGTGCCGATCTGGATGAACAGACTGTCGAATCCATTCGCGGCCTGGTGACAGACCGCGTGTTTCATATCACGGGTGCCTCCCTTCCATTTGCTGACCAGGCGTTCGACCAGATCATTATCATCGACTATCTCGAGCACGTCGATGATGATGCCGCCGCGGTGCAGGAACTACGGAGAGTACTCAAGCCCGGCGGAACTTTGATCGTCAATGTTCCTCATCCAAGACCCGGCACTTTTCTTTCGCGGTGCCGGATCAGGCTGGGGTTGACCGATGAATGGCATGGGCATCGCCGACCCGGCTACACCGGCGCGGATCTCAAATGGCTCCTCGCCCCGTGGTTTCAGCTCGATTCCCTGCACACCTACTCCAAGAGTTTTTCGGAGAGCCTGGATGTCGGGCTCAATGCGATGTACGAGCGGATGCGAAAGGCGCCCGGCAAATCATCGCCTTCGAGCAAAGGCACGGTGGTGACCGGGCCTGATATGGGAAAGAATCCACGTGCCTTCCGCCTGTTGTCGCTGCTTTATCCCTTCATGTGGTTGTTCAGCAGGCTCGATTCGCTGTTGATAGGCCAGAAGGGTTACAAGCTGATTGCCCGGGCCACCCTGGTGCTGGAACGACACATTGACCATGCCCCGGCCCCGGACGTTGCGAAGATGAGCACGCACAGGCGTCGTCAGGCCGAGTCCGTGGAGCCGGCGAATGCCTACTGAAAGATGCAACCTGAACCGGAAAGACCGACCATGACTTCTACCGCCGTCAGGCCAGGCGGGCCGGTGCTCGTAACGGGTGCCACCGGGTTCACCGGCGCATGCCTGGTACGTTCCCTGGTGCAAGATGCGATTCCTGTGCGGATTCTCGCCCGTTCGGCGAAACGTGCAGGCGCGATGTTCCCACACGGGGTAGACATCGTTGAAGGCGACATTACCGATCGCACGCTGGTGGACGAGTGCACGTATGGCTGCAACACCGTATTTCACCTGGCTGCGGCCTTTCGGGAGGCGGGGCTCAAGGACGAGCGTTACCACCAGGTCCATGTCGAAGGTACGCGTCACGTCCTCGACGCTGCCCGGAAGCATGGTATTGGCCGAGTGGTCCACTGCAGCACCATCGGAGTCCTCAGCCACATCGAACACCCGCCCGCGGATGAAACGTTGCCGTACGCTCCGGGCGATATCTATCAGTCGACCAAGGCAGAAGGAGAACAGCTGGCGCTATCCTATTTCAGAGATTTTGGGATCCCGGTGACAGTGGCGCGTCCGACTTCGATCTATGGGCCTGGTGACATGCGACTGTTGAAGCTGTTCCGGATGGTGGCCAAGGAACGATTCATCATGATCGGGAGGGGGGAGGTTTTTCTCCACCTGGTGCATGTCGAGGACCTGGTGAGAGGGCTGCGCATCCTGGCCGCGCACCCGGCTGCGCTGGGCGAGATTTTTACCATTGGTGGCGAGGAGTATCGAACACTGAATGACATCGTGAGCGTGATCGCTCAGGAGACGGGGGTCGATCGGCCGCGATGGAGGGTTCCTGCCCGGCCGATTCAGCTCCTGGGCTCGTTGTGCGAACGGATCTGTATCCCCCTCGGCATCACTCCGCCGATCTATCGCCGCCGAGTGGATTTCTTCACCAAGAGCCGGGCGTTCAATATCGACAAGGCCAAAACCCGGCTCGGGTATCAGCCCCTGATTGACCTTCGATCTGGAATCCGGGAAACGATAGAATGGTATCGGAAGAATGGTTTGCTGCCGGAGACTGCAGGTCCGACTATGGCTACGAGTATGAGCGGGGCCAGTCCCTCCAGTTCTCAGAATTGACTGGCGCGAATATCGTCGGCCGCCGGCCGGAATCCGCCCCGGGAGGCCAGACGATTCGCGGATTCAATAACTCTGCCGACCTGGGCGGCACGCTGGTCCCATGAATGCAACGCAGACACGGCGTTCCGCCCCCGGTCGCCCATGGCACGCCGCTCTGCCTCATTCGTCGCGATCTCGGCAACGGCCTGTGCCAGCGCCCGGGGATCATCCTGTGGCACGATGCGACCGCACTGATACTCGGCGACAATTTCCGACTGGCCGTGGTAATCGGTTACGATCGCCGGGACGCCACAGCTCAAGGTTTCGTACAGCTTGAGCGGTGACATCCCAGTCTCCGTACGACCAGTTACATGGGTCTTGATTGAAAGTCCGGCAAGGCTTCCGGCGATCAGTCCGGGCATCTCCTCGTAAGGGACAATGCCGAGATATTCAATTCGTGAATTGGAATGTGCGACCTGCTCAACCCGGCCCTGAAGCTCGCCCGACCCCGCGACCAGGACTCGAACACCGTCCGGCCACTCCGGCCTGTCGATCGCAGACAGGAGAAGCTCGACACCCTGCCATCGCGCCAGCAATCCAAACAGGATCACGTACCGATTCGGTATGGGTCGGGGCCGTACCGCCGCCGGGCTGAAGAGCGTGGTGTTGGCGCCGTTGGGGACCAAGTGGATTGGAGTTCCGGGGGACTCCTGCTCAAGCCATTCAACCAGGCGGGGCGTGACTGCGATGAGCGCGGAGCTTCGCCGGTACTGAAACCGTTGCAACGCGGCCAGTAAACCGGAGAACGGTCGAAGCCAGGGGCGGGCCACGATTCGGTCGCTATAGGGCCCGTTAACCTCGTTGATGACTGGAATTCCCTTCATCCACGCCCAGAGGAACGCGGGAAGGGCTAGGGCGTCGGCGCGGATATACAGGGCCGCGGTCGATGCCGGGGGGTGGCGCCAGAGGTTGAGCTGGGGCGCGAGATAGTGCCAGAGATAGTACCACCTGCTGTGTTTCCGGCCGCGGTCCGCGCGGATCTGACGGAGATCAATCTCCCAGCCCAGGCGTTCGAGCCCCCGGATGATCTCATGGACATGGGCATAGCTTGCCTGGCCTTCCACCGTTTGCTGGAGGCAGACATAGACCACCTTCCCGCGGTTTCTTTCCGTGGAGTTGTGGCGGGGAACTGATGCATCCTTCATGACGAAATCAGACTGACCATTGCCCATACCCCAATGTCGCATTCGGACGAAGGAGAGCGCGTGACGGGAAGCACATCCCGGATCCTCCGGGAGGTGCATGGTTGTCTTCCGACCCTGGCAAATGGCAGGAAGGGTCAAGCCCTTCAACACTTTGGACCCATGGTGCTGGCGACACAGTCCGATCCTGAAGATCATTTCCGGACGGATCATCTGCGGTCCAACCTTGCCTCGCGCTCCGTGCGCGGAGGGGCCGTTACGCTGGTCGCCCAGGTATTCCGTTTTGTCATTTCCATCGGGGCTACCGCGATACTGGCCCGACTCCTTGTGCCCCAGGATTTCGGACTGATCGGGATGGCGGCGGCCATTACCGGTTTCATATCGATGTTCCGCGACCTCGGTCTTTCCCAGGCCACCATTCAGCGCGACCGGGTCACCCATGCCGATGTCAACGCGCTCTTCTGGCTCAACATGGGAGTCAGCAGCGGGCTGGCCCTGGTCACCATGTTACTGGCCCCATTGCTCGCATGGTTTTACGGTGAACCCCGCGTGCTCGGCGTGACCATCGCATTGGGCGCCGGGTTCTTTTTCGGTGGCGTCGCGGTGCAGCACCAGGCGCTGCTGGACCGCCAGATGCGCTTCACGATTCGGAGCGTGATCGACGTCTGCTCGCTCGCGCTGGGTGCAATCGCCGGGATCGGCACCGCGCTCCTTGGCGCGGGGTATTGGGCGCTCGTGATCCAGGCCCTGGTGACAGCACTCGTGTCGGCGATCGGTCTCTGGATCTGGTCGCCATGGCGTCCGGGAAAACCGGCTTGGTCCCCAGCAGCCCGCTCAATGGTCGGCTTTGGTGGTCATGTCACTGGCTTCCAGGTTCTCAATTACGTCTCGCGAAACATCGATAACCTCCTGATCGGGCGAGTATGGGGGGCGGTTTCCCTCGGTCTCTACACCAGGGCCTACACTCTGCTGATGCTTCCAATTCGCCAGGTCAACGCGCCCCTGGCGTCGGTGGCGCAGCCCGCGCTCGGACGACTACGGCATGAACCTGAGAAGTATCGCACCGTGTATCTCCGGGTGCTGGAAAAAATCGCCCTGCTCACGATGCCGGGGGTTGCCTATCTGATTGCAACGTCCGACTGGATCATTCGTGTAGTCCTGGGACCGGGCTGGTCCGGGGCGGCACCGATTTTTACCTGGCTGGGCATCGCCGCGCTGGTGCAGCCGGTAGCGAATACCACCGGATGGTTGTACGTGAGCCAGGAACGGGGAAGAGACATGTTCCGTTGGGGTCTCATCGGAAGCCTGATTTCGGTGGCTGCTATCATTGCCGGATTGCCGTGGGGGGCGCTGGGGGTCGCGGCCGCCTATGGCGTCACCGATCTCCTCATCAAGACTCCAATGCTCTTCTGGTACATCGGCCGCACCGGTCCGATACGTACCATCGATTTCTATCGGGCGATGGCCATTCCCACTCTGGCGTCCGCGGCGACGATGGGGAGTGTTCTGCTACTCCGGCACTTCGTGACGTTTCAGGCTCCACTCCTGGGGCTCTTCATCTCCTCGGCTCTGGCATTGTGTGCGACCATGCTTGCGCTGGTTGTGACCGGGCCGGGCCGGGCCGCGTTACTCGACCTGCGGCGCTTCGGCACGTTGTTGCGTACGCGAGGAGCCCAGGCGTGAGAGTCGCGTTCGTGGTCGAGCGATTTCCCCAGCTGTCCGAAACGTTCGTGCTCGGTCAGATCGCCGGGCTGATCGATGGAGGACACGACGTTCACATCTACGCCGACATGGGAGATTTCACGGGCATGGTTCATCCCCAGGTCGACCGCCTGCACCTGCGAGATCGAACCCACTATGGCCGACACTTCCCGGGGGCTCGGCGCGTGCGCCAGGCGCGGATGGCGGTTGACGTGCTCAAACGAATTGGGGCAGGGACGATTCGCCCGGCCCAGCTTTATCGAGCGGTCGCGCGATCTGGAAGCCACGCGATTCCGGCCTTGAACTACGATCGGGTAGACGAGGTGTATGACGGTATCGTGGCGCATTTCGGTCCCAACGGGGTCAAGGCGCTGGAGATGCGTCGAGCTGGAGTTTTTTCGGGCCCGATCCTCACGGTGTTTCACGGCTATGACATGAACGCCCGGCGTCACTCGGTGCGGCGAGGGTATCGCGGATTGCTGGCCGAAGGTGATCTGTTCCTGCCGATCAATGAATTCTTCCACCGTCGATTGCTCGAATGGGGCGCTCCGCCCGGCCGAGTGCTGGTCCATCACATGGGCGTGGACCCGGTGGCGTTTCCACTCAGGTCCCGTCGAATGACCGACGGCACCCTCCGAGTCGCTTCGG
>JBDTRF010000137.1:0-9536 GCA_039931815.1 Gemmatimonadota bacterium
CGCTCAAGGATCTCGAGCTGCGCGGGGCGGGAAACATGCTGGGATCGGAGCAATCTGGACACGCGCATGCCGTGGGGTTTGACCTCTATCTCCGCTGGCTGGAAGAGACGGTCCTGGCGCTGCGGGGACAGGGAGCGATCGAGCATCCCGCGCCCCCCGATGTCGTCCTGGACCATCCGGCCAATCTGCCGGAGGGGTACGTTCCGGACGATGAGGTCAAGCTCGATCTCTACCGCCGACTGGCGCGAGCTTCCTCGTCAGGCGAAATTGATGAGCTCCGTGCGGAAATGCGGGAACGGTTTGGTCCCCTGCCGGCCGAAGCGGAAAACCTGCTGTACATGGCCCGCCTGCGGGTTCTCGGTGCGTCCATGGGACTGCAACATGTACTGGTACGGGGCGATGAGGCCCGCCTGACGTTTCGGCAGGGGGCAACGCCCCGGCTGGCGGGGCTGACCCAGGCCCTGGATGACGTGCAGCTTTCGGCCGAGGTCAGGCGGACGGTCCCGCTCTCTATCCGGCTTACCCGGCTGGGAGGCGAGGCGCTCGTTCCGGCCCTGGTTCGCGCCCTGGCCGGGCTTCGGAAATAGGCAGTCGCCAGTATGTTTTCGTCGTCAGCATCCCGAATGTCCGGATCTCAGGATCAGGATGTCCGGCCCCGGGGCACATCGACCTCATAACTTGATTACAGGAGAAGGCATGCGTCGAGTCTGGCTGGCAGTTGGTCTTATCGCGGTCCTGGGTTGCAACAATTTCCGTGACCTTTTCTCGGTTCATACCGATGTCGCCGCCGAGGCGGCCGGCCAGAAACTCAGCGCCGATCGTCTGGCCCAGATTATGGGTCAAACCAAGGGTGTGAAGATCACGAAGGAAGCAGCCGACTTTGTGGCCAACATCTGGATTGACTACAGCTTGCTGGCACAGGCGCTGGTCCAGGGAAAGAATCTGAGCGATTCCGCCAGCATCGCCGAAACGATGTGGCCGCAGATTGCCACCGTGAAAGGGGATCGCTGGTTTGACACGGTACTGACTCGACGTCTCAAGCTCTCACCGAACGCCGTGGATAGCTTCTACAAAGCGGACCAGCTTCGGATCACTCAGCACATCCTGTACACGGTTCCCCAGACCGCCACCTCGGCCGAACGGAACGCCGCGCATGCCAAGGCCGAAGGGACGTTGGCCAGGCTTCGGGGCGGGGCGGATTTTGGCGCCCTCGCCATCACCGAAAGCCAGGACTTTCAGAGTGCGAGGGACAGCGGATATATGCCTCCGGCTCCGAAGGGCTCGTACGTAACCTCATTTGACAGTGCTGCCTGGAGCCTGGCACCGGGTGCGATGAGCAGCGTGGTGGAAACGCCATATGGGTATCACATCCTCAAGCGGCCGGCCGAGGAAACGGTGAGAGAACGGCTTCGCAGCTATCTCGAGTCCCGCGAGACCGGGCAGCTGGACTCGCTGTACCGGGATAGCGTTGGCGCTGCGCGCGGCCTCAAGATCACCGGGTCGGGCATCGCGCTGATGCGAGCGGCCCTGGCAGATCCCGAGCCCAATCGGCATTCCTCCAAGAAGATTGTCGATTTCAAGGGCGGCGGGTTCACTGTCGCGGATTTCCTGCGCTGGGTCTTTGCGCTTCCGCCCCAGTTTATCACCCAGCTGCGGCAGGCGACGGACGATCAGCTCAAGGAGATCGCGACGCTCTTCTCCCAGAACACGATTCTGTTACAGCAGGCTGATTCCGCGGGCATCGGACTCACGCCAACCGAGTGGGCGGGCCTGCAGCAGCAGCACCGCGCCGAGATCGATTCGCTTCGCGCCTCGCTGGGTCTGGGGTCGGAGATTACCGATACGAGCGTCTCCGAGTCGGAGCGTGAGAAGCTGGCCGGTCTTCGAATCGACACGTATTTCAACGACCTGGTGACCGGCAAGGCGCAGGTGCGCAAGATGCCGGCGACATTGAGCTCATGGCTCAGGGAACATATGTCTTACCAGATCAACGATGCCGGGCTCGCCCGCGCGCTTGAATTCGCCGAGGCCAAGCAGAAGGCGGATTCAGTCGCCGCCGCGGCGCGCGCGGATTCCAACCGAACCCAGATGCAGCCACGGCCGATTCCGAATCCCGCTGATTCCACCGCCCTGCCCCAGGGAGGTAACCGTCCATGAAGTCCGGGTGGGTGATCCTGGTCGCGCTGGCGGGGCTCTGGTCTGCTCCGCTGGCCGCCCAGGGTGAGGGTGAAGAGGGGGCCGTTGATCGGGTCGTCGCGGTCGTGGGAAATTCGGTCATTCTCTTCTCTCAGGTCCAGGAAGAGATTCTTGCCCAGCGAATGCAGGGAACTGTGCTTCCGACGTCCGAGGACAGTCTCAAGGAGTTGCAGGCGCGCGTCCTCTCGGACCTGATCGATGGCGAATTGCTGCTCCAGGAGGCCGCGACCGATACGACGGTCCGCGTGACCGACGAGGAAGTCGCCCAGGCGGTCGAAGCGCGAATCCGCCAGCAGCGCCGGAATATTCCATCCGAAATTGACTATCGCAAAGAACTCCGGCAGGAAGGGTTCCTGACGCCGGAGGAATACCGGCGCTGGCTGATGGATCAGCAGCGACGTTTCTTTCTTCGCCAGAAATACCTGGAGAGTCTGCAGCAACGCGGGCGGCTGGAAAAGGTCCAGCCCAATGATCGCGAGTTGCGGGACTACTTCGAACGGCAGAGTGCGGGCCTGACCGCGGAACAGCGGAAGACACCGCCGGCGATTTCATTCCGCCAGGTCGTGGTGGCGCCCCATGCCAGTGCCCAGGCCCGGGCCGTGGCCAAGGCGAAGGCCGATTCCATCGTGCGGGAGTTGCGGGCGGGAGCCGATTTCGCCAGTGCGGCCAAGCGATTTTCGGAAGACCCGGCTTCCCGGGAAAAGGGGGGCGACCTTGGCTGGTTTCGCCGGGGCCAGATGCTGGTGGAATTCGAGCGGGAGGCTTTTCGGCTCCGGCCCGGTGTGATTTCCGAGCCGGTCGAAAGCAGCTTCGGATATCACATCATCCAGGTCCAGCGGATCCAGCCGACGGAAGTCCAGGCCCGTCATATCCTGATCATCCCGGAGATCACCCAGGAGGAGGCAGACACCGCCCAGGCACTCGCCGGGCGCTTGGCCGACATGATTCGAGCGGGCGCTGCGGTAGACTCCCTGCAACTGCTTTATCATGACCCGGCGGAGGAGAAAACCGCCGAGGACGTTCCCATGTCCCAATTGCCGCCGGCCTACGCTCCGGCCCTGGCCAGCGCCGATTCCGGGTCGGTCACCGTAATCACGCTGGCAGCTGATCCAGTGGTTCGCAGCAAGTTCGCGGTCGTTCTGATTGATCGAAAACGGGGTGAGGGACAGATCGCCTTCGAGGACGTGCGAGAGCAGATTCGCTCCAACGTGGCCGAGCAGCTGGCCATCCAGCATTACGTGGCGAGACTCCGGGCCAAGTCCTTCATCGAGATTCGCCCGATTTGAAACCTCGGCTCGCGCTGACCCTCGGCGACCCCAGGGGCATCGGGCCGGAAATCGCGGCGAAAGCCCTCGAAGCGCCGCTGGACGCCGACATCATCCTGGTCGGTGCAGAGGATCAGATCGCAGGCATCCCGGCCGCCCGCCGAGTCCCGGTGGGTACGTGGAAATCCGGTTCGGGTGACGCCGGGCCGGAACATCCCAGGAGCCATGCGCGAACAATTCTCGCCGGGAAAATCGCCGGCCATTCCGTCGAATCCGCCGTCCGCCTTGCGCTCGCGGGTGAGGTCGATGGCATTGTTACCGCCCCCATTCACAAGCATGCGCTTCACCTCGCCGGGTTTCCCTTTCCGGGGCATACCGAGTGGCTCGCCCACCTGGCGGGCGATATCGATGTCGCCATGATGCTGGCGGCTGATGCCCTGCGGGTGGTCCTGGTGACGACGCACGTCGCGCTGCGCGATGTCCCAGCCATGCTCACCGTCGAGAAGGTCGTACGCACCGGGGAGGTTACCCGGAAGGCGCTCCGGGACTGGTTCGGCATCGAACATCCCCGGCTCGTGGTCTGCGCGCTCAATCCACACGCCGGGGAGTCGGGACTCTTCGGCGATGAAGAAGCGCGCATCCTTTCTCCAGCGGCAACCCAGCTCTCGGCCGCCGGACCGCTGCCAGCGGACACGGTGTTCGTCAGGGCAATGCGGGGGGAGTTTGACGCCGTGCTCACTCCATACCACGATGTCGGAATGACGGCCATTAAAGTCGCCGCCTTTGGCCGGGGAGTAAATGTGACCCTGGGGCTGCCCTTTCCTCGAACCTCTCCCGATCATGGCACGGCGTTCGATATCGCGGGGAAAGGTGTTGCGGATTGGGGCAGTATGCGGGAGGCGCTTGAAATGGCGGTGGCGCTGTCGAGCCGGAATCGCGGATTGAACAAGACCCAGTTATCGGGGCCCGCTGCGCGCTAGGGTTGCGACCGGCTCACTCCGCCACCTGGCTGCTTCCCTGATTGTTCGATCGACACCGCTTCCGGTTTTACGACGGGCGCGAGTACCCGGACTTTCCTGACTCTCCTTCCCTCCATCTCCGTTACCTCGAGCGTGTAGTCCTGGATGGTGACCCGATCGCCAATCCGGGGCAGGCGACCCAGCTCGCCGAAGATATACCCACCGACGGTCGTATACTCCGTATCATCGAGCGTGAGATCGAACTCGGTGTTGAACTCACTGATCGGCATCGCGCCATCGATCACGGGCGCGCCGTGACCCGGCGGCGGGGCAGACTCCGCCCGATCGTACTCATCGAAAATATCCCCGACGATTTCTTCGAGCAGGTCTTCCATCGTGACCAGTCCAGCCGTGCCACCATACTCATCGAGGACGATCGCCAGATGCACCTTGAGCCGTTTCATATCGGCCAGGACATCCTCGACCTCCCGGGTGCCGGGGACGAACAGGGGAGGGCGCATGAAGGCGGAGATCTTCTCCTCCTGGTTCGTGCGCAGCGTGGTCAGGATATCCTTCGCGTGGACGACACCGACGATTTCATCGATCGACTCCGTGAACACCGGATAGCGGGAGCGCCGGAGGACTGCGACCTCGTCGGCCGCCTGCGCGGCGGTGAGGCTGCTGGCCAGCGCCGCCATCTGGGTGCGCGGGGTCATGACATCCTGGGCCACCTTCTCGGTGAACTCGAACACCCCTTCGATGAGTCGCGCGTCTTCCACCCCGATCGAGCCGCCTTCCTGACTCTCCTCCACCAGCATCCGGATCTCTTCCGGCGAATGAATCCGTTCAGCTTCCGCCACGCCGCTCTTGATCCCCATGAGGCGAACCACGTGATTGGCGCTCCAGTTGAGGAGGCCGGTCAGGGGCCGGGTCATCCAGGAAAAGGCGAGCAGAGGACCCGCCACCCAGCGGCTGATGGCCTCGGGGTATGCGATGGCCCAGGTTTTTGGTGCCTGCTCACCGAACACGACATGGAGGAACGTGATGACCGAGACGGCCGCGATGGAAGCAAAGCCTCCGCGGGCAAGAAAGGTGAGCCAGGTTGGCAGCTGGGAGAACCATCCGCGAAAGACGGCGGCAATGGACTCTTCAGCGACATAGCCCAGGAGGATGGAGGCCACCGTGATGCCCAGCTGGGCTGCGGACAGCTGCCGGGTAATGTCCTCGAGCGCCGCCTGGACCACTTTCGCCTTCTTGTCACCCGACTGAACCATTGCATCAATGCGGGTGCGGCGGGCCGCGACCAGGGCAAACTCCGCGGCAACGAAAAAGGCATTCGCGATAACCAGGACGGCCAGCGCGAGAATCCGAAGGCCCAGGGATGAGCTTTCACCAGTTTCCATGGGTGATAACTCTAGCGAGAGGTGGGCAATGGGGCGAGGGGCTATTTGTGAAGTGGTTGATTGTGAAGGTCTTAGCGCGACAGAGTGGGGGGTCGCTGTCGCCTCGCTCCGCGGTTCCGGCCGCGAGGGTCACCTTGGTCACTGGATCCGTTATTTTGAGGATATGACCTCGACGAGTCCTGATTGCATCGGGCGCCGCCCCCCCCAGGCTACTCACCGCCTGTGGATCGTGCTGCTTCTCACCGGCGGATACATGCTGGTGGAGGTCGTGGGTGGCTATCTCAGTGGCTCCCTGGCACTGCTGGCGGACGCGGGTCACATGCTCACCGATGTGGGCGCCATCGGGCTCTCGCTGCTCACGGCCTGGATCGCCCAGCGGCCAGCCGATCAGAACAAGACCTATGGTTACCTGCGATGGGAAATTCTCGCCGCGCTGATCAACGGCGCAGCCTTGATCGGAGTCGCGGGGTGGGTACTGGTGGAAGCCGTGGGACGGATGGGAAATCCTCCCCCGATAAGAGGGGGACTGTTTCTTGGCATCGCGTCCATCGGCCTGGTGGTCAACGTTTCGGCCCTGGCCCTGTTACATGGCTCTCACCGGCATAGCCTCAACGCCAAGGGTGTCTATCTCCACATCCTGTCAGACATCCTGGGATCGGTGGCCGCGCTCGGCGCGGCGTTGATCATCACCTTCACCGGATGGACTCTGGCCGATCCGATTTTTTCCGTTGCGCTGTCCTTGCTGATCCTCGGAGGCGCCTGGCGATTGCTGAAGGAAAGCACCGATATCCTGCTCGAGGCCGTCCCCAGCCACGTATCGATTCCGGAAGTGCAGCGTTGCATGCGAAACGTTTCCGGAGTCGACACCATTCATGACGTCCATGTCTGGACTGTCACCAGCGGCATGGTGGCAATGAGCGGGCATGTTGTCGTTCCTTCGCTGGAAGACCATCCGCTGGTCCTGGAAGAGATTCGGAACCAGCTGGCTGGGATGGGAATCGGCCACGTAACGATCCAGCTGGAGACATCCCACGGGTGTCTCGATATTTCTTCCGCCGTCACCGGCAAGCCCGGTCATAGTCATGTTCACTAGCTAAGGGGCTGTCGCATATAGCTCTGGGGCCCTGGATCACAGGCGGTAGAGTCCGCCAACCGCCCCTGATCCGACCACTTCCGAACAATCTCCGCTGGCCCGTGTTCCCCTTGGCGGAAATAGGTTACCCGTCCGCGGGAATTTGTGTCTTGCCACCGGGCCTTCCCCTGTCTATATATGCCGCCTTCAAGCGGACCCCCGTCGCACGACGCTTCGGGGTCGAAGAGGGGCGCGGAACAGGCCTTTCCATAACGGCATTCCCGCGGCCGCAGTAACGAACGAAGGCATTGATGGCGAACATCGAACAGATCAGAAACATCGCGATTATCGCTCACGTCGATCACGGGAAGACGACGCTGGTCGATCAAATGCTCCGGCAGGCGGGCGCGTTTCGCGCGAACCAGCACGTTGAAGAGCGGGTGATGGATTCCAACCCGCTGGAGCGTGAGCGTGGCATCACTATCCTGGCCAAGAATACGGCGGTACGCTGGCACGGGACCAAGATCAATATTGTCGATACACCGGGCCACGCCGATTTCGGAGGCGAGGTCGAGCGAATTCTGCGCATGGTCGATGGCGTGCTTATCCTGGTGGACGCCGCTGAGGGCCCCATGCCGCAGACGCGGTTCGTAACCCGGAAAGCGCTCTCACTGGGACTTCGGCCGATCGTCGCGATCAATAAAATTGACCGTTCCGACGCCGAGCCGCTTCGAGTACACGACGAAGTGCTCGACTTATTCATCGATCTGGAAGCGACTCCAGAACAGCTCGAGGCTCCGTTCCTGTATACCTCGAGCCGGGCTGGAACGGCCACCATGGAACTCGATGAGCCCGGCACCACGCTGGAGCCGCTCTTTCAAGCTATTCTGGATCACATCTCCCCGCCCTCGGGCGATCCGGAGGGTCCATTCCAGATGCTGGTCTCGACGCTCGACTACTCGACCTTTCTGGGCCGTATGGCGATTGGGCGGGTAGAGCGAGGCAGGATCCGGCTGGGCGACCAGGTCGCGGTGCTTCCGCTGGGTCCGACCGGCATGGTGACGGACGAACACATCGACCGCGGAAAGATCACGAAGCTCTTCACGTTCGACGGTCTCAACCGGGTGGAGACCGAAGAGGTTCCCGCGGGTGACATCGTGGTGCTGGCGGGGATGGAAGGAATTGAAATCGGCAAGACGGTGACCCAGGTGGACACGCCGGAGCGGCTGGAAGGTATCGCCGTCGAGGAGCCGACCATCTCGGTCGATTTCATCGTCAACAACAGCCCGTTTGCCGGCCGCGAGGGCAAGTATGTCACCAGCCGGCAGGTCCGCGAACGGCTGTTCAAGGAGCTGGAAAAGAACGTCGCGCTGAAGGTCGAGGAGACCGACTCTCCGGATACCCACACGGTTTCGGGTCGCGGTGAACTCCACCTGTCCATTCTGATGGAAACAATGCGGCGGGAAGGGTACGAGTTCCAGGTATCTCGTCCGCGGGTGATCACGCGCACCGCGCCCGATGGCACCCGGCTCGAACCTTACGAGGAGCTGATGATCGATGTGTCCGAAGATTACCTCGGCGTCGTCATCGAATCGCTGGGCCCCCGGCGGGCGGAAATGCTGGAGATGAAGAATCCGGGGCAGGGCATGGTCCGTATGAACTTTCGCATCCCGGCCCGCGGATTGTTCGGCTACCGGTCGGAATTTCTGACCGATACGCGCGGAACTGGCACGCTGCATCACCGGTTCCTGGACTACGGACCATGGGCTGGACCGCTGGAAGGCCGCAAGAATGGAGTTCTCGTGGCCGATCGTGAAGGATCCGTGGTCGCATTCGCGCTGGGCGGGCTGCAGGAACGGGCCAGGATGTTTGTATCACCAGGCGACCACGTCTATGAAGGCATGGTCGCCGGAGAGAATTCGCGATCGGACGATCTCGACGTCAACGTGACCAAGGAAAAAAAGCTGACGAACATGCGGACCACGGCCTCGGATGGCAACATCATCCTGGAGCCCCCCCGCCATATCACGCTCGAATACGCGCTCGAGTATATCGAGGAAGACGAGCTGATCGAGGTCACGCCCAAATCCATCCGGTTGCGGAAACGCTCGCTGGATGCTAATGATCGCAAGAAGGCGGCCCGGGCGGCCCGGGCCGATGCGTCGTAAATCCTGATTCGCACGGGTGCTGGTTTCACAATTTATTGATGCCGGAGGAACTCATGTTGGCCTGGGAAGCGTCGATGGAAGCGCTCGAGCTGCGGCGTCGGCCTGATGAAGACGACGAGTTTGAGGACGATGGCTTCACGTTCGACGAGGAAGACGAGGATGACTTCGACGACGAGGATGAAGACTTCGACGACGAAGACGCCGACTTCGACGAGGATGAGGACGAGGAGCTCGAGGAGTTCGAGTTTGATGAAGAGGACGACGAGCCGAAGCCCCGCAAGCGGGCGCGTCCGGGGGGCGACGACGTGTAGCATCAGTGGTGGAAGGCGTGGCGGCAGGGAGCCGGAGTCTTTAAATTCGGCGGCCTGCGGCTCAAAGGGCGGAGGCACGCTGTCCCGCCATCCGCTCACTGGTTGGTGCAGGGCCTGTAGCTCAGGTGGTTAGAGCGCACGCCTGATAAGCGTGAGGTCGAT
>JBDTRF010000138.1:0-9396 GCA_039931815.1 Gemmatimonadota bacterium
GTAGGCAAAGTCCCCGGCCAGCCGGGAATCGATCGGATTGTGCCGGGTGGCAGCGCTGTAGTTGCTCGCGAAAGGAATGAACGCAACAAGGAAAACGGCCGCCGCTGGTATGGGTGAACGAAACTTCCCGGCGAACCGGCGGGCCCAGGTCACCAGTCCCATCCCGGCCCAGAGGGCCCACACAATGAAGCTGACGACAAAGAAGTAGTCTCGATCCCGCACTTCGTGATCCGTCGGATTGGGCCACAGCCCCGCCTTGTACGTGTAGGCCAGGCTGAATCCGGGTTTGAAGTTCATGTAGACGACGAGTCCAAACCCGGTGACCAGGAACACGCCGAAGAGCAGCCACCAGCTGGGTCGGTCGCGATACCAGTGGGAGACGAGCCCCAGCAATCCGAGGGAGAAAAACAGGAGCGTCAGAAGCACCTTGCCGACCTGCGGCTTCACGCCGCTGCTCCATTGCCATACGTAATACTGGAAGTAGTTGGTGAACTGGGCCACTATGAGAGACGCACTGCGTCCCGGGTTGTTGGGACCACTCATTTCGGTCGGATCATCCAGAGGAGTGCGTACCGGGTACTGTTTTCTCTGGATCACTTCGAGCAGCGACCTGAACGTATCGGGCTGAGCTTCGCTGATCATGGGATGGTGCTTGGACCGGATGTACAGGTAGCCGTAGCTGGTAATCCCGATGGAGGAGAAGAGCAGCGCCACCACGGCAAACCGGCCGACCCCGGACGTAAACGCAAACGCCGCCGCGCCAAGAAAACACAGCGCGCCGAACACAATAAGCGTCGTGCTTCCCAGCCCCATTCCGATCAACAATACCCATGTGCCAGCCACGACCCACACTTCGGCCCACTCGGAGCGACGACGGACCGGGTTCGATGCCGGGGTCGCACGCAGAGTGGCGATCATCCCCATGACGACCCCCGGCCCGACCAGGAGCGTGAGCAGGTGATTGCCGATCGAGAGGCCGGCGATGTAGAGCATGAGCCATAGCGTCCGGGGAGCCCGGTCACCCCCGCGTTGCCGCCGCCACACCAGCGAGAGCCAGCAGATACATGCCGCCATGAAGGTGCCGACGGCGTACACTTCGGTTTCGTTCGAGTTCTGCCAGTTGGTGAACGTGAACCCCGCGATGAGCGAGGCGGCCATGGCCCCCGCGATGCGGATGAACCGGGCCCTGCGCGGATCGAGCTCGTCCGTCAGGCGCCCCAGCCCCTCGTGCACCACCAGGAAAAATCCACCCGCCGCGAACGCGCTGAAGGTGGCGCTCATCAGATTGGTGCGAAACGCGTACTCACCAAACGGAAAGATCCGGCCCCAGACGTGACCCATCAGGACAAAGAGGGGTGTTCCTGGTGGATGGGGAATCCCCAGGATTTTCGCCGAGGCGATGAACTCGCCTGCATCCCAGAACGTCACAGTCGGTGCCAGGGTCAGGAAATAACCCAGCAGAACAATGACAGCGGTCAACAGGGCGAAGCGATAGGGAGGAGCGTCGTCGGCGTGCGTGGTCATGACCGTAGGGTAAGGTTGGGCGATAAACGTAATGGGGGCGGAACCAAAGCGTGAAATGGGGAATCGACCCGGGTTGGCGCGACCCTCAGGTCTCCTGTCGAACCACGGCGGCCAGCCGCAACGCTTCACGGGTGAAAGCCGTGTTATGGACCCGGAACAGTCGCGCGCCGCGCTCATATGCCATGACACACGCCACGGCGGTCGCTCGATCGCGATCGTCCACCGGCGCGCCGGTGGCCGCGCCGAGAAACCGTTTGCGCGAGGGACCCACCAGGATCGGGCGGTTGAGACTGGAAAACACGGAGAGACCATCAAGCACGGCGAGCGACTGCTCGGCGGATTTGGAGAATCCCATCCCGGGATCGATCACGATGGCATCCGGCAGGATACCACTGGACAGAGCCTGTTCGAGTGAGTCTCGAAGCTCATGAAGGACGGTGCCCAGGAGATCGGCACCATAGTTGGCGTGATCGAGCGACGCCATGTCCCCCACTCCACCCCGCGAATGCATCAGGATGGCGCCCGCCTTCCCTTCGGCCACAACCCGGCCCATGGACCGGTCGAGCCGAAACGCCGAAACATCATTGATCGCCGCGGCGCCGACCGAAAGAGCGGCGCGCGCGACCTCCGACTTTACCGTGTCAACCGAAATAATGAGCGACGGATATTCCCGAACCAGTGCCTCGACGACAGGAATAACGCGGTGCAGCTCTTCAGCCGCGGCCACCGGACTGGCGCCCGGTCGGGTGGACTCCCCGCCGACATCGAGAAAATCGGCCCCGGTCGCGAGCAGATGGTCTGCGTAGACCAGGGCCTCGTCCACGCTGGCGAGGTTCCCTCCATCGCTGAACGAATCGGGCGTGAGATTGATGATGCCGGCGATGCGGGGCTGGTCCAGGCTGAGCGCGCTCCGGGCCGTTTGCCACTGGCCGATGCGCTCACCCGGTAACGCCAGTCCGACGGCCATGGCGACGTCGAGCAGGTCAGGCGGCAGCACCCACGGGCGGGCAAAGGCGGCCAGCCGGGAACGACTACCGGCGAGGAGTACCCACCCCTCGCCGGTCAGCAGATCGATGCCCAGTTGTCGGTTGAATCCTACCAGCGCTTCGATCGTTGCTTCGGGGACCGACTCGAGGAGGATGACGACCGCTTCTACACTGGTCGCCGCCGCGTCGGCACGAATCTCGTCCCAGCCATACCGGAGCAGAACCTCACGCACCGCTCGCGGCGAATGCGCCGCGAGGGGTCGGCCAATCACGCGCCGGCTGGCTCGGCCGGAGGCGCCCCCAGGATCGGCGGGCGCACACTCACCGGCTCGGGCTTGCCGGATACCGCTGGTGCCGGGGCCAGGGGCGGCGTCGCCGGAGGTCGAGGAGGCAACGGGCGACCCGCGGCGATAAGATCGACATCCTCCCGGTCTATGGTTTCCCGCTCGAGTAAAGCGGCAGCCATGCGGTCCAGCAATTCACGATTCCCGCCCAGGATGACCCGGGCCTTTTCGTAGGCCTCGTCGATCAGGCGTTTGACCTCGTCGTCCACCATTTCGGCAGTGCGCTCGGAGACTTCTCGTCGATGCCCGAACTCGCGGCCAAGGAAAATCTCCTGCTCCTTGTCGCCGACTGACATGGCGCCGACGCGATCACTCATTCCAAACTGGGTGACCATGCGCCGGGCCAGGCTGGTGGCGCGTTCGATGTCGTTGCCAGCACCAGTCGTCACCTTTTCCGGCCCGAACACGAGCTCCTCGGCGACGCGCCCGCCGAAGAACATCGCGAGGCTTCCGATGAGCCATTCCTTGGTGTAGTTATGGCGATCCACCTCGGGGAGCGATGCGGTGAGACCCAGCGCCCGTCCCCGGGGAATAATGGTCACCTTGTGAATCGGATCGCTGCCTGGCGTCTTGATGGCGACGATGGCATGCCCCGCCTCGTGGTAGGCGGTCAGCTTGCGATCATCTTCGGTCAGCACCAGGCTGCGACGCTCGACCCCGAGCATGACCTTGTCCTTCGCATCTTCAAAATCCGACATGTCGACCAGCGACTTGTTCCGTCGAGCTGCCAGGACCGCCGCTTCGTTGACCAGGTTGGCGAGGTCGGCTCCGGCCAGGCCGGGAGTTCCCTTGGCCAGGATGTCGAGGCGAACGTCGGAACCGAGCGGAATCTTCCGCGTGTGAACCCGGAGAATTCCTTCGCGCCCACGAACGTCCGGCGCATCGACCACGATGGTACGATCGAACCGGCCCGGACGGAGGAGCGCTGGATCGAGCACATCGGGTCGATTGGTCGCCGCGATCAGGATGACGCCGTCGTTGGACTCGAAGCCGTCCATTTCGACCAGGAGCTGATTCAGCGTCTGCTCCCGCTCATCGTGTCCGCCACCCAGGCCGGCTCCCCGATGCCGACCGACCGCATCGATTTCATCAATGAAAATGATGCACGGCGCGTGGGCCTTCCCCTGCTCGAAGAGATCGCGGACCCGGCTGGCGCCGACGCCCACGAACATCTCCACGAAGTCCGATCCGGACATGGAGAAGAAGGGTCGACCCGCCTCTCCAGCCACGGCCTTCGCCAGTAGAGTCTTCCCGGTCCCGGGAGGGCCGACCAGCAGGGCGCCCTTGGGAAGGCGACCACCCAGGCGGGTGAACTTCTGCGGGTCTTTCAGGAACTCGATGACTTCCTGCAGTTCGACCTTGGCTTCGTCCGCACCCGCGACGTCGGCAAAGGTGATCTTGGGTGTGTCGCCGGTCAGGAGCTTGGCCTTGGACTTTCCGAACGAAAAGGCCCGGCTGCCCCCGGCCTGCAACTGGCGAAGCAGGAAGAACCACAATCCCAGGATCACGATCCACGGCAAAGCCGCGATGATGATTGTCGTGAGTCCCCCCTTCGGTTCCTTCCCCGAGATGGGAACGCCACTGTCTTCCAGCCGCTTGAGGATCGCTTCGCTGTCCGCGATCGGCAGCAGCACGGTGAAGCGCTTGGCCTGGACTCCGTTCTGGGCCACCGGTGCGTTGAACTCTCCCTGGAGCCGTTTGCCTTCGATGTACTCGACGCGTTCGACGTTCCCCCGGGCGAGCTGCTGATTAAACTCGGTGTAGGAGAACTCCTGGGATGGGCTTCCCTGGCGGCGCATCATTTGAAACAGCGCCATGGCCAGCAAGGCCACGAGTACCCAGAGGGCGAGATTCTTACTCAAGGATCCCCAGTTGGTCCCCTGGGGTCGGGGGGGCATTCGTTCGGCCATTTATTCCAGATCCGCGATGAACGGGAGATGCCGGTAATTCTCCGCGTGGTCTAATCCGTAGCCCACTAAAAATGCCGGAGGAGCCTTGAAGCCGACGAACCGGAGTTCGGCCGGCGGCTCCGGGGCAATCTGCTTGTCCAGCAGGGCGCAGATCGCCAGGCTCCGGGGCTCACGAGCTTGCAGTACCTTGACCAGTCGCGTCAGCGTCTGGCCGCTATCAATAATATCCTCAACCAGCAGGATATGGGTGCCCTCCAGCCGCGTCTCCGGGTCATAGACCAGTCTCACGTTACCGCTGGAGACCTTTTCCGCCCCGTAGGAACTGGCGACGAGGAAATCTACCTGGAGTGGACGCTCGATTCTCCGCACCAGGTCGCTGAGAAAGATGAAACTCCCCTTCAACAACCCGAGGACGAGAAGCGGCCCATCGGGGTAGGCGGCGGTGATGGCGGCACCCAGTTCCTGCACCTTCCGCGCGATCGTCTCCTCGTCGAAGACAATCGACTTGACGGCCTTCCCCCCCGTCCGCCGAAGGATCTCAGGTGACCGCCGCGTCAACACGAAGCGCCTCCGATCCGCCATGAGGAATCCGGTCGTCCGAACGGCAGACCCCGGGGACCCATACCACCTCCCCGGCCGGGTCGACCAGGACCGGCCATCCTTCGCGTTGCAATCGCGGAACCCGCGATTCCTGAAAACACTTGACCACGAGACGGCTGCCACGACCGCCGATAGGACGAACCCTGTCTCCCGCCCGCCAAACCCGGAAATGCATGTCGCCGGGGATGAACCAGGCACTGAAACCGTCGCGTAACTGCTTCAGGGGTGCCATTTCCACTCGCCACGTCAGCACCCACGAACCGAGAGACTCGTTTCCCTCTTTACCCGTGATGGCCACTTCCTTCGTGCCGGTCGACCTGGTATCCCGATCCTCCGTAATCGGCACAATCCTGATCCGATCGAAAACAACCTGCAGCTCCCAGCCGTTCCCCAGTTGAAAGCAGGTGCCGCTGGTCGCGGCCCGGAGGAAGCGAAGGGCTCTGCGCGCCCGGTCAGGACCAACATGGCAGCCTGCCCGTCGGGCGATCGCCCGGAGAAGGGTGTTCGCCAAGGTCGAATCATACCCGCCGAGCACGGCCGCAGCAACGGAACCACCGCCCGGCTCACTCCGCCAGGCAAGCCCTGGAAGCTGATCCAGCACCAGGTCCCAGGCGTTTCGATCAGCCCTTGCATGGTCGGCCAGCCGGAGAACGTTCTGATCTACCTCAGGCCAGCGATCGCGAAGGTGGGGAATCAGAGTTTCCCTGAGCCAGGAGCGCTCGTGTCGAGGATCTCGATTGGCGGGGTCTTCCCAGTACGCCAGGTTGCGCTCGTGCAGGTACTGGACCAATTCAACCCGCCGGAACGGCAGCAGGGGACGAACAATCGCGCCTCGACGCGGGGCCATCGCGGCCAAACCGGCCGGACCGCTGCCGTGAAATACACGAAGCAGGACCGTTTCCACCTGGTCGTCCGCATGATGAGCGGTAAAGATGAACTCGGCTCCCTCCCGCTCGCGGCTCTCTTCCAGCCACTCATACCGGCGTCGCCGCGCACGAGTCTCCGAAGCGCCTCCTCCAAGGTCGATATGCCCCGTGATGCATCGGAGCCCGTAGCACTGGGCCAGCTGTTCCACGCGCACCGCCACTTCGGCACTCTGGGGATGAATTCCGTGATCAACATGCGCCACGATCAGGGTCATCCCGTGCGCCTCCCTGGTGGCGACCAGGAGATCAAGTAGCGCCACGGAGTCACCCCCGCCGGACACCGCGACCAGCGCCCGGCTGCCGGACGCGAGGCCAAGGGTCTCCAGGTGCTCCTGAAAGCGGATGGAAAGCATGGAGTAAGATAAGAGAACGGCCGCGGCCCTGGGTCTGGTCAGTTGCCGCAGGCTGACATGGCGTTCCTGTTTGGCCGGGAAGATCACCATTAGATTACCAACTCCGCTTCTATTTCAAAATCCATCGGACGACCAAATTTATGCCTCGTGCTTTCCGGCTGGCCCTTGCGCTCGCGATTCTACCGGCTCCGATCTTCGCCCAGCAGGACCATCGAACGCTGGAACGGGAAATCCTGAAAGAGCTGGTCGAAATCAATACCAGCGACTCGGCCGGCCACACCGATCTCGCAGCCCAGGCCATGGCACGACGGCTTACTGCGGCGGGTTTCCCTTCCGGCGACATGCAGATCATGGAGCTCGACCCCGGTCACTGGACCCTGGTGGCGCGGTACCGGGGAGACGGAACGGGCGTTAAACCCATTCTGATGATCGCCCACATGGACGTGGTCGGGGCCCGGAGGGAAGACTGGTCGGTCGATCCCTTCACCTTCCTGGAAAAAGACGGATGGTATTACGGGCGCGGCAGCAACGATGACAAGGCGGGCGTTGCCACCCTCGTCGCCACCCTGATCCGGCTCAAGCAGGAAGGGTACCGGCCGGGGCGGGACCTGATCATCGCGCTCACGGGCGACGAAGAGACCACGAGCAACAGCATCAGCGCGTTGGTGACGAAACATCGCGACCTGGTTGATGCCGAGTATGCCCTCAACGCAGATGCTGGTGGCGGGCAACTGGTGGACGGCAAGCCGCTGTCATTCGAAGTGCAGACCGCGGAAAAAGTCTACCTGAGTTTCCAGCTGGAAGTACGCAACAAGGGAGGGCACAGTTCGCTCCCTGAGCGGGACAACGCCATTTATCACCTGGCAAACGGTCTCACCCGCCTCGAGCGATTCTCCTTTCCAGTCCGGTTGAATGCCACGACCCGCGCCTTTCTGCAGGCCGCGGCGGGCACCGCTCCGGTGACCGAAGCTGCGGACATGAGACTGGTAGCCCGCACCGGCAATCTCCCGGCGGCACGGCGTCTGTCCAGCTCGCCGTACTACAACTCCATTCTCCGAACGACCTGTGTCGCCACCCGGCTCTTCGCCGGGCACGCTGACAATGCCTTGCCTCAACTGGCCCGTGCCACGGTCAACTGTCGCATGTTGCCGGATGATCCACCGGATAGCGTGCAGGCCGTACTCACTCGCGTTCTCGCGGATACCGCCATTCATCTCTCTCGACTGGATGAACCCGTGGCAAGCCCGGCATCTCCCCTGCGGCCGGACATCATGACGGCAGTCCAGGACATCGTTGCCAGGATGTGGCCGGGCGCGGCCGTTGTCCCCGAGATGTCGACTGGGGCCACCGATGGACTGTACGTGAGGAACGCCGGCATTCCAACCTACGGGGTCAGTGCCGTCTTCGATCCGGTTGACGACGTCCGGATTCACGGCCGCGATGAGCGGATCGGGGTCAAGGCCTTCCACGATGCGGTGGACTTCTGGTATGAACTGGTGAAGCGGCTAGGCTCTCAGAAACCAGGGACCTGATTCCTGGCACGACAGCCTTCGAGTGGCGAAATCCCTGACTTGGGATCACTCTATTGCGCTGTCCCTACCCGCAGGGTATGGTAAAGCCGGTCTTTCCCATTCCCAACATGATGTCCGTGGATCCATTACCCTCGCTGGGAGGTATTGTGTCTGGAAGCCAACGGTTTGTCAGGAAATCCGTGTTGAGCGTCGGCCTCGCGGCCATCAGTCTTTTATGCGTCCGCCCTGCTCACGCGCAGGGAATCACCTTTACCCCGTACGTGGGTAGTTTTTACGGCATCAGCAAATATTTCGACAATGATATCGACCTGAGCAACTTCGGGGGGACGGGCACCGCCCGGTTCACCATGCAGCAGAACAACACCGCGATGTTCGGCGCGCGCCTCGCCTTTCCGATTGGCGCCACGCTGTCGGTAGAAGGTGCCGTGGGCTATTTGAGCAGCGAGGTGCGCTTCACCGGCAAGGATGCCGCAGGACCGGGTGTAGACCTGGCGACCAGCCTCAAGGGAAACATGATCGTCGGCAGCGTTCGCGGCGTCATTCGCCCGCGCCGGAGCAACCTGAACCTGATCGCCGGGCTCGCCGCAGTTCACCTCGGTGGCAAAGCCTGGGATTTCGACACCAATGACAAGCTGACCAGCATTGGCGGCGTCGTGGGCTTCGGACTGCGCGCTGCCGTTACGCCGCACCTGGCGCTCAACATCACGGCCGAAGGCTATATCTACGGGTTCGATCCGGACACGTCCGACGATACGGCGAACGGATTCTTCTCCAACAAGACCCAGACCAACCTGGTCGTGTCGATCGGGATTCCGATCAACCTGTCGCACTAGCCCGCTGTTTGCGAAACCGCATGCGAAACTGCTCCTCGACATTCGTCGGGGAGCAGTTTTTTGATTCTGACTGAAGCGAAGAAGGCGCGCCGCGGGCCGTTAAGTCCGCCCAGGCCCAGGGTCGCCTCCACACGAAAATATTGGCATACCGGCCTGGCAGCACGCAGGACCTAGTTGCCAACTCTCCCAATGGCAACCGGCGTGGGCTTCGCCACCAGGCTCCCATCTCCCAACTGGCCCTTCGCGTTTTCCCCCCAGCAGAACGCCTGGGTAGAGGTTGCCGCACACGTGTGCGCCCCACCAGCGCTGATCGATATGAAGGGCCCATCGCCTTGTACCCGGCCTGGCCGGGCGCGATTTCCCCGTGTGCCATCGCCCAGTTGGCCTT
>JBDTRF010000139.1:0-9274 GCA_039931815.1 Gemmatimonadota bacterium
ACGGCCCTGCCTCCTTCTTCTCGGTCGACAACTGCAATAATTCCAACAACTTCACCACCTTCTGCCACCACGGATTCAGCCGCCTTTCGAGCGGATCCGCCGGAGGTGATGACATCCTCGACCACTACAACCCGTGCGCCAGCGGAGAAGTTGCCTTCAATTCTACGGCCGGTTCCGTGTTCCTTTACCTCCTTACGGACGCTGAATGCATCTATTTGCCCTGCTCCCTGGCCGACGCTGGCGGCAGCGATAGCATAGGCCACGGGGTCGGCGCCCATGGTGAGCCCGCCGACCGCGCTGACATCCCATTCGGCGTAGCGAATAGCATTCAGTCCGAGGCGGCCAATGACGGCCAGGCCTTCGGCCGACATGGTCGTAAGCCGAGCATCGATGTAATAGGAGGAACGGGCGCCGGAGGCGAGAACGAAGTCACCGCGTCGAATTGATCGCGCTTGTAGTAGTCGTACGAGGTCCGACTTGTCGCTCACGTCGGCTTTCGGCGGAAAAACCCGGACAGGATCCCACCCTTTTTCTCACCCTCGGACCGGATGGCCGTGGTGACTCCGCTGACGAATTCGTCTATGGTCTTGCTGCGCTTGGCGCGGTCTCGATCCAGGCCTCGCATGACTGCGGCCTCGACCTCAGGCGAGAACTTCAGGCCTTTGCGGGCCTGGTTCAGGGCGATAGGCGGTTGGGAGAGCAGCTGCTGGAATAACTCGCGGGGTGAACGCCCATTATATGGAAGCGTTCCGGCGAGAAGGTAATAGGTGATTGTAGCCAGGCTATACACATCTGCCTGTTCATTGACCAGCTCACCACTCAGCGCCTCTGGTGCGACATATTGCAGGGTTCCCACGAAAAAACCGGTGCGGGTCAGTCGCTCTTCGGGTTGCAGTTCTGCGTCGCGGGCGATGCCGAAATCGAGCAGGCGTGCAGTCTTCGTCGCCGGGTCATACATGATATTCGCCGGCTTCAGGTCCCGATGAATGATGCCTTCATGGTGCGCCGTGCTGAGCGCGCCGCCCAGCTGCTCGATAATGGTCGCGACGAGCTCAGGGGCGAGTTGGCCCGACCGGGTGGCAAAGGTGGCAAGGGGTTCGCCCTCAGCCCACTCGAGTGCGAGGTAGTACAATCCGTCTGTCTCGCCAAAGTCGTAAGTCTTGACGATGTTCGGATGATTGACCCGCGCGCCATATTCTGCCTCGCGCAGGAAGCGCTTTACCGCCACGGGGTCTTGCCCCATGCGGGATCGGAGGACCTTGAGCGCGGTCAGCCCTCGCTCAGGGTGCTCCGCCCGATAGACAGCAGCAGTTCCGCCTTCCCCAACATGTTGGAGGAGGCGATAGCCAGCGACTGTGCGACCGACGAGGTTCTCTTGTGTCATGGGCGTCGGGCAAGGTACTCGCTCGCGAATATCTCAGCAAGACGGGGCCGACTTGACGCTTGTAAAGCCGGACCGCTAACCTTCGCCGCAGTGTAGCATGTGGTTTTACAGGAAGATCGGGGGACATGTGAATCGTAGATTGGCGCTGTGTGTGCTGGGCGCTCTCGCGGGCGCAGGCTGTGGCAGCTGGCAGCGGGTGGGCACGACGCCCGGAGCGCAGCCTGAGAAATCGTTTACCGAGGTGCTGGACATGGGCTCGGTCTATAAACGTCTCGGCCGCCTGGTTGCCCCCGGACCGGTTTCGTTCATCGGTGACGTGGTCTATGCCGCCGGACCGGGTGACTCTACCAACGCGATTCTCGGTCTCTCTCTCGAGAATCGTGCCCTGTCCTTCCAGCGCGAAGAGGGAAAGTTTGTCGCTCGATATCGGGTAGAAATCATCTTCGAACCCGCGACGGGTGCCGCGATTCGGGTCAGCCGGGATGAAGCCGTACAGGTCGCCACGTTTCAGGAGACCATGCGGAACGACGAGAGCGTTCTCTTTCAGCAATTCTTCCACCTGGTTCCCGGTGCGTACAAGCTGTCCATTTCCATCCGGGACCGAACGTCGTCCGAGCAGAGCCGAGTCGAATCGACGGTGACGATTCCGGGATTCGCGACGGGATCAATCTCGGCTCCGATCGTGGCCTACGAGGTTACCGGTCGGGCGAACCGGATCAATCCTCTGGCCGTGGTGCTGAACCCACGAGGGACGGTCGCGTACGGCAGTGACACGCTGCTGGCCTACGTCGAGGGGTACAACTTCCCCGGCCCTGCCGCGTTGCCGTTCCAGATTCACGACGCCTCTGACAGCATAGTATTCGAGGATTCGCTCCGTTTTGCCGGCGGACAGGATGTCGAAGGCCAGGTAATTCGGTTGACCCCGGACAGCGCACCACTGGGCCAGCTTCGCCTCGTGGTTGGCTCCGGTCCCAATCAGCGCGAAACCTCCGCGATCGTGTCCCTCTCCACCGCCTGGGTTGTGACCAACTATGAGGAGATGGTCGGTCTGCTCAAGTATTTCGGCTATAAGAGCAAGCTCGATTCGCTTCGATCGGCGTCCTCGACCGATCGGTCCCTCCTCTGGCGCAGCTTCTACCGTTCCACCGATCCCAATCCCGCCACCCCGGAAAATGAGGCACTCGATCTCTACTTCGGCCGCCTGTCGGCGTCCAATAACCTTTTCAAGGATGAAGGCGTTCCTGGCTGGCGCACTGACCGCGGCGAGGTCTTCATCGGGTTGGGTGAGCCGGACGAAGTGTATGATTCGAGTCCGCTCAGCCAGGGCCGGGTGATCCGCTGGGTCTATACCCAGGACCGACTCGTGCTGACTTTCGTCGATGAGACCGGGTTCAGTCGTTTCCGACTGACCACGAGTGCGCGTGCTGAATTCTCCCGGGTCCTGGATCGTCATCAGCGACAAGGTCGCTAGGCCTGGCTGAAGGCCGCGCCGTCACGCGGAGCGGAGGGCGTCTGTACCTCCGCTCCGGTCGCCTGACCGCTCATCGCTTTTCGCTTACCTTCCTTACATGCCCAATCACGACCCGCCCCGATTCTTCCTGGTAGATGGTTACGCGCTGATCTATCGCGCGTTTTTTGCCATGATGTCGCGTCCCTTGCGCACATCCCGGGGGGAAAACACTTCCGCCGCCTGGGGGGTCGCGAATTTCCTGGCCCGCCTGAAGGAGAAGTATCAGCCTGACTACCTGGCCTGGATCAACGATGCGGGGGACTCCTTTCGGACCCAGGTCTATCCCGAATACAAGTCCACCCGGGAAAAACTGGACGAGGAGCTTCAGCTCGACTTCAACAAGGCAATCGCCCGGGTGCGGGAGCTTCTTGAAGCGTTTCGGGTGCCCCTGGTCGCCATCGATGGATATGAGGCCGACGATGTTATTGGTACGCTGGCAAAACAGGGTGTCGAACGTGATTGGCAGGTTGTTATCGTCTCTGGCGACAAGGATTTCTATCAGTTGATACGGCCGGGTGTCGCGTTACTCAACCCGGGCCGCGGTGGCCCCGGCGGGGTGGATGAACAGTGGGTGGATCTCTCCAATGCGACCGACCGATTGGGAATCCCTCCCAGCCAGGTGGTCGACTATCTCGCGCTGGTAGGGGACAGTTCCGACAATGTACCGGGGGTTCGTGGCATTGGTGAGAAGGGTGCCGTGTTGCTTCTCCAGGAGTACGGTGATCTCGAGGCATTGCTGGCCAAGGCGCCCGAGATCAAATCCAAGCGCAGCCGCGAGGCGTTACTGACGTATGCCGCCGAGGCCCGGCTCTCCCGGCAATTAGTCACGATTCAATGCGACGTGCCGGTGGAGGTCGACTGGGAGCTTTTCCAGAGTGTCGAGCCTGACCGGGAAGCGCTTTCGAAAATCCTGGCTGAGCTTGAGTTCTACACGCTGGCGAATCGACTCGGCCTTCAAAACACGCCGACGGTCGTTGCGGCTGCTCCCGAGGCTCCCTCCGTCCCGGCGGGGACAATATCATCGAAGGTACCAGCGCACTCATTCGCTCCTCCTCCTGTTATCGCCCAGGTCGTTACTGATCCCGCGGACCTGGCGGCGATTGTCGCTCGACTCAGGCAGAGTCCGCTTGTCGCGCTGGATACCGAGTCAGACGGTGCGGATCCACGTGACGCCCGACTCGTGAGCATGTCGGTCGCGGCGAGCGAAACGGAAATGTGGTATTTGCCATTCGGCCATCGACCCCGGGCCGATATGATGGAAGTTGGCGCACCGGTGGAGAACCTTCCACCGTTATCCGATGCCAGGCTTGCCTCGCTTCGCGAGCTCCTTCAGGATCCGCTGGTTCCCAAGGCCGGGCATGACATCAAACAGGATTGGCAGGTGCTTCGGCACGAAGGCGTGGAGTTGCAAGGGGTGGTATACGATTCCATGCTCGCCAGTTTTGTGCTCGATCCCGGGCGGCGATCTCATACGCTCGATACGCTGAGTCTCGAACACTTTGGCCGCCCCATGAAGGTCCTGGTCGACCTGGTGGGTAAAGGGAAGACCCAGGTTCCTTTTGCCGAGGTCGCCGTGAGCGAGGCCGCGGGCTACTGTTGCGCAGGAAGTTCGACGGTGCTGGCACTCCACCGTGTTTTTGCGCAGCCGCTTCGGGAACAGTCGCTCGAACCCCTGCTTACCAACATCGAAATTCCGTTGCTCAAGGTCCTGGTCGACATGGAATGGGCCGGCATCGCAATTGATCCCGCCGTGTTCAACCACTTGTCTCGCCAGCTCACGACCGACCTTCGGGGACTGGAGAGCCGTATTGCGCAGGCTTCCGGCAGCGACCTGAATCTGAATTCGCCCCGCCAGCTGGCCCAGCTGCTTTTTGACAAGCTCCAGCTGCCGATTCTCAAGAAAACCAAGACCGGCCCGTCGACCGATGCCGATGTTCTGGATCAGCTGGCCGAAATGGGACACGAGGTCCCCCGGTTGATTATGGAATACCGGGAGCTCGAGAAGCTCCGTTCCACCTATGTCGATGTGCTTCCTCAGCGGGTCAATGTCCGGACCGGAAGAATCCATACGCGGTATAACCAGACCGGCGCGGCGACCGGCCGGCTATCCTCGTCCGAGCCGAACTTGCAGAACATTCCGATTCGCACTCCTCGGGGGGAAGAGATTCGCCGCGGATTTGTTCCCGCCCCAGGGCACCAGTTCCTGGTCGCGGACTATTCGCAGATCGAGTTGCGCCTGATCGCTCATCTGTCCGAGGACCCCGCCTTTATTCAGGCATTTCTGCAGGGTGGCGACATTCACCGGCAGACCGCGGCGATCATTTTCTCGGTACCCGTCGACCAGGTGACGTCGGTCATGCGCGGTCAGGCCAAGACGATCAACTTCGCCACCATCTACGGCCAGGGACCGTTCGCGCTGGCGCGACAGCTGGGCATCCCCCAGGATCAGGCGAAGGCGTTTATTGCGCAGTATTTCGAACGCTTCTCCGGCGTCCGCGCTTACCTGGACCGAATGGTGGCCATTGCGCGTGATCGGGGATACGTGGAAACGATATTCGGGCGTCGTCGATACATTCCCGAGATCCGGGATCGCAACTTCAACGTTCGTTCTTTCGGGGAACGAACCGCCGCGAATTCCCCGGTCCAGGGATCAGCGGCGGATCTGATCAAAATTGCAATGCGGAATATTGCCGCTGCCATAACTGAGAAAGGGCTGGCGGCGCGGATGCTGCTGCAGGTGCACGACGAACTTGTTTTTGAGGTTCTTCCCGCCGAGGTGGCGCCGGTGACTGACCTGGTTCGCGATCACATGCAGGGTGCCGTGACGTTGAGCGTCCCGCTGGTGGTGGATATTGGGGTGGGACCAAACTGGCTGGACGCCAAGCACTAGGAAATCGAAACGCCCTCACACCGGAGACAACATGCCCGGATCCATCATGCTCAGCCGGCGGGGATTCACCCTTATCGAGCTCCTGGTCGTACTCGTCGTAGTCGGGCTGCTGGTGATGTTTGCCATTCCCCGCCTGAGCCGCAACAAGGAGAAGACGGTGATCGCGACCATGGAGTCCGATCTCCGAAACCTCGCGATGGCTGAAGAGGGGTATTACTACATCAGTTCGATCTACTCGACCAATTCCGTAACGCTCAACGCCACGCTGTCCACAGGCAACACCCTGGTGATCAACGAGGCAACGTCCGCCGGGTGGTCGGCGACCCTTTCAAATCCCCTGACGCCGCAGAGCTGCTACCTCTTTCATGGTTCGGCGACTCCGGTTGGCAGTGCCACCCAGGAGGGCGTCATCAGTTGCAGCTGATCGTTCTGCAGGCTGGCTGTCTCAGCTTTTCGCCTTTCGCCGGGGTCTGACCCCCGGCCACCAGTTCCATTCGCCGGCCAGGTGCATGAAGGCCGGGACCAGGATCATCCTGATAAGAGTCGCGTCCAGCAATACCGCCACGGCTAATCCGAATCCGAGAAACTGCATTGCCAGCACCCGGGCAAAGGCGAACACGCCAAAGACGAGGATCATGATCAGCGCCGCTGACGTGATCACCGAGGCGGTGGCACTCAACCCCTCCATCGTTGCCTGGTCATTGCGTCCGGTCTTGTCGAACGCCTCTTTGATCCGGGTGAGGAGAAAGACTTCGTAGTCCATGCTGAGGCCAAACACCACCGCAAAGACCAGCACCGGAATAACCACATAGATTGCCTCGGTTGGCCCCCGGATGCCCAGCAGGGCGCTGCCCCAGCCGTGCTGAAACACCAGCACGATCAGGCCGAAGGTGGCCAGGACCGACAAGGTGTTCATGATGATGGCCTTGATCGGTACCAGCACCGATCGAAAGGCGATCGCCAGCATCACTCCCGTCGTGAGCAGGATCATCAGGACAATGATCGGGAACCGGCGCAGGAGATCGCGTTGCAGGTCCACATTGTCGGCCACGAAACCGCCCGCCATGACTCGTCCCCCGTTTCCTGGCGGCAGGATCCTCGCGCCCTGAATTCGAGCCCGGCGTACCACGTCCATGGCGGACGTCAACGAGGTCGTGTCTGAAAGCAGGATATCCATCAGCGCGATTCGGCTGTCCCGGCTGAGGTAGGCGTCGAGGAACTCGGGATACTGGGCTCGAGCCGCCTGCATATCACTGTAAAGAACGGAATAACCCAGGATCGATCGATTTTCCCGCACATCGACTACGCTTCGGACATCGCGGACTCGCGGATCGGCCTTGAATGAATCGGAGAGCGCTCGAAGCTTCCTGAGGTTGGCTGCCGCCACTACCCGTTCTCCTGCTGGAACTTCGACCAGCACCCTGATGGGAGTAATAACGCCGGAAACACCCATGGCGTTCAGAATCTCAATTCCGTCGCCCGACTCGGTTCCCGGTGTCCACCAGTTACGAGCCGGTAAGCCGATCCGGATGAACAACATTGGGAGCGTCAGAATGCCGACCCCGATTCCTCCGAGCGTCAGTGCGCGAACCGGATGCCGGCTCAGACTCCTGGCCCATTTTTCCCAGATCATCGGAGCGTGATACCAGGCCAGTCGGCGAGCCACCCATCGGGGGCCGTCGATGGTCCGCCCCAGGATGGCAAGCAGGGCCGGCAGAAGTGTGGTGGAAAGGGCCACGGCAACAGTCACCACCACAAGACCCCCGATTCCGACGCTCCGGGTATCGGTGAGGGGGGTAAACAGGAGGGCGCCAAATCCGACCATCACGGTGAGACCGGAGGTGATCACGGCGCCTCCTGCGGTCACGACGGTCCTGATCGCGGCATCCTGTCGTGAAAGGCCCCGATTCAGTTCTTCGCGAAATCGAGTCACGATGAGAAGGGAATAGTCGATGCCCACCCCCAATCCGATCATGGTGGTGAGGTTGAGCACAAAAACCGACATCGGAGTGAACTGCGCGAGGATGCCGATGATGGCAAGGCTGATCGTAATCGCCAGAAACCCGATGATGAGCGGCAGCGTGGCCGCGACCAGCGCCCCGAACGCGAAGACCAGGACGATCAGCGCCAAGGGCATGGAAAGCAATTCACCGTGAATCCCGTCCTCCGCACTGATGGTGCGGACATCGAGATCCAGCGCGGAGCGACCGGTGACCTTGGTGGTCAACCCGGCGGCATGCAGGTCGGTGAGTGTGGCCAGGACCACATGACGGATTGGGACGACCAGGCCGCCCGAGCTGTCTCCCCGGGGAACCCGTAACGCGATGATGAGAAACGTGGTTTTCCCATCCCGGGAGACAAACATCGAGTCGTGGGTTGAGTGGAACGAGAGGACGCCGCGCACGTAGGGTTGAGCGATCAGGGCCCGTTGGAGGCTATCGACCTGAAAGTTCACGGGAGACTGGTCGAGCGGTATCGTTGAAACGATGGCGACCGCGAGAAACTCGCTCAGTGGCTGGGCAAATCGCTGGCGAAGGAGGTCGTCGACCTGGGAGGCTTCGGTCGAGTGTTTGCTTCCCCCACGAGTGTTGAGGACATGCTGGGTCTTGGGAGCCTCAATGAGTCCAATGGCGCCCAGGATTGCCCACATCGAAACGGCTATCCAACGCCAGCGCACCAGAAGGCGCGCCAGTAATCTCATCACCTTCGAAGTCTCCGGCCGCGGGTAGGTTGGGGCCAATTCTAGGGGGGTAGGGGGACCGGCGCTAGGCAGCGCCCGGAATTTGCAGAGTTCGATCTTGTGACGCCCGGCTGACACTTCCTGCAGTGAACTACCCTTTGACAGCGTGACAATGCAACGGTATTTGCTTCCAACACTTACGCTTCTGGTTCTGCTGGTCATCCTGGCAGATCGGGTGGGGCGTCACGCTCCAGTCGTCGTGGCGGTTGCTCCCACTGAACCAGCCAGACCAGTGGCGAAATCCGGCCTGCCCGCTCGGTCAACCCCCCAGCCGCTGACTATGCCTGAGGGCAACCGGACACCCACCATCGACCGGCTCGCTCGCCTGGCCACGCGTAAGGTCTTGAGCGAGGAGGGGCGCGACACCTACCTCGATTCGCTGCTGCTTTCCACCGATTCTGTGCTGCGACGGTGGCCGGCGCCTATGGGTCGTCCACTCAATGTTGCCATCGTGGAAGGAGAGCCAGCGACCTATACGCCTCGCATGGCTGGATACCTTCGCGAGGCGATGCGTCTCTGGGAAGATGCCAATCTCGAACTGACCTTTGTTCCAGTCACTGATACCCTCGAAGCGGACATCGTTGTTCACTGGATAGCCCGCTTTCCTATCGATCGTACCGGCCAAACCGATCTGACCTGGGATCAATACGGCAGGGTTCAACGGGCAATCATCACTCTTGCGATCGCCGATGGGCGAGGTACCCGGTTACCCGGTTCCGCGCTGCTGTCGGTCGCCATTCATGAAGTCGG
>JBDTRF010000140.1:0-9271 GCA_039931815.1 Gemmatimonadota bacterium
GCGGGTTGGCTTCAGCAGCTGACGCCGGAGTTCCTCAAGTCACAGCTGTGACACGGCACCGGGCCTCCACCTCATCAGCTCTCCCGGTCACAGCAGGCCTTTCCTGAGCAGGAGTACAACCAGCACACCGGCGAGAACGAGCAGTGCTACCAGGGCTCGACGCTGTTTCATGCCGCGAACCTCGCGCCTCAGTCCTCGAACCTCCTCCTCCCCAAATTCGAACGAATCCACGATCGCCATCTGGGACGGACGATCCGAATGAGGTTGATGATCCAGTCTCTGGAGTAATGACTCTTCGAGAACGTCGGCGAAATGCATCGGTGTTGCGAAACGATCCCTGGCGTCATGCGCCATGGCTCGGCTTATCGCGGCATCGAGCGCGCGGCTCACGTCGCGACGAGTGGCGTGCACCGACGGCGTCGTGTCCAGTCGGCGCAGGCGAGGACTGGCCGGAAGTCTCGACATCGGAAGCGGGCGGGGTGGCGGCGAGCCGATCAGCATCTGGTAGATCAACGCACCCAGTCGGTAGACATCGGTCCGCGCATCCGCCTTCTGGCCGGCCAGTTCCTCAGGGCTCGGATACAGGTTCAGCGGTTCCTCTACCGAGACGATCTCTTCCTGGGTTCGGGATGAGCCAGCATCGGCAACAAGGAGGACCCGGTCCCCATTGAGGGTAATGCCACTTGGGACAATGGAATTGGATTTGTGCCCCTGCCGGTGGAGCTGGTCCACGGATCGAGCAAGCGCTACCCCGATGCGGACCGCCTCCCGCGGAGGGAGTCGGGATTCCCGGGCCAGCCGTTCTTCCAGCGAGTTCGCTGCCATGGTTCCAGTTCCCGCTGATCAGGTTGGGTGGGGGATTGGGGGGGGAGAAAGTACCGCCGGGAGGGTCGTGCGGCTAGAGGTCGACTGGGATCCTGAGCAGGTGGATGTGCTAGATCTCCGCAGTCTCGGTTTCCAGCTCCGCCTCCAGCTGCTGTCGGCTCAGGAGCTGCCAGTAGCGTCCATTCATCGCCACCAGGTCGCGATGAGTGCCCTGTTCAACGATGGCCCCGGCGTCCAGGACGAGGATCCAGTCCGCCTCACGAACCGCGGCCAGGCGATGCGATACAATGATGCTGGTTCGTCCCGCTAGAGCATCTCGAAGGCTGCGGAGAATCCTGGTTTCGGTCTGGGCGTCTACCGCGCTCAATGCGTCGTCCAGCACGAAAACCGGCGGAGACTTGGCCAGTGCCCGGGCGATGGCGGCTCGCTGCTTTTGCCCACCACTCAGGTTGATCCCTCGCTCGCCGAGCATCGTCTCGGCGCCAGTCGGGAGCTCGGACAGGGTACCGGTCAGCTGGGCGGTTTCAATGGCGTCCGCAAGTCGGCCATCATCGGGTGAGCCAAAGAGGATATTCTCCTTCAGCGTATCGCTGAAGAGAAAAGTCTCCTGGGGGACGAACCCGATCTGCTGGCGCAACTCTGCCAGGTCCAGTTCGCGAATGTCGATCCCATCCAGCAGGATACGGCCACGGTCCGGATCGTAGGTCCGAACCAGGAGGTCTACCAGGGTGGACTTGCCGGCTCCGGTCGGGCCGACGATCGCCAGGGAATGACTGGCAGGCACCTCGAACGAGATGTCCTGAAGGACCCACCCCCGGTCTCGCGCGTTGGGGTACTGGAACCATACCCGCTCAAACGTGACCCGGCGTGCGGCGGTGCGACCGTGCCCGTCGAGTGGAAGCGGAACGGGCGTGGCCGGGGTGGCAACGGCGGGAATCTCCTGCATCAGTTGATTGATGCGACCCATGGACGCGGCGCCCCGTTGAAAAAGATTCACCACCCATCCCAGGGCGATCATCGGCCAGATCAACGTCACGAGGTAGACCCCGAAGGCTATGAACTCGCCCGCGGATACCGTCCCCTTGAGCACCATGTTTCCGCCAACCAGCAGGACGACCAGGCCGCCCAGGCCACCCATGAGCCCCATGATCGGTTGAAAGGCACCATACGCTTTGGCAAGCGAGATATTGAGACCGACATAATCCTGGTTCAGTTTCTCGAAGTGCTCGATCTCGGATCGCTCCTGCCGGTAGGCGCGCACGATCCGAACCCCGGACAGGTTCTCATGGACGAAGTCGCTCAGGGTGCTGAACTGGGCCTGGATGGCCGTCGTCCGTCGATGAATCGTCTGGCCGAAAAAAACCATGACGGGGGGAAGGGCCACCAGCGGCAGGAGTGACAGGAGAGTCAACTTCGGACTGATCGCCAGCATGAAGGGCAGGGCGAGGAGCGTCATACTGATCGTGTCGACCAGGTACATGAGCGCTGGTCCCGCCACCATGCGCACATTCTGCAGATCGTTGGTCGACCGGGCCATCAGGTCACCGATGGTCGACCGATCGTAGAACTCTGCCGGCAGGCGCTGAAGGTGGAGATACAACGCATTGCGCAGGTCGTACTCCACTTCTCGACTCACGCTATTGAGTAACTTCCGCATCCAGTAACGGCCGATTCCTGCGACCAGTGCCACGGCAATCAGCAGGACCACGGCTTTCTGGACTTGACCGAAAGGGGCCTTATTTTCCAGCGCATCGATCCCTCGGCTCAGGAATTGCGGCCCGAGGATGCGCAGCCCGTTGGAAGCGAGAGTCAGGCACAGTCCTCCCGCGTAAATCGGCAGGTAGGGCCTGATGTATGGTAGAACCGTTCGCAGTTGACGCATAAGCAGTCTGCAAATGTCACCGGGTGAGTCCACCCGGGCAAGTGATTCCCCGTATGGAGGCGATATGCGCAATCAAGCATTGACTCTGATGGCCCTGGCGTTTGTCATGGGATGCGCGCCAAAGGATCGTACCGATACCGCCGTGGCCGACAGCCTGGGTCGCGACCTCGAGCTCGCGCCGGCCGATTCTACCGCGACGTTGAACGATCGTCCCACGACCCAGCAGCAGACGCCCGTGGCCGAACCTGCCCCGGCCACGACCCCGGTGAAGACGAATCCAAAACCATCAACACCACGGCCGACCACCTCCACGCCGCCGGCCAACACGGCAACGCAGGTTCCGACCAGCCCGGTGGTCGTGGCTCCCGCTCCCAGGACGCTGCCAGCAGGAACCGCCATCGCGGGTACCGTACGTGATTCCATCTCATCACGACACAACAAGCCCGGGGAGTTCCTCACCGCGACCATTTCGTCCGACGTGAAGGACGCCAACGGTCGCATCATCATTCCGGCGGGCTCAACCGCCCGGTTCTCGATCACGGCACTCGCGCCGGCCGAAAACAAGAGCGCGACGGATGGTGTTATTTCCTTGAGTCTCGTCAGTGTGAACGTCAATGGTCGGGACTACCCGATTTCCGGCTCCGTACAGTCGGTCGAGCATACGCTCAGGGGTCGCGGTGTCACCACCGGTGACGCGGCGAAGGTGGGAGCGGGAGCTGCCGCGGGCGCGATCGCCGGGCGCATCCTGGGCGGACGGAAAGGCACCGTGATCGGAGGGGTAGTGGGTGCAGCGGTCGGCACCGGTGTGGCGGTCAACTCCGCGGACCGCGACGTGGTCGTGGCCCCGGGTGCGGCGATCGCGTTTACCCTCGATAACGAGCTGGTGGTCGCGAACAATTGATCTGCCCCGGTACCCAGGCGGCCATTCAGTAGTGGCCGCCTTTTTCCTGTCCTGTAGCCTCGATCACATCCGATATCCGCCCGACCCGACACTCTTCCTGGGAGGAATTGCGCGCCGGAACCAATTCAACGCAGAGTCTTTGCCATGGCCAGATGTGAAGTGTGTGGGAACGCCTATGACAAGTCGTTCACGGTGACGATGGCGGGTGGTGATATGCACGTGTTTGACTCGTTCGAGTGTGCCATCCACCGATTGGCCCCGGCCTGCGCGCATTGCGGCTGTCGGATTGTGGGTCATGGTATGGAACACGACGGCAAATTCTTCTGCTGCGCCAACTGCGCCAAGGAAGCGGGCGTGGAGGGGGTCGAAGATCGAGTCTGATGACTGGTGTGTGATGCAGGTCACCATGACCCTTGCACCGACACCGTTCGCCAGTATGATTCGGTTTCCGGATTGGCCTGCGTTTGCGGTCGCCCGGCGTGGGAGGACCTAATAAGGAGGATACATGATGTTGCGTAAGCCGCTTGCAGTTCTGGGAATCATTGCTGTTGCCGCCTGCTCGGGGAAGGATCGTGCCGATCAAGCCACTGCTGACAGCCTGAGCCGCGACCTGCAAATGTCACCGGCGGATAGTTCCGCCGCGCTGAACGACCGGCCGACCACTCCGCCGACGACGGCGACCAACCCGCCGCGGCAGACAACGCCTCGTCCCTCCAGTGGAAATACCTCCACCGGCAGTAATACGAGTTCCTCCTCCGGCCGGACGCTCGCCGCGGGAACGACGATCCAGGCAAACACGACCGCCCAGATTACTTCGCGCCACAACAAGGCCGGGGAAACACTGACGGCCAACGTCGCCTCGGACGTGACGGATAGTCGGGGCCGGGTGGTCATTCCGGCCGGTTCCACGGTGAAGCTGACGATTTCGCAGATCCAGCCGGCGGAGAACAAGAGCGCCGCCGATGGCAAGATCGTACTGATGCCCTCCACCATCGAAGTGGGCGGCAAGTCGTACACGTTGAATGCGAGCATCGAGTCGGTCGAGCATACCCTGGCCGGACGTGGTGTCACCGCGGGCGATGCTGCCAAGGTGGGAGCCGGTGCCGCGGCCGGCGCCATCGCCGGTCGAGTGCTGAGTGGCAATAAGTCCGGTGCGATTATCGGCGGGGTTGTCGGCGCGGCGGTTGGCACAGGCGTGGCAATGGAAACCGCCGATCGGGATGTGGTCGTGCCCGCGGGCGCCCGGGTCGTGCTGAAACTGACCGAGGACATGACCATATAGTGGTACTGCAAGTCGATAGCAGAAAGCGCTGGGTGGCTAGTGCCACTCAGCGCTTTTTAGTGTCGTTTCTACGGTGGCGTTGTTGCCCGGTCGCAAAAATCACCGGCGGTAGAACCGCGGGATGACCGCGCCGTGGCTCGCGGTCCAGTCTCGCGCTAGTAACCCGATCCGCCTCCGCCAAGCCGCGGATCGCTGACGCCCTGCCACCCTGTTTTCGTGCGAATGATTGCCTCGACATCGCCCCACCAGCCTGAAAACTGAATTCCATGCCCCATGGCCTGGAGCCGGGCGATGGTTTCGGGAGTAAATCCATTCCGCTCCAGCCGCATGCTGTCGGGCAAGGCCTGGTGATGCATGCGGGGAGCCGCGATCGCGTCGGCCAGGCTCATCCCGTGATCGATCACATTCGATATGACGTGATAGACCTGCGTGATGATCGTCGGTCCTCCCGGGGTCCCTATCACCATGAACAGCTTGCCTTCAGAATCAAGGACGATACTCGGCGTCATCGCGGAAAGCATGCGTTTGCCGGGCGCGATGGCGTTGGCTTCGCCCTGCACGAGCCCATACACGTTGGGCTTTCCCGGCGCCGAGGCAAAGTCGTCCATTTCATCGTTGAGGAGAAATCCAGCTCCTGCCACCGTGACACCGCTGCCGTAGCTGTCATTCAGCGTCGTGGTGCAGCTGACGGCGTTTCCATCGGCATCCACTACGGAATAGTGCGTCGTTTCCGTGCCGCCCCGGAGTGAGGGGTCGAATTGCGGCGTGGGTGTTGCCCGGTCCATGCTCGTGGTGGTGCGGAGCGAATCGGCGTAGGTCTTGGACAGGAGATGCTCGATCGGCATGTGCACGAAACCCGGATCGCCCAGGAAAACGTTCCGATCGGTAAATGCGCGGCGCATGGCCTCGGCCTCGCGATGAAGCAGCTCGGGAGAGCCGAACGGCGGCAACTTGCCATAGCCCTCCATGATATTGAAGATCATTCCCATCGTGACACCGCCCGAAGACGCCGGTGGCATGGAGTAGATGGTATATCCTCGATAGCTCAGCTTGATCGGATCGCGCCAGATGGCATGATAGTTCTCGAGATCGGCATGGGTGATAATGCCGCCGTCCCGTTTCATTTCCTCAACGATCAGGTCGGCCACGCGGCCGCGGTAAAAGCCGGCCCATCCGCTGTCTCGTATCGCCTCGAGGGTGCGCGCGAGGTCGGGTTGAACCAGGGTGGATCCGATCGCCGGAGCCCGCCCGTTGGGGAGGTAGGCGGCGCGTGAGGCGGGGAAGAGGTAGAGTCGGTCCCAGTAGCCATCGATGGAATTGCTGCGGACCGAGTCCACCACAAACCCTTCTTTTGCGTACCGGATTGCCGGCGCCATGACCGTCGCCCACGGCAGTTTCCCGTACTTGCGATGAGCCTCTACCATTCCGGCGACGGACCCCGGGACGCCGGCGGCAAGCGGACCCACCGCGCTCAAGTCGCTGGGATTACCGCGCAGGTTGAGATACATATCTCGATTGGCGGCGGCGGGAGCCATTTCCCGATAATCGATAGTCTGGACTGTGCCATCCTTGAGACGAATGGTCATAAACCCGCCACCGCCGATGTTTCCGGCCTGCGGGTGCACGACCTGGAGCGTCATTCCGACGGCGACCGCGGCGTCGATCGCGTTGCCACCCTGTCGCAGGATGTCCCGGCCGACTGCGCTGGCGATAGGACTGCCGGACACCACCATGGCCGACCGCGCGTCGGCCACGCGTGCTCTGCCGGCGTACTGCCATGTCGAGGCAACGCCCTGGGCGCCAACCGACGATGGGGCGCAGGCGGCCAACCCGATGGCACAGGTCAGCCATATCCTGAACGGATTGATTCGAAGTGTCAGCAAGTCATCCTCGAGAATAAGGTTGCCGGACGGGAAGGACGGGATTCAATTTAGCACTCAACCCTCCCTGATGAAGTCCTTGAGTCGACCAGGTCGGGAAGCCGGTGGCCATGCCCCGGCTCAATTCATTGGTCCAAGGGCCCGGATCCCACCGCAATCACGGCAAAAATGTCTCTAGATCGCCGGCTCACCGAACAACGCAATCCTGCCACCCGGGACATCGATACTCGATCGTCACTCGAAATCGTCGACCTGATCCATGCAGAGGATGCGACGGTACCCGGGGCGGTCGCGCGCTGTCGAATGGAGATCGCGCGGGCGATCGACCTGATCGAGGCGGCGTTCCGCAAGGGCGGTCGCCTCGTCTATATCGGGGCCGGAACCAGCGGACGGCTGGGGGTCCTCGACGCTTCGGAGTGTCCACCCACGTTCCGTACCCCGCCGGAGATGGTCGTGGGCATTATCGCGGGTGGGTTTGCCGCCCTGGTGAAACCGGCCGAAGGTGCCGAAGACGACGTCAATGCGGGAATCGCGGAAATGGACTCCCGGCGAATAAACGGACACGACGTCGTGGTCGGCATCGCCGCGAGTGGCACTACGCCCTATGTCCGGGCCGCTCTGGGGCGGGCCCAGGCGCTCGGCGCGAAAACGGTATTCGTGAGCTGCAGCCAGCCGCTCGCCCTTCTCCAGGAAACCTGCGATGTCTGCATCACGGTGTTGACCGGCCCCGAGGTGGTGACGGGATCAACCCGGATGAAAGCGGGCACGGCCACCAAACTGGTCCTTAACATGTTGACCACCGGTGCCATGATTCGGCTGGGAAAGGTGTACGGCAACCTCATGGTTGATCTCCAGGCGTGGAGTGCCAAGCTGGTCGATCGCGGCGAGCGGATCGTCATGGAGACTACCGGGGTGGATCGTGAAACCGCGCGCGCCGCCATCCAGTCGGCCGGAGGACGCATCAAGATCGCCATCGTGATGGTGCGGCGATCGGTTTCGCAAGGCGAGGCGGAAGCCCTGCTCGCCTCGAATGACGGCCGGCTCCGTCCCATTGTCGGCGATCCCCCGCCGGTATCGCCGTAATGGCTACTGAGTCGCTGGCCGTCGGCCTCATGTCGGGCACCTCGATCGATGGCGTCGATGCGGCCCTGGTCAGGATCGCCGGACCAGGGGAGTGCGACCTGGTGGGTTTTGTCTGTCGTCCCTATTCCCCCAATGAACGCGAAGAAATCCTCCAGGCCCTCGCGACCGCGAGTTCGCAGGACCTTGCCCTCCTCCATGTGCACCTGGCCGAGTGGGCGGCGCAGGCGATCGACATGGTGCTGGCCGCGGGCGGGGTTCAGCCGTCTGACCTTTCCTTTATCGCGTTTCCGGGGCAAACCATCTGGCATGAGCCACCGCGGGTCACCTGGCAGCTGGGGGAGCCGGCGGTTTTGGCCGAACGATTCGGCGTGCGCGTGGTGAGTGGTTTTCGCGCCAGGGATGTCGCCGCGGGCGGGCAGGGTGCTCCACTCGTTCCCATGGCCGATGTCCTTCTCTTCGGCTCCAACGATGCTCCGCGGGTGCTGCTCAACCTCGGCGGGATGGCCAACCTGACGTATGTGGAACGACGGGGAAGGCTGGAAGGCGCGTTCGCCTTCGATACCGGTCCCGGGATGTCAGTAATCGACGATACGGCTCGGCAGGCCGATCCATCGCTTCCCTATGACAAGGACGCCTACCTCTCCAGTCGAGGAACCCCGGACGAGGCGGTGCTCAAGGCCCTGCTGGCGGATTCCTTCTTCGCGTCAACGCCTCCCAAGAGCACCGGGCGAGAACGATTTGGACAGAGCTACGCCAGGATGCTTTACGCCCGGGTGCCGGGGCCGTCGGGCGTTGCGACCGCGGTCGAGCTGACCGCGCGCAGCGTGGCCGAGGCGATTGCGCGATGGATTCCCGGCACACCGGAGGTCGTAGTGTCGGGTGGAGGGTGTCACCATCCGCTGCTGATGAAATCGCTGGGAATTCATCTGACCAGGCTCTGGGGGCACGCTGCTTCGCCCCGCCGATTCGATGAGATCTTTTTCGATGGTGACGCCAAGGAAGCCACCGCCTTTGCGTTGCTCGGATACCTGCTCCTGAATGGCCAACCCGGAAATCTTCCCGCCGCCACGGGAGCGCGCGGCTTCCGCCTGCTCGGGTCGATTACTCCCGCGTGATCCCGGCGATTCGGATCCGATGAGCGCGGCGATTGTTCCCGGCCGATTGGTCATGCCAGCGCTTCGGTGGCGGGTCGAGACCGGATTTGGTCACGAGACCGAGTCGATCGACCGGGCGCTTGCGGTGGGGGTCGGAGGCTTCATCGTGTTCGGTGGAACCCGGGAGAGTATCACCCAGCTGACGACCGAACTCACCCATCGCGCCGGACGGCCGTTGCTCATCGGATCGGACCTGGAGCGCGGGGCTGGGCAGCAGGTGACCGGATTAAGCGAGTTCCCGCCTCCTCGCGCGCTGGCGTCGCT
>JBDTRF010000141.1:0-9219 GCA_039931815.1 Gemmatimonadota bacterium
GACGGTGTGACCACTCGATAAAGGGCGGCCCATCCGGGCCGCCCTTTTGATTTCCCACCTGTTGTCCACCTCACGGTGCCGTCCACCAATCCGCTCAAATAAATCCGGCGTGCATAGAACGACCAAAGAACACACCCCGCCGGAGTCATGCATGCGATACCTCGGGATGGCCACGCTCTGCGCCTTTGCGGCAGCGGCCCATCGGGGGCTGCCCGAGGCCCGTAGCAACGTGGCTCGGTGAAACTCTCCAGAGACGACCTCGAAAGGCCTACACCAGCAGACGGTAAATGAGCCCCGCGACCCCCGATCCCAGCACGACAGGAACGACCTCCCATTTCCAGCGGATCAAACCCAGCAGAATCAACGCCCCGACTCCCAGCGCGAAGAGGTCAACTGCTCCATTGGGGAAGACGACGTGGGCGGCAAACCACACCGAAAGATTGGCCACAACTCCGACCACGGCGGCTGTGATGGCGGCAAGCACGCTGCCAAGCCGCGGGTTGCCATAGAGTCGTTCAACATAGGGAGCGCCGAGCAGGATCCACATGAAACAGGGAACAAAGGTGACCCACGTTGTGATGAGCGCACCCCAGGTAGCCATCGTGAGCGGAGCAAGCGGGCTGGGGTGGTGCCATCCGGCCATGAACCCGACGAAAAGAACCACCATGATCAGGGGACCAGGCGTCGTTTCAGCGAGCCCGAGGCCATCTACCATCTGCGGTGCAGTGAGCCAGCCGAATCGCTCGACCGCCTGCTGCGCGACGTAGGGCAGTACCGCATAGGCCCCACCGAACGTCACCATCGCGGCCTTACTGAAGAACACCGCTTCGGTGACCAGGATGTTATTCCATCCGAGCAGCGCCCCCGCGAGTGCGACCGGCGCCCACCAGAGGAGGAGACAGAGGGAAACAACCCGGATACTGCGACCCGAGGTGGGAACCATCCGCGATTCCTCGGAGTATTCGACTCGGGATTGCCCGGAAGCCGCGCTGGAAGATACGAAGAGATCCGGCCGCAATCGTTTACCGATAAGACCGATGATACCGGCAGACAGGATGACGAGTGGAAACGGGACGTGGAAAAAAAACAGCGCGACAAAAGCACCGATGGCGATCGCGATAAAAGCATCATTACGAAGTGCCTTGCGGCCAATCCGGAGCAGCGCGTGAGCGACGATGGCGACCACGGCGGCCTTGAGCCCATAGAATATCGCGGCGACCCATCCTAAGCCGGCGAAGGAAACGTAGAGAAAGCTGAGTCCCCAGAGGACAAATACCGACGGAAGCACGAAGAGAACGCCGGCGACAATGCCCCCAGCGGTACCGTGGAGTAACCACCCGATGTAAATAGCCAGCTGGGTGGCCTCCGGACCGGGGAGGAACATGCAGAAGTTGAGCGCATGGAGAAACCGGGATTCGCCAATCCAGCCCCGTCGTTCCACCAGCTCACGGTGCATGATAGCGATTTGACCCGCAGGGCCCCCGAAGCTGATGAATCCCAGCTTGAGCCAGAAACGAAAAGCATCGTGAAAGCTCGGGGTAGTGCTGGCGGCAGGTCGGCTCATAGCCTCAATGACTCGGGGTTCACGAACCACAGCCTTGATGGGATAGCGAACCACAAAGCACAAAGGACTGGCAAGCCTGCAGGAAAGTAATGGTAGTGTGGTGAGCTGTTTAGGGACGCGGAGGTCGTCCGCTACCCATTCGGAACGAAAGCATTGGCAGCCTGTTGGCTTTGACGATTACGGACAGGAAGGATGAACACAAGAAAGGCGCCGGACTTTCGTCCGACGCCTTTCGTAGTCAGCTTGAGGACTTAGTGCGTGCTGGCAGTTGCCGCAGGAGCTGGCGCACCACCGGCATAATCGATGACGAGCGCGACCCGTCGATTCTCAAGACCGGCTTCGCCCGGGCCCTGGGCGCCCGGCATGACCTGCCGGTTGTTCGCCTCGCCATAGCTGACAGCCTTGATGTGGTCAGCGCTCACCCCTGCCGTGGTAGCCAGGTAGTCACGGACGGCTTCAGCGCGATCCATGCCCAACGCCATATTGTAGCTGGCGCTGCCGGCTGGGTCGGTAAACCCTTCCACGGTGATCGTGGCGTCGGTGAAGTACTTGGACGCGACCTGGGCAAATCGATCCAGCATTGGCCGATCGGATTCCCGCAGCGCGGCGTCATCGAACTCGAAATGCACCGGAACGTTGAACCGGACAGCCGTTTCCATGCGCTGGACGCTGGCGTCAAACTCGGTCCGGAGGGCCTGCAGGTCCCGCTCGAGGGAGTCCATGCGGGTAGACATCGCAGTGACCTTGGCGTCGGTCGCATTGATGCGTCCCCCCAACGCGCTATCCCCCGCCGACATTTCCTGACGAATCGTGGTCAGTTCCGTCTGCAACTGATCGGGCGTGACGCGAGCACAGCCGACCACGCCGATCGCGGCGACGAGTCCCGCGAATGCAACTCGGCCGGAGTGAGAGCGATGAGAGAACATCCGAGATACCTCCCTGACTGGTTTGGTTCCGAGGAAACAGACTCTCTTTTTTGCGATCCCGGGGATTGGCGAAAAAGAGGGCTGTGTGAACAAACGAACTTCTCGAAAGCCCGCACGGCTGCTCTCGAAGGTTGGGCAAGATGCTCATCTCGGGAAAATGAAGCCGTGACCTGTATCACCAGTTGAAGGCGGAGGCCGGAAGTCCTTCGTATCAACCCCGATAGGGGGTTCGTGCACCGAGCGATCAAACCGTTGAGCTGCATCCTGTGAACCTGCTCTAACCCAATGACACGCAATGACATTGGGCTTAGGTTTGAAGCAATTCCAGAGATCGCGGCTGCAACGCCATCAACCGGGGGCTTTATGGCAGAGGTTTTCTCCAGATCCTGGGCTGAAGAATGGTGCCTGACCCTGAACAGCAGTGAGTCGTATCGGGGGGCGGCGACCGCCTGGGAGGGCTCCGTTGCCCTGGTCATGACTCGCGATGCCTCCGCCAGATCACCTCAACGGGCGATTTTTCTCGATCTGTGGCACGGGGAGTGTCGGGGAGCGCGTGTTGCGACTGATCAGGACCTGGACGAGGCAACCTACGTGCTTTCGGGGCTCGCGTCGAGTTGGCGGGATGTCCTCACGGGTCGCCTGGCCCCCCTGATGGCGGTCATGGGCGGAAAAATCCGACTGACCCGGGGGAGCATCGCATCGCTGGTTCCGTACGCCGCCGCAGCGCGGGAGCTCGTAACAACTGCGACCGAGATGGAGAATGTATTCCCCGAAGGGTGGGGAGACTGACCCCGTCAGTCCGTTGCTCGTCGAAACTGTCGTCCGGTCAGAAGCATCCTGTAGATGACCGGTCGAGAGGTCATGCTGTCGCAATATTCAACAGGGGCCGCGGTTTGGAGGCGGCGCGATGCTGTATTCCACCGTGGAAAGGGAGCGCAAGCCCACGCAACGAATCGGTATCAGTCTTGCTCTAATTGGATGAGTCCCCGAGAGCTAAAATTGGTAAGCCCATGCACTACGCGTCTTCATCCCGTTTCCTCCTCCGAACGGCGCGCGGCCTGATTCTCCTGGCTCTCGCCGTTTTCGTCGTGCTCGCCTGCCGAGCCGATGAGGGACTGGTGGGCCCGGTGAGCCTTCAGGCCGCCGCGGCAGACTCGGTGCTGGAACCCGGACACCCATTCCGCATCGTTGGAGTCGACCTGGCGGGCATAAAGATCCGGATTGGGGGGATCGATGCCAAGTCGCTTCACGCGACGAGCACGGAAATCGATGTCGCCATTCCGGACTCTCTGTTTGCCCCCTGTCTCCGGGCGGGAGTCCGATACGAGGTCGAACTCAGGCGTGGTCGTCAGCGCTCAGTTTTCACGATGGCCGCGGCACCGGTGCCGTACCGGGTCGATCTCAGCCCCGGGGAGCACGTCTTCGCGACGGAAGCGGTCTCCCGGGGGTGCCCGATAGAAGTCGCGGATTCCGGACTCTACCTCGCCATGCCCTTCGCGTGGGAACGGGACGATCCAACACCGCTTCTCCTCGACACCGTCAAGGCCCAGGTGACCGTGTCTCCCGAGAATCGACCAATGAACCGCAAGACCCTGTGGGTCCAGCGGGCGTTGCCGAAACGGCCTTCGCGACTGGTTGAGCGTCCCGACCCCGAGAGCTGGAAGCGCTCCTTTCTCCCGGCCGTCAACTATCTCGAGCAGGATCGCTGGGACAGCATGGCTCCAGTCGAAGCTTCCTGTTCGGCATTTCCCGTGATCGGGGATTCGCTGCTACTGCCGACAGCACGGGGGAAAGCAGGGCGCTTTACCGGGCTGCACGGCGCGAGTCGCCACCCGGAGTACTGGCGAGTCGTCGGAAGCTCGACCCACCTCGTCGCCCTGTTTGATGGACCCACGCTGAAGCGGGCCCGCCAGTACCCAGCCGTCAAGGAGCGGTTGCTCGAGTTCCTGAATGACTACGAAATGATGGTGACGCCCTTCTTCGCGAAGACCCTGCCTCACTGGCAGCGGCAGAGTCGCATTCCCATCCTGATGACCGATTCCAGCTCCGCCTCCGCCAGAGGATTCGCCTACCCGGCCTGGGAAACGGGCGTCAATTGCGATGGGGCGCCCGTCAAGAGCGACTTCATCTGGCTCGACGCCACGGCGCTTTTCCGGGGGACAGCCACGCGTGAAGCGCGCTTGCTGTCGACGGCGGCGCACGAGACGGCCCACCTGGCGGACTTCTCACTGGAGCGGATTCCGTCGCAGACGGCACGACGGCGGGAATGGACGACAGAGGGATATGCCGATGTCATCCGCCACCTGTGGGCGATGCAGGATCGCCCCGATCCATTCACGGGGAATTTGGGTGAGTCGCCCTACATCACCACGCCTGAAGGGGCCCGCGTGTACTCCCTCTGCGGGCTGGCGGAGGATCAGCCGCGCCCTCGCGCGGTTGGCGGCGCGATTGACTATCCCATGGCCTGCCGCATGGTGAGCAGCCTGATTGCTCGCGCGGTGGAGGAGGGCCAACCCGAGGCGTCGGTGCTGGAACATTTCTCTTCGCTTAAGTCCCGACGAACGTTCACTCAGATCGCCAATGAGTTGACCGGCCAGTCCCGGACACCGAACCAGGTCGTCGGTGAATGGCTGCTCTCCTGGTATGCCGATGAAATGCCGGGAACCGGGGAGGCCATCCAGGATCCCATGTGGAATCTCCGGCGTTTCTTCCCGCCTTCGACCCTGGTGGACGCCCGAGTGTCTTCCCGTGGCGGGGTTTCCATGCTCTCGCTGGAAGAACTGGATGCCCGATATCTGGAGATCTCGGTCGGGGGGCCCACCCAGATTTCTTATACCCGGCGGGGCGGAGGGCCCCTCTCAACCGATCGCACGGACATGGCGCTGCTTCGAGTCCGCTGACGGTCCTGACCGAAGACGAGAGAGCCCTCCCGGCGTTCGGCCGGGAGGGCTTTTGAATTCGTGATCCGCGGGCGAGCTATTGCTGAAGCGCGTCGAGCTTGGCCTTGACCGGTGGATTGTCCGGCTGCAACTCGAGGGAGCGGCGGTAGCTTGCGCTGGCGAGGTCTTTCTTACCGAGGGCAACGTAGGCATCACCCAACAGCAGGTGAGTCGCCCAGGTGTCGGGATTGGTTTCGAGGTTGAGGGTCAACAGTGTGACCGCGTCCTCCGCCTTGTTCTGGCGAATCAGCCCCGAAGCAATGCCGTTGAGTGGCCGCTCCCGGAAGTCGTAGGTGAAGCCGCCGAAATACCGCGTCTTGAGGTCCCGGTACGTGGCCACCGCCGCGGGGACGCCACTGTCGGCGATCACCTTGGCAATCACTGCCTCGATGGTTATCGGCCGGGAATTCCCCCGGTGGCAGGTGACGCACTGGAGCTGGAGGCGTTCCCGGGAATGATCGTGTTCCACCCCCTCACCATGAGAGACCGTGTCGAGTTGCGGCAGAATGCTGTCGTTAATCATGTGCACCATCCGCATCATGATCCTCGCCGTTCCCTTGGTGGGCTTGTCGTCCGCCTTGAAATCGAAGGTCGAAAGGTCTGCGCCCTCCTGTCCGACATGACAGAAGGGACAGCGGACGCCGAGGCTGGTAGTGAACCCGCGCATGGTGGCTATCAAGTCCCCACGGCTGATGTCTTTCGGAAGCACTTGGAGGTTCTCAAATTTCTCGGGGACCTGACCGGCGGCACGCATTGGCAGGAAGAATCCAAACATCAAAAGAGCCGCGAGCGCCGTCAGTCCGGAGACATTTCGCCGACCAGGGGTTTGCATGGAATCCTCAAAGGTGGGGGCCGGCAGTGTGGGAAGGTACAGACGGGACCACCTGCCGATGGGTTTCACGGTAACAGGCGAAATTGTAACGATATACCTCGGGAAGAGGAAATCGAACGGGTCCAAACTACGACGGCAACTGCTGCAGCAAACTCGCCCCGGTGCCGTTCGGCCTGACACTTGTCACCTTTCCCGGTTGATGTCTTGCAATGGTTCATCCAGCGATATCGTCCCATCCTTGGCCTCACCGTGAGGACAGGAAGAACCATTTTCAGGGAGGCACCGCATGCCACCGTCGGGGACGATCGGACGCCTGAGCCAGGTGACCAAACGCTATGGACCAGTGCAGGCCCTGCGCGGCGTCGATCTCGAATTGCGCGCTGGAGAGGTGCTGGCCCTCCTGGGACCGAACGGTGCTGGAAAGACGACCGCGGTCAAGCTGCTTCTCGGTCTGACTGGAGCAACCACCGGAAGCGTGCGGGTGTTTGAGGGAGATCCGCGCGATGCCGCCACCAGGGTTCGCACAGGCACGATGCTGCAAGTCGGGAAGGTTCCCGAGACGCTGACGGTGCGCGAGCACATCGACCTCTTCCGCTCCTACTACCCCGCCCCGTTGCCGGCCGCCGAGGTGATTGCGGCGGCGGGGTTGACGGGTTTTGAGAAGCGGCGATTCGGAGCGCTCTCGGGCGGGCAAAAACAGCGGGCACTCTTCGCGCTCGCCATCTGCGGCAACCCGGACCTGCTTTTCCTGGACGAACCCACCGTGGGACTGGACGTCGAAGCGCGGCGGGATTTCTGGGAGCAGATTCGTCGCCTGGTTCAGCAGGGCCGGACTGTCCTGCTCACCACTCACTACCTCGAGGAGGCGGATGCCCTCGCCGACCGTGTCGCCGTGCTGAACCACGGGCAGATCATCGCCGAAGGAACGCCAGCCGAGATCAAGTCGCGCGCGGCAGGGAGGCGAATCCGATGCGTTACCGCGCTCACCCTGGAAGCCATCCGGGCCATCCCCGGGGTTCATGACGTTCGAAGTCAAAAAAATGGCATCGAGATCTTCACTTCTCAGCCCGAGTCGATCGTTCGAATCCTGCTGGCGCGAGATTCGAATCTCTCCGACCTGGAGGTCAGCCATGCGGGCCTCGAAGAGGCGTTCCTCGCGCTGACGACGGATTCACCGGCACAACCACGGGAGGCCGTCGCATGAACGCCTCGTCCCTGAACCCCGCCTTGCCGGGCACGGTCGGGCCTCGACGCAACGTGTTCCGGATGTACCTGATGGAAATCAAGTTCGAGTTGCTCAAGACCATTCGCCTGCCGGCCTACGTCGTGCCGACCCTGTTGTTCCCCGTCATGTTTTACGTCCTGTTCGGTCTTACCATGAACCGGGGCGACCATCAGGCCGATGCGGCGACCTATCTCATCGCGACCTACGGCGCCTTCGGCGTGATCGGGGCTTCGTTTGTCGGATTCGGCATCGGCGTGGCCACCGAACGGGGCCAGGGCTGGCTCCTGCTCAAACGGGCGAGCCCAATGCCCCCGATGGCCTACTTCGCCGCCAAGATCGTGATGAGCATGCTGTTCAGCCTGATACTGATCATCATCCTGGTCACGCTCGGTACCTTATTCGGTCATGTGCGCATCCCGGTAACCACGGTGTTGCTGCTGGCCGGGATCCTGGTAGCCGGCAGCCTTCCCTTCTGCGCGATGGGCCTGGCCCTCGGGTATCTCGCCGGGCCAAACTCGGCCCCCGCCATCGTGAACCTGGTCTATCTTCCCATGTCCTTCGTATCGGGATTATGGATTCCGATGGAAATGCTCCCATCGTTCATCAAGCATATTGCGCCGTTTCTTCCGGCCTATCATTTCGCGCAACTCGCACTGGGATCGATCGGCGCTTCCAGTGGGGGCTCGGTGATCGGGCATGTGCTGGCACTGCTGGGTTTCGCCATCGGTTTTCTCGCCCTGGCGCTACGGGCCTATCGCAACGACGAGGGAAAGCTCTATGGATGAACGTCTGAACCTGCTCGTCTGACCGATGCGACTGCTTCCCAGGAATTCGACGGAAGGATGGACGCCCTACGCCTGGCTGGTATATCTGGGTGCCGTATTTCTCACCCCAGCCCTGAGCCACGCCGGGGTGACCGTATGGGTCCTGACGGTCGCAAGCGTCGCGGTGTTCCTGGTGTTCTACTTCCGGGTGTACTGGGTATCAGGGAACAGGATCCTGTGGTACGTCGCCGGGATCGCGGGCCTGGGCGCAGCCCTCGCTCCGATCAACCATGGCGCAGCGACCTATTTCATCTACGCCAGCGCATTTCTCGGCCATCTCCCGAGCGCCCGGCTGGCAGTGCGATGCATGCTGATCCTGCTCGTCATCATTGCGCTCGAGAGCTGGGGATTATCGCTCCCACCGCAGTTCTGGACTGTGTCCCTGGTTTTTACCGTGATGGTCGGCGCGATCAACATTCACTATGGCCAGGTGGGCCAGGCGAACGCCCGACTTCGCCTCGCGCAGGGAGAAGTCGAACACCTGGCGCAGGTGGCCGAGCGTGAGCGCATCGCGCGCGATCTGCACGATGTCCTGGGCCACACGTTGTCACTCATTATTCTCAAGTCAGAGCTGGCGGCGCGCCTGGCGGATCGCGACCCGGCGCGCGCGGCGAAAGAGATCCGCGAAGTCGAGGCGATTTCCCGACAGGCTCTCTCCGAGGTCCGCCGCGCCATCACCGGCGACCGCGCCGGCAGCCTCGCGAGTGAGATGGCTCGCGTCGCGGTGACACTGGAAAGTGCCGGGGTCGCGGTTGAGGCCACCGCTCCACCGATCAGGCTCACGCCGACGCAGGAAAGCATCCTGGCCCTCGCCGTACGCGAGGCGGGGACCAACATCATTCGGCACGCCAACGCGAGTCGCTGCGACATTCGCCTGACCGAAATCGGCGGTCAGTGCCGCCTGGAGAT
>JBDTRF010000142.1:0-9206 GCA_039931815.1 Gemmatimonadota bacterium
TTGTATTTCTTGCCACTGCCGCAGGGACAGGGGTCATTACGACCGACTTCGGGGACCGGGGCGCCGGCCGACGGGAGTCTTCCCCCCGGCGTCCTGACGACCGGCGCGGGAGCTCCCGCACCGCCATTTTTCGCCGGCGCGGCAAAGAGATCGTCCGCCCCTTTATTGGTGACCGGCGGAGGCGGTGGGGGTGGAGGCCGTCGGGGTGGCTCGGCCGTCACCTGGATTTTCAGGAACTGCTCGGTAAATGTGGTCTGGACGTCCTTGATCAGGTCCTCGAACATCTCAAACGCTTCCCGCTTGTATTCCACCAGCGGATCCTTCTGGCCATACTGACGGAAATGGATCGAGTTCTTGAGATTGTCCAGGTCGTAGAGGTGATCCTTCCACTTGTCGTCGATCACGGAGAGCATGACCTGGGACAGCACCTGGCTATCGACATCCTGCGCGTTGACCTTGCGGCCGAAATCGACGAGATACTCGATCTTTCGTTTGAAGGCATCCTCGCCGGCGGCCTTGACCCCGGCCAGGACACCGGCGAGGTCGGGACTCTTCGCCGCATCGAGCACGTCGTCCGCCTTGACCAGATACTGCATCAGGAGCGCCGACTCGAGACCGGGACGGTCGAATTCATCCGGCCGATCCGCGTCGGCCAGGAAGAGACGGCTCGTCCGTTCCAGCGCCATTTCGATCATCCGGCGCGCCTCGGCCTTGAGCTCCTCGCCCCGCTCCAAGGCGAAGGACCGCAGTGAATAGATCACGTCGCGCTGCTGGTTCATCACGTCGTCGTATTCCAGCAGCCGTTTTCTGGACTGGAAATTCTGCAGTTCCACCCGCTTCTGGGCCTGCTCGATCGCGCGCGTCACCCAGGGGTGAGAAATGACCTCACCCTCTTCCGCTCCGCCTTTGTCCATCCACCCCGCGATCCGATCGGTTCCGAAGAGCCGCATCAGGTCGTCTTCCAGCGACAGGTAGAAGAGAGAAGCGCCCGGATCCCCCTGCCGGCCCGCCCGGCCACGAAGCTGCCGGTCAATCCGCCGTGACTCATGGCGTTCGGTCCCGACGATGTGGAGGCCGGCCTCTTCGGTGGTCAGGTCGAGGTCCTTGCCCAGTTTAATGTCGGTGCCACGGCCGGCCATGTTCGTGGCGATCGTGATCGCCCCCTTCTGTCCGGCGCCGGCGACGATTTCGGCCTCACGCTGGTGGAACTTCGCGTTGAGCACTTCGTGTTTGAGCCCCCGACGCTTGAGTTGCCGGGACAGCGTCTCGGATACTTCCACGGTGACGGTGCCGATGAGGACCGGCAGACCAAGCTGATGCAGCCGTTCCACTTCGTCCGCGATCGCGTTGTATTTCTCGCGGCGCGTCTTGTAAATCATGTCCTGCCGGTCATTGCGCCGAATCGGCCGGTTGGTCGGGATGACCGACACTTCGAGTCCGTAGATCTGGTAGAACTCGGTCTCTTCGGTCTCGGCGGTACCGGTCATACCGGCCAGCTTATCGAACATCCGGAAGTAGTTCTGAATCGTGATGGTCGCGAGGGTCTGCGTCTCCCCCTTCACCTGGACCTGCTCCTTGGCTTCCACGGCCTGGTGCAGTCCATCGCTCCATCGTCGCCCCGACATCAGTCGGCCGGTGAATTCGTCAACGATCATCACCTGGCCCTCCTGCACTACATAATCCACATCTTTTTCATAGAGGGCGTGGGCCTGGAGAAGCTTGTGAATGATGTGGAGCTTTTCACTCTTCGCCGCGTATTCCGCTTCGATCTCCCGCCGTTTGGTTACCCGGTCGGCCGGCGAAATGTCGGGGTCCTTATCAAGGGCGTGAATCTCGAGCGAGATATCCGGCACGATGAACATGGCCGGATCGTCCGGGGCCATGGCGGTGGCACCCTTGTCCGTCAGATGGACCGAGTGGCCTTTTTCATCCAGGACGAAGTACAGCGTCTCTTCGACATCCCGCATACGCTGCTGCTTCATGGGCAGCTTGCGGTCCGCGATGGCATCGAGCTCGATTCGCTGCACCATCTGTTTGATGCCGGTCTCGTTCAGCATCTTGAGCAGCTTCTTATTCTTCGGGCTGCCCAGCCTTGCCTGGTACAGCGCCACGGCGGCGTCACGCTGGGTCTTGGGATCCTCCAGCAGTTTTTCGCCCTCGGCGAGCAGATTGCTCACCACCGCGCTCTGCCTCCGCACCAGTTCGGCGACCGTCCGGTTGAACTGATCGTACTTGTCGTCTTCCGCATGACCCACGGGCCCGGAAATAATGAGCGGAGTCCGGGCTTCGTCGATCAGGATCGAATCGACTTCGTCGATGATCGCGTAGGCGTAGACGCGTTGAACCCGCTGCTCCAGCGAGAACACCATGTTGTCGCGCAGGTAGTCGAACCCGAACTCGTTGTTGGTGCCATACGTGATATCCGCCATGTAGGCGTCGCGACGTTCGAGCGATGACGGTTGCGTATCGTCGAGGCAGGCCACCGTGAGGCCAAGGTAGCGAAAGATGTGTCCCATCCACTGGGAATCGCGCCGAGCCAGGTAGTTATTGACGGTGACCAGGTGGGCCCCTCGTCCAGCCAGGCCATTCAAGTAAAGAGGAAGGGTGGCGACCAGGGTCTTGCCCTCACCCGTCGCCATTTCGGCGATCCGGCCACGGTGAAGCACGATGCCTCCGATCAGCTGGACATCGTAGGGCACCATGTCCCACGTCAACCCGTGGCCGGTGACCATCACCTCGGTGCCCACGAGCCGTCGACACGCTTCCCGCACCGTGGCATATGCCTCGGGAAGCAGCTCGTCCAGGACGACGCCAAGCTCCTTCTTGTACTTCTGTTCCATGTCCTGGTACTGCGACTCCAGCCGGTCTCGCTCATCCGGGTCGGGGCAGCTGTGCTTGGCAGCCCGCACCGCCTCCATTTCCGTCTTGGCTTCGGCGGTGCGATCGGCCAGGATTGCTCGGAACCGCGTCGTCTGGGCCTTGAGCTGCTCCTCACTCAGGTCCTTGAGGCGCTCCTCCTCCCGGTGAATCTGTTCCACCACGGGCCAGAGTTTTTTCCGCTCCCGATCGAACCGGGTTCCGAAAAGTTTGGTGACAACCTTGTTGATCATGATTCCTTTGAGATCTTCGAGCACCCGGGACAACGCGCGCGGCATCGCTCCCCTGACAGGAGAGCGCGCCGATCGTCCTGGACCGGAATTTTCACCCCTGGGTTGGTCGAGATACCTGTATTCGAGGCAGGCCCCAACCGCCGGATCCGCTTGAAAGCGCCAAGCGCTGACAGCCTACAAATATAGCCGGTTTTCCCGAATATACCGGTCTACTGAGTCGGGCAGCCAATACCGGACGGGAAGCCCGCCCCGGACCCGCTGGCGGATGGAAGTTGCGGAGATGTCGAGAAGAGGAACCTCGATTTGGCGATGAATCAGGGGCGAGGGATCAATCGTTCCCCCTGCCCTCCCGAAAACAACCACTCGGGCCAGTCGAACGACCTCACGGGATTCCCGCCACTTGGCCAGATCCTGTGCCGAGTCAGATCCCAGGAGAACAACAAATTCCGCCTGAGGTTCCCGCCGCGTCAGTTCGCGCAAGGTATCGATTGTGTAGGACGGCCCCGGGCGGTCCAATTCAAGGGTCTCGACCTTGAAGTGTGGTTGGCCGGCAACCGCCAACTCCACCATGCGAACTCGGTGCTCGGGTGTCGCCCCATGACGGCCGTGTTTGAACGGCTGTTCGCGGGCGACGACGAACCGGATTTCGGAAAGACCCAGCTGCTCGACGGCCACCTGGGCGATGATCAGGTGACCGTGATGAACAGGATCGAACGATCCCCCAAGGAGGCCGATCATTCTCGCGACTCGTGGAGAGGAACACGCAACAGCGAAGAGAAGACCGGGACCTGCGCGAATTCGACGAGGGAATGCCCATGAGTAGAGCAAACTGACAAGCGATGGTGGCAGTGCAGGCCAATCATGGGGTTCCAAAGGTAGGAATCATGCCGAACCCAGGTGCCGGTCCAAGGTCGAGAACGGACGAGCTGCCGTCAGCCACTCAGACCGTTCACCGTTCGCGCTCTCAGGTGGTATCGGTCGCAAGCGGGCAGGCCCGATCGATGCCCGGGGCCGTGGGATGATTGGTTCGGAAATATCCGCAGGTTTCCTTCACCTCTTCGGTATACCCAATGGCCTTGTAGGCCTCGATGAGCCGGAGAAGCGCCTGCGGTGCAATCGTGGACCGGGGATAGGTCGCGAGGAGGTCGCGGAAATAGAGAATGGCTGAATCGAAGGCCTTGAGCCGAAGATAGTAGAGGGCGGACTTGAAGGATTTTTCGGCGAATTTGTCCTGCAACCCCGCGACCCGGTCACGGGCTCGAGCGGCCACCGGTGAGTCGGGATACCGGCTCAACAGCTCCTGGTACGTCGCGAGCCCCTGCTGCCCATAGGATGGATCGAGTTCAGGTCTGCGCCAGAGATCGGAGTAGGCATCTCCAGCGCGCAGGAGCGCCACAGGCGCCAGGGAGTCATTCGGAGTTTCATCAGAAACGCGACGGAATTCCCGGGCGGCGCGCAGGTGATCGTTCTGCGCGAAATAGCACTCAGCCAGCAGAAAATGGGCTCGGATCAGACGGGGATCGGTGCCCAGGCTTTCCAGAAGCAACCGCTCGAGATTGAGAGAAGACTTGTTCCAGTCACCGGCGCGAAACTGCCGCTCGGCCGTGCGCCAGAGGGAATCCACCAGTGCCGGATTTCCCTGGACGCTGGGCGCTGGCGCAGTCGCCACTGGCGCTTTTCCCTTTCCGCAGGCGAGAACGAGTCCGAAGCCCAACAGTACGGCGATCCTGCGCATCATGGTTCCCGGTTCAAAGTTGAATCCGTTACGGATCCGATTCCCAGGGCAGAGAGCTTCCCCGCTGCCACCCGTCCGAGGGAATCGGCGGCGCCGCGGACAAACGCCGCGCGGTACGCCGCCGCAGCATGGACGGTATCCCCCTGCTCGAGTCGCACATCACCCAGACCCATCAGCGCTTCGCGGCCCGTATCCGAGGCGGAGTCAGCGGACGCGGCATTGCGGTACCATCGCTCTGCAATCTCCGGCTGATTCAGCCCCTGGGCATCCACCCCCAGTCGAAACGAGCACTCGGCCAACCCCTGGGTTGCGGCCCTGGAAACGGTATTTCCGCCGGCCCGGCGCACAATCGTCTGGTAGATCCGTACGGCCTCTTCACACGCGGTCGTTTCACGGAACGCCTCTCCGTACAACTGCAGGAGCGAATCGACGGTCGCATCATCCCGCGCCCCCGCGAGCGCGTACGGTAACAGCGACAAGGCCTCGGCCGGCTCCAGCCGGCCACTCAGCACCAGCGTCAGGGCGATTCGACCGGTGGGCCGGTCCGGCGCAATGGCCTGAAGCCCGATCAGGGCCTCACGCATCGCGGCGGCATCGAGGTTCTCCTGGGCAGCCCGGGCGACTCGCTCGAGTCCGGTGGCGGCCTCCCCGGCTCGCGCAGGATCTACCTCGCCGAGCTTGCGATACGCCTCAGCCGCCTCGCGAAAATTCTTGAGATGGATCGCGGCGGATCCCAGCTTCGCGAGCAGTTCCCCCCGCGGGGAGGTTTGAACACCAGCGCGGTACTCGGCCACGGCGGTGGTGTAGTCTGCGACGCCAACGGCCTTGTCGCCGAGCTTGGCATGATCAGCGGCGGCGGAAGGACAGGCCATCAGGAGGACCGAACCGAACAAAAGTGCGCTGCCAGCCGCGAACGGCAGTGATCGTATCGATGCTGATATCCCCGGCCTCGACACTAGGCGTGACACACAGGGAATGGCCAATAAGTCGATGCGGTAGCGCCGATGGGACGCGGGGCGCTGCACCATCGGCTCACGCCGTTCCCCTTTCCATCATGGACAGATACGCCTCGATCCGGGGGTTTTCCGGTCGGATGTTGAGGGATTCATTCCAGATCTCTTCGGCCCCGGCCGCATCGCCCGAGAGGTATCGAGCCAGTCCGAGTGCCGCCTGAGCGTCAACAAAGTTGGGCCGTTCCCGCACCACTCGCTCCAGCTCCTCGCGCGCATCGAGGGTCCGACCGGTTTCCAGGAGGAGTCGGGCCAGCCGATAGCGCAGGTCCGCGAACGTTGGGCCCAGGTTGATGGCTCTTTGATACTCTCGAATTGCCTCGTTGAGCGCGCCGGCTTGCGCATACATGAGGCCGAGGGACGCGTGCTGGTTTGCCAGCTGGGCCGCGACATTCCAGGGGAGGCCGTCCACGGCTTCGGGATTGGCCGACGACGCCCGACGGAATGCCTCGTCCGCCTCTCCCCGTCGGCCCATTTCGTTGAGCACTATGCCCCGATGGACGTGGGCTTCGAAGTAGCGGGGATTGAGACCCAGGGCCCGATCAAAAAACTCGAGCGCTTTTTCCGGCTGGCCCACCAGTGAGTAGCTGAGCCCGAGCAGATGAAGCACATCGGCGAAGACCCGGCCGGAAGACGCGACTTCTTCCAGCAAATGAATGGCGCCGTAGTAATCATGCAGCTCGAAGCGCTCGCGAGCGCGATTGATCTGGTGATCAGCGCTGACTCTCATCGGGATCCTCCAGCCACGTGGCAAAGCGACGCAAACCATCGGAAAACGTCGTCCTGGGTCGGTAACCGAGCATGGAACCGGACTTGGAAAGATCCGCGTACGTGTGCTGCACGTCTCCCGGCTGCATGGGTGCCCATTCCGTCCGGGGTTCCCGGCCCAGGGCCCGGCCCAACTCGGCAACCATTTCCCGGAGGGGAACGGGTTCGTTGCCGCCGAGGTTGAAAATTTCGAGGCCCGGTGAAGCGCTTGCCGTCCAATCCAGGGAGGCGATGATTCCCGCGACAATATCGTCGCAGTAGGTGTAGTCGCGGGACTGGGTGCCGTCCCCGAACAAAGTAATCGTTTGACCCGCCAATATCTTTCGGGCAAAGGCATGGATCGCCAGGTCGGGACGCTGGCGGGGGCCGTACACGGTGAAGAACCTGAGTGCTGTCGCCCGCAAACCAAAGATGGGTGCGAGAGATTCCAGCATCAGTTCGCCACTCCGTTTTGTCGCGGCGTAAGGAGAGAGGGGCTTCAGCGCGGTCGCATCCTCGCGAAACGGCGCCTTGGTGTCGTCGCCATATACCGAGCTGGATGATCCGAAGATGAAACGGGTGACCCCCTGGTCCTGGGCCACCCGGAGCAGGCTGGCCGTCCCCTCGACATTGACCCGGGCATACCCTGCGGGATCGACCAGCGATGGACGGACACCCGGTCGGGCAGCGAGATGGACAATGACCGAATCCGGCTGGAGCAGCGGACGAATCCCGTCGGCCTGGAGCAGGTCGGTTTCATGGAACGTGAACGAGGGGCGGTTCCTCAGTTTCCGCAGGTTCCGTTCTTTTTCGGCCCGGGAGTAGAACGGATCGAAGTTATCGATGCCGATGACGGTGTCGCCCCGAGCGGTCAGGGCTTCCGAGAGGTGGGAACCGATGAAGCCCGCAGCGCCGGTGACGAGAACATGGGTCATGTGGCAAATCGACTGCGGAAGTGTTCAATCGTGCGCCGGAGGCCTTCTTCGAGTTCCACCGTCGGCGACCAGCCCAGCCGGGTGCGAGCCAGGGTGATGTCCGGCTTGCGAACCTTGGGGTCATCCGTTGGCAGGGGATGTCGTTCGATGACCGACTTGGAGCCCGTCATCTTGATCGCCATTTCGGCCAGCTGCAGCACCGTGAACTCGTTCGGGTTTCCGATATTCGTCGGATCGCTGGAATCGCCGTGGAACAGTCGGATAATGCCGTCGACCAGGTCGGAAACGTAGCAGAACGAACGCGTCTGCGACCCGTCGCCATAGATCGTAATCGGCAGGCCTTTAAGCGCCTGCACCACGAAGTTCGACACCACGCGGCCATCGTGGGCCCGCATGCGTGGGCCATAGGTATTGAAGATCCGGACGATGCGGGTATCTACCGCGTGATACCGGTGATACGCCATCGTCATGGCTTCGGCAAACCGCTTTGCTTCATCATAGACACCGCGGGGACCCACCGGATTGACGTGGCCCCAGTAGCTCTCCGGCTGCGGATGCACCTGGGGATCGCCATAGACCTCGGACGTGGAGGCAAGCAGGAGGCGGGCGCCCTTGGCCTTGGCCAGTCCGAGCGCCTTGTGCGTGCCGAGCGAGCCGACTTTCAGGGTCTGAATCGGCAGCTCGAGGTAATCCACCGGGCTCGCTGGCGAGGCAAAATGGAGCACGCCGTGCAGCGGTCCCTCCACGAACATGTAGTTGGTGACGTCGTGATGAATGAACTTGAACCGTGGATTCCCCGCCAGGTGCGCGATGTTGTCGGTCGAGCCGGTCACCAGATTGTCCACCCCGACAACTTCATGGCCATCGGCGAGGAGACGGTCTGTCAGATGGGATCCGAGAAACCCGGCTGCCCCGGTGATCAAAATCCTCATGGACGCCTCCGCCCAATGCTGTGATATTCGAAGCCGTCCGCGGCCATGCGCTCGGGATCAAAGAGGTTCCGTCCGTCGATGATCAACGATCGCTTGAGTGCCGATCTGAGCCGTTCAAAATCCGGGTTGCGATAGACCAGCCATTCGGTCACGATGACGAGCGCATCGGCCCCCTGCACCGCGGCATAGGGGTCGTGCGCGTAACTGATGCTGCCATCGAAAACATCCCGTGCGCTCTCCATGGCTTTGGGGTCGTGCGCCTGGACCACCGCCCCGGCGGCAAGGAGACCGTTGATGAGCGGGATCGCGGGACTCTCCCGCATGTCATCCGTTTCCGCCTTGAAGGCAAGGCCCCACACGGCGACGGTCTTACCCTGGAGATTTTCGCCGAGACTCTGTTTTGCCTTCTCCAGCAACACCAGCTTCTGTCGGGCATTCACCGTCTCGACGGCTTCCAGCAGATCGAACTCCATACCCATTTCCCGAGCCGAGCGCACCAGGGCCTTCACGTCTTTGGGAAAGCAGCTGCCGCCATACCCCGGCCCCGGGAAGAGGAAGGCCGGGCCAATCCGGCGATCGGTTCCAATGCCTTTGCGCACGGCCGCAACGTCCGCCCCGACTCGCTCACAGAACCCGGCAATCTGGTTCATGAACGAAATCCGGGTCGCCAGCATCGCGTTGGCGGCGTACTTGGTGACCTCGGCCGAGGCGATGTCCATGAAGAGGATGGGATTGCC
>JBDTRF010000143.1:0-9204 GCA_039931815.1 Gemmatimonadota bacterium
TCCCTGTGGCGCCGTTCGAGCTTGTCGATCTCGCTGGTATAGGCCATCCGGGTCCGTGAGCTAAGTTGTTGTCGGAATTAGAGTAAACGTAGCAATGCAGGATAGCGCTGTCAACCGCCTGGCGCCAGAGATCCTCGCAAGACTTTCCTTGCGGATCATGAAGGCAGACCCGGAGGAATCTTGATCGATCAGCGCCCGCCCGAGCCAGGTCCGAGGTTGAGAAACAACTCCCGAGCGCTTACAATTGGCGGTTCCCCAAACCACTCTCGAAGGCCGGTTTACTCGTTATGATGCAAGCATTTCGGAACAGCGCCAAACTCATCGCGGCCTTCTTCGGCGTGATGCTTCTCCTTTGGCTGGTAGACCTGAGCGGAATCACCGGAGGGTCTGGCGTTTTCTCCAAGACCACCGTCGGCAAGATCAATGGACAACGAGTCGACACCCGGTCCTATGATCAACAGGTGCAGGAGCGGACCCGCCAGCGTCAGCAACAGACTCCCGGTCAGCTCTCACTCGAAGACATTCAGAGCATCCGGGACGAGGTCTGGGACCAGTTCATCCAGAACCGGATCATCAACCAGGAAATGGAACGCCACCACATCCAGGTGACGTCCGATGAAATCGTCGATGCCATCCGCACCAGTCCGCCTCCAGTGCTCACCTCCGACTCCAATTTCCAGACCGATGGACGGTTCGATCCCGAGAAATACGAGCGATGGTTGACCTCGAGCAATGGACAGGCCGCGATACCCTACCTCGAAGCCCAGTACCGGGACGAACTCCGGCAGGCCAAGCTCTGGCAGGTCGTGACTGCCGATGTATTTCTCTCCGACGCTTCGCTCTGGGAGAAGTATCGTGACGAACACGAAACCGTCAAGATTCGGCTGGCCGCGATTGTGCCTCGTACCGTGGTCCCCGATTCCGGGGTGACGATTACGCCGCAGGAAGTCGAACAATACTATAAGGACCACCAGGAAGATTTCCGGCGCACGCGCACGGCGTACATGAGCTACGTGGCGCTTCCCCGGGCGATGAACGCGGCGGATTCGGCGGAGGCCCTGACCCACGCCAGAGCGCTCCGGGAAGAAATCGCGTCGGGCACGAGCACCTTCGAGGATGTCGCCAGGCGGGAGTCCTCGGATTCGGTGTCCGGGTCCAAGGGTGGCGACCTCGGTGAATGGACGCGAGGCGATTTCGACACTCACTTCGATTCCGCCGCTTTTTCAATGCCGCTGAACACCCTTTCGCAGCCGGTGTTGACCCAGTTCGGGTACCACCTCATCGAGGTGACCAGCCGGCAGGGGAACAAGGCGAAGGGGCGGCATATCCTGGTTCCGATCGAGGTGGCCGGGAACCATCGCGACCAGCTGGACGCCCAGGCGGATTCGCTGGAGTCGTTGGGAGCCGAGCGGCTGGATCCAGCTGCATTGGATACCGTCGGTCGCGTCCTCAACCTGCCGATTCTCCATACCGGGCCGGTCCAGGAAGGAACCCGGGTGCAGGTGGGACGATTCGTCGTGCCCGATGCAGGAGTCTGGGCGTTCCAGGCTCAGAAGGGCGAGATCGGCTCGATCATCGAAATACCGGAAGCGTTTTTCATCTTCCGACTCGACAGCACCCAGGCGGCCGGTATTCCCCTCCTTGAGACGATTCGTCCCGCGGTCGAGAGCGCGGTTCGTGACATCAAGAAGCGGACGAAGGCCCGGGAAATTGCCAAGAACGTGGAACAGCGGATGACCGAAGGAAGCACGCTGAGCCAGGCCGCCGATGCGCTCAAGCTGCCAAACCAGGAGATGGGTCCGTTCAGCCGGGTGAATCCGCCACTTCCCAACCCCCAGTTGATCGGCGCGGCTTTCGGGCTGGCGAAGGGGGAGCACAGCAAGGCGCTCGATACCGAAGAGGGAATCTATTTCATTGAGGCCCTCGACCACGTAGCGGCGGATTCCGCGGATTTTGCCAAGCAAGTCGACGACCTGCGTGCCCAGGCTATCCGCGCCGAACGGCAATCCCGGATCAGGAGCTACATGGCATCCCTCCGGACCCAGGCCGTCATCAAGGATTATCGATCCGAAATCTATCAAACGACAGCCCAGGCCGAAGCCCAGGCGGCCCGGATACAGACCCAGAACGGAACCAAAACACCGAAGTCATGATCGGAGTGGCCGACAACGTGATCTTGATCGAGGTTCGAAAGCACAAACGGTGAACAGAACCCTGTTCACCGTTTTTCTTTGGCTGCCCGCGGTGGAACCTATTGCGAAAGCCGCTTGGGCTCGCCACCGCTCGGGGGCGTGGCGGGAGGCGCATCCAGTTGACGTCCGCTCGAGAGGTGCTGGTCTTCAGGCTTCATGACCGCATCCTGTGTATCGCTCAGGCTGCGCTTGAATTCCCGGATACCCTTGCCGATGGATGAACCCATCTCCGGTAGCCGCTTGGCACCAAAGAGCAGCATGACCACGACCAGGATCATCAGGATTTCCCACACTCCAAGATTACCGAACATACGTGACTCCCTTAGAAGAGCGAGCGGGCCAGGAGGTAGGCGAGAACCACCCCGATCAGGCTCAGGATAGAAACATGCAGCCCCAGAGGCCCCAGAGTCAAATCGATGACCAGGAGGTTGATGGAGACTGGACCAATCGTGGGGGAAACCGTGTAGGTAAACAGCTCTTTCCCCGGGCTGTCAGGCAGGAACTGCCGCACCAGGGAGGTCAGGAAGCCTCCAGCGATGAAGCCGGCGGTGAGAACACCAAAGTAGAAAACAGGGCGACGAGGTCCGGCAGCCATCAGCGTCTCCGATCCAGCACATAAGTGATACTCGCGCGCAATGCTTCCGTAGCCGCGCCAGGAGGAATCGATTCCAGGGCCGTCTCAGCCTTTTGCGCCAGTGAGTGAGCCCGCTCCCTGGCGTAGTCCAGTCCCCCGGTCCTCGCGACCGCCTGGATGACATCCGCGATCTGTTGATCGGCAGGTTCCGGTGTCGCCATGAGCCGGTTGACCAGTCGGCGCTCGGCGTCGGTGAATCGCGGGAGTGATGCAATCAACGGCAGGGTGACTTTGTGCTCCCGGAGGTCGGATCCTGATGGTTTACCGGTGACCTCCTCCAGCTCCGTGTAATCCAGGAGGTCGTCCACGATCTGGAAGGCCATCCCCACATACTCGCCGAAGCGCCGCAGCGCCGCCCGCTCCTCGGGGCGCGCACGGAGGGCGCCGACCTCGCAGGCGGCGGACAGCAACGATGCGGTCTTGGCGCGAATGAGCAGGTCGTATTCCTCTTCCGAAAAACTCAGCGGCTCATGCGACAGGAGCTGACGCATTTCGCCGACCGTCATCTCATTGGTAACCCGGCCCAGCACGCGGAGCGGCTCGAGGTCATTGAGCGCCACCAGTTCGATGACGGCGCGGGAGTAGAGATAGTCTCCCATGATGACCGAGATCTGGTGGCTGAAGAGCGAGTTGATCGTGGGCATCCCGCGGCGCATGACGGAATGATCCACCGAATCATCATGCACCAGCGTCGCCAGGTGAATCAGCTCGACCACGGCGGCCAGGGTGGGGGTCCGGGGATCGCGGTTGCCCGTTGCCTGGTCGGACAGCAGCATCAGGGTCGGACGGAACATCTTTCCGCGCATCTGAAAGAGGTGCGAATTTACCTCGGTGATGAGCGGAAAATCCGAGCGGACGATGCGATGAAGCTCTTCCAGGACACCGTCGAGCTTGCTGCCGAGGGGAGCCTGCAGCTCACTGAGCGAAACGGGGGCAGTCTGTGAGCTCATCCGATCCGCCCCGAGTTCAGATGACTCATCCGTTCGCCCACATCGGCAAACCGGATGTCCACCGCGAGGACCCGCCGATAGGTCGTCAGGGAGTCGTCGATCCTGTTCTGCACCTCCAGCGAGCGCGCGAGCCAGTAGAGAAGGCCGACTTTCTGGTCATCTCCCCCTGGCACCGACTCGGTGGCGCGACGAAGAATCGCCTCGGCGATGGGGAACTGCCCCTTCTCATAGAAACAGACGCCGAGTGCTTCGGAGGTTCGCAGTCGGCCTTCCGGCGAGCGGAGCGCCTTCTGGAATTCGGCGATCGCTTCGTCGAGGAGGCCCATCTCCTTGAATGCGACGCCCAGGTCGTAATGCGATTGAAAATCGTCGGCTTCGAGATTCTGTTCGATGCCGCGCTTGAACTGGCTCAACATCTCCTTGAAATCGCGCTCCTCGTCCCCGGTGGGTTCCTCATCCTCAATCCGCATGCGAGTATCGCGGATGATTTCCCCTTCCGTCACGAGGGATCCCAGGTCAATGAAGTCGTCGTTCTCTTCAACGGGAACCATGCGACGCGGAACAGACTTCGATGGCCTGGCTGGTTCGGCCGGGGCTTCTTCCGGAGGTGAGAGCGCCTGGAGCGCAGAGCCGGCACGAGGATTCTCCGGCTCGTGTTCGATCACGCGACGGTACACGGCCAGCGCCTTGTCGAGCGCGCCACTCCGTACCAGTGCGTCTCCCAATTCGAGGTAGGCGTCGATCAGCCGGCCTTTTTCACCGGTACGGTAGGCGACTTCCACCCGCTTCTGATAGTAGCGGACGCTGGCCGGGTCCACCCGGATGAGTTCATTAATGAGATCAAGCGCGTGCTCCCAGTCTTCTCGATTCTCATACCCGAGGAGTGCCAGGTCCAGCTCATCGACGCCCCGCACTGAATCACCGGTGGCCAGCAACGCCTCGCCCAGGGCACGGTGGTTTTCCGGATTGTCCGGATCGTCGAGAATCCGGTCTTCCAGCTCTTCGATACTCGGCTGAACCGGTTCCTCGACCTGGAGAAAGGAGAGGGAAGCTTCCGCGGTTCCATCGACGGGCGCGGACACCGGTTCGATGACGTCAACTTCTTCCGGGATCTCCCAGTCGGTACCGTCATCCAGGATCTCACCGTGGGTTTCCACCGGTTCAACCAGTTCGACCAATTCCTCCGATTCGGATTCGACTTCGAACACCTCCTCTTCGGCATGGAGCGAATCACTGTCATCGGAAACGGTATCGAGCACCAGAAGGTCTTCGTCTGGAGCTTCTTCGGCTGCGACTCCGAATTCCCGCTCCATGCCATCGATCGGTGTGATTTCGGACGCATCAACCTGGAGGTTGTCGTCCAGCAGTGAAACCGGTTCGTCCACCGGACCGGTGTCAGTATCGAGCTCCAGCCCATCGACTGATTCGAGGAGCGACGCGCCTTCAACGGTCTCGAAGATCGTGGGCTCCAGGTCGGTCATGCCGGCGGCCAGGGTCGCGGCATCGTCCGAGCGGAGCAGGTCGGGGACGACTTCCTGCGGTGTGATCGATGCCAGATCGAGCTCCGCGTCGGCCAGGCTCGAGGTTTCGATTTCGAGTGGGGCAAGCTCTGGCGAATCCATGTCCTCGGGAGACTCTGACCCAGATCCGGGCTGGATGACGACCATGGCGTCGTCGATCATGGACTCGGGGGGAATCACCGGGGTGGTGCGGACCGTCGGCCGAGGGGTGCGCACGGTCGATCGACGAGCGGGAGCCGGTGGTGGGGGCGCTGGTCGTGAGGGAGTTCGGACGTCAATGCCAATATCGAGGAAGACCAGGTCCCCCCGCTTGGGGGCGGCCGGGGCCACTTCTTCGGGAAGCTCGGTGATCGCCTGCAGCCGTTCCCGCGTCTTCCGGGCGCCGGCGGTATCACCCTTGGCCTCGAGATCCGCGGTCAACTTCTGAAGCTGCTCTCTCGCTTCGGTGGTCCGGGACGAGGCCCGCAGAAGATCGCTCAGCATGAAGCGAATCTCCTGGTTGCCGGGGAACTGGTCGGCAAAGGCTTTCACTGCCTTAAAGGCTTCGTCGAGCTGATGGACCTGATTCATCCGCTCGAGGTATTCAATCAGATTCTTCTTGGCGTCGATGACCACGTTCTTGCGTGCGTGCAGCTGGGCAAGCTTGAGATACGCCTGGATCCTCCCCGGATTCACCCGGAGGATCTTCCCGCACAGTGCTATCGCGTTATTGAGGAACCCCTGGTCGCTGTACAGATCAACGGCCCGCTCATAGGCCTGGACGGCGGCGGTGGGATCGTTGGCCTTCATGTGCAGGTCGCCCACCCGGTTGTAAATCGAGAGGTCGGGGTTTGGGTCGTGCCCTGATTCGAATTCGACGATGGCCTTCTGATATACCTCGATGGCCCGACGCCAATCCTCCTTTTGCTCGAATTTACGCGCCGCGTCCTTCAGTTTCTCGAGATTCATCAGGCTCGGCATGTGTGTGGGAAGAGGCGACAGGGCAATGAGTTAAAGATACGGCTCAACCCGAGGGCAGGCAACCCGAGCGGAGCCATCAAATCGGCGCGCGGGGTTCAGCCTTCCGGACCGATCACCCGGAGTGGATCCAGTTTGCCCTCGCTGATCATGGCGGCGAGCCGTTCCAGGTCCGGTGCCGGCGAACGATCCTCCCCCAGGGACGGGATCGCCTGCCGGATGATCCGATGCAGCACGACGATCCCCTGCCCCGGCGTCAGCGGCTGGAGTATGTCGAGACCCTGTGCTCCACAGAGAAATTCGGCGGCAATGATCCGCTGGGCATTGAGCAGAATTCGGCGCGCCTTGTAGGCGGCACCCATTCCCATTGGCACGAAGTCTTCCTGGTTTGCATCGGTGGGAATGGATCCGATACTCGCTGGCATGCACAGCGTCCGTGATTCGGCGACCAGTGACGCCGCCGAGATCTGCACCATCATGAATCCGGAACTCAGGCCGGGATCGGCCGTGAGAAAGGCCGGGAGGCCTTGCGACAAGTCAGGGTTCACCAGCCGTTCGATCCTCCGCTCGGCAATAGCCTGCAGCGTCGTCAGGGCGATCGCGACGAAATCCAGGGCCTGGGCAACCGGCTGACCATGGAAATTGCCGCCCGACAGGACGTCGCCGTTCTCAAAGACCAGGGGGTTGTCGGTGGAAGCGTTCAGCTCGATGGTGACCGTTTCATGGGCAAACCGGATCGCGTCCGCCACCGCGCCAAGTACCTGGGGGGTACAGCGAAGGCTGTACGCGTCCTGGACCCGCGGATCGTTTTCCCGGTGGGATTCCCGGATGGCACTGTTGACCAGCAGCACACGCATGAGGGCCGCGGCAGCCCGCTGACCCTCGTGAGGTCGAGCCTCGTGAATCCTTGGATCCAGGGGGACCGGCGTCCCCCGCAGCGCTTCCAGGGTCATCGCGCTGGCGGCGACCGCCGTCCGCCACAGCACCTCGGCATCATGGACCAGGAGCGAGAGGATCGCCGTCTGGGCCTGTGTGCCGTTGATGAACGCCAGTCCCTCCTTCGGAGCGAACGCGAAGGGCCGAAGGCCGGCTCGATTGAGGGCGGGACCGGCTTCCGTCACGTTGCCACCTTCCTGCACTTCCCCTTCACCCATCAGTACCTGCGCGATATGCGCCAACGGGGCCAGGTCGCCACTCGCTCCTACGCTTCCCTGCTCCGGGACCACCGGAATGACACCGGCATTGATCATCCCCACCAGCGCCTCAACCAGCTCTGGTCTTACCCCGCTGGTCGGTCGCAGCAGGACATTCGCCCGCAGCAGCATCGCGGCCCGCACCACATCTGCCGGCAGCGGGGTTCCCAGCCCGGCAGCATGGCTGCGAATGAGGTTGACCTGCAGCCGGTCCAGGCGGTCCGCCGCAATCCGGACATTGGCCAGTTTGCCGAACCCGGTATTGATCCCGTAGATCGTTTTCCCGGCAGCGATGGCTTTGTCAACGAGCGCGCGGCTCCGGGCGAGCGCCGATCGAGCGGCGGGGTCGATGAGCACGACCGCACTGGGCTCGCGGGCGAACCTGACGGTGTCCTCAATGGTGAGGGAATGGCCGTCAATCGTGAGTGTGAAAGGCATGCCCGAACTTAGCGGGGAAGCCGGGAACCGGGGAAGAGCATCCGGCAAAAGAAAGCGGTGAGCCCGCATCGGACTCACCGTCTCTTCCTGTGATGCTGTCTCACCGCTCCCGCTTCACATCGCTGCTTTCGATTTTTGCCACTACCTCGCGCGAATCAGCTCAGGGTTACCCGGATCGGTCTGGTAGGCCCAATCGAGGATCAGGTAATCCGATCCGACATGCGTCACGCGAACCGCGCCGTATCGAGAGAAACCATCACCGCCATCCATCTGGAACACATAACCCCAGCCAGGCACTGCGCTCAGACCGCCAGTCGGATACGTCACATTGGGAGCAAAGTCGATACTTGTGAGATCTTCGACTGGAATGCTTCCGTACGCGATGACGCCGGTACCCGCGCGTAATGGGGTCAGAAATAACTCGCCATTGATGTCGCGTTCAACCGTGAAATCATTATCGGCAAGGTTACCTGAACCGACCAGGCCAATCTCGTTCGGATCTGCCTGCCCGTCGCTGTCCAGGTCCCGCCAGAACCGGAACCCGCTTGCAGGAACTGAGAACTGCCGGGCATAGATGAGGATGTTTCTTGCGTCGGGTCGGGGAGTGTCTGAACGGACGGGAGACCACAGGCTCTCAAAACCTTCAACGCTGATCGCGGAAACCGCGAAGCATCGTGGTGAACCGTTGGTGAGGGCTGAAGAAATGAATTCCGGCGCAACCGTAGTGCCTTCGAGCGACCATGTGGCGCCGCACAGCCCCAGGTCGAGATCATAAGACGCGCTGTATACCCGGTAGACCGAAAAGCCCTGCGGATCCGAGGTATACGCATTGTCCGACCAGCTCATCGCAATCGCACCGTCCAGCGACGTCGTGGTCAGAGTCGTCGGGGCATCGAGGGCGAGTCGCTCATCCACCGTCACGGCGTTGCTGGGATCGCTCTCGTTGCCGGCATCGTCCTCCGCGGTGACATAGTACTGGAGGTGAGGAATGCCATCGTCGTGGAACGTATTGGACGTGGTTGAGCCGCGAAGATTATACGACCCGGAGGTCCCGGCGCGGGAGTAAATGTGCCAGACGGCAAGCGCCGGATCATTGCTGAAATCCCAGCGAAGGAGGATCCCGGAGGGGCTGCCCGGCGTTCCGCTGGGCTCGACCATATAGCTGAGATTGGTTGGTGCACTGACGAGAGAATCATTGCCCAGGAACTGGTCTCGGCATCCGAGAGAAAGGACTCCTAGGACCAGGACGGTCGCGGCGGCACGCATTGTCTTCTCCGGAAGGGATGATCGGGTAGAAGCAGGGCCTGTGCCATATCTCCC
>JBDTRF010000144.1:0-9100 GCA_039931815.1 Gemmatimonadota bacterium
ATGTGGGTGTCGCGGGCCGCCTCAAAACGACGGAACGTCAAAGAGCCAGAGGTCGGCCCGGTGATTCGTCGCGTTGTAGTCAGAACTCGGTCCGACATGGACCGGCGCGAACGGTGTTACCTCGACCACAAGGCGATGACCGTCGGGCGAAAAGACGGGGTGGCGAAACAAGACGGAATCGGTCGTAAACGAGTCTTCGGAGGCGGTCGGCAGATCGACCAGGTGAAGGTCGCCGCCCTCGTCCCGCTGCACATAGCCATCGTGGGGCGCCTCGAACTGATAAAGCACGCTCCGCCCGACTACTGCGGCCAGTTTGCTGCCGCTGATCGCGACATCCCGGGCGATGTTCCCGCTGCCGAAATCGTAAAGGACGGTGACCACGCCAGAGGCAAGGTCCTGGCGATACACCCTGGAGTCGCCGCCAAGCGTGTAGTAAAGGATGTCCGCCTCGTCGGTGACGGCGAACGAGGAGGCAAAATGAGTTCCTGGAATGACCTCGAAGACCGGAGGGTTCCCACTCACGTCCAGTCGAACAATGTCGAGGCCGGTGAAAAAGGTATCCGGGTAAAAGGTCGATCCCTGATAGAAGAGCTGTTCCGCAAGATAGACTACCGTGTTTGTCCCGGTCCAGACGGGTGAGCGAATACTGGAGTGAATCGTGCCCGTCGGTGCGAGATAGGGCACCAGCGTGAGTTGCCGGCTCGAGACCGGGTCATTCACCCGGCCCAGTCGGAGAGAAGACTCCCCCAGTTTCTGTTGACCAACCCAGCTCGTGACCTGGTGAAAAAAAATCGAGCCATCGGAGGAAACGGCCGGCGACTCCATCAGGTTGGTCGAGTCATCCTCCACCGGATCGGTAGGGCAATATCGTTGGATGATGGTTCCCCCTTCCGGGGGAATCACGGTCAGGCAGCGGTCATGGTCGAAGCGATCGATCCGTTCCGATGAGTACATGATTCCCGAACCATCGGGAAGCCAGGTCGGGGTCCGGTCGTCGCCCGTATTGAACGTGATCCGTCTCGGAAATGACTGGCTGAAAGGTCCGGCTGGTGACGTTCGGTCGACCGCAAATGGCGCTTCGTGCCCACAGCTCATGATGGGGATCGAAGCAGCGAGGAGGGAGAGCCAGCAGGCACCCCCGGTTCGGGCAAGAGTAAGGTTGGAGCGTTTGTCGTCACGCACTATCGGGACAGACCTCCTAACGGCGGTAACGGGGAATCGCAACAGCTCTTCGTCAGGATTGGGAATGGCTGGCTCAACATTGAATGATCGGCGGGCGGCCACCCGCGAAGATTGTTCGAATCTGAACCGGGGACGACCGGGACAGGGCGAATGACACATTCTGATCCGGCGGACGGACCGGCTCCTATAAGGAAAGACGCCGGGTGTTCGATTATGGGATTGCTAATCCCGAAACCGCTCGAAGGAGTCTTTCACGCGCTGGGCGATAGTGGGATAACGTGTTGGGATCTAAAGCTATACGATTCATGCGCCGATGGCACGCTACTTCCCTTCCATGACCATAGCTCAGGCGTGTTCGTGCTGGAAAGCCGTTCTTACACCTGATAGTGGTTTCACCTGCCGCGCGTCCCAACGAACTGAGGATTTACCGGTGGACATTGCTCGCGCACCCACGAAGAACCGAAAACGCTGGATCTACGCTGCCGTGGGTCTGCTCGCTGTTGTGATCCTGACCGTGGCGCTGAATAAGCTGGAGCCGGCTTCTCCCGGCGTTGACGGCGGGTCGCTGTGGCGTGACACCGTGGAGCAGGGGTCCATGCTGCGGGAAGTTCGCGGGCCGGGCACCTTGGTTCCCGAGCAGATTCGATGGATTACGGCGGTCACGGCGGGTCGGGTCGAACGGGTGATGGTGCAACCGGGCGCGAGCGTCGACGAAAACACCGTCCTGATGGTCCTGACCAATCCCGATGTCCAGATTCAAACCCTCGACGCGGATCGGCAGCTTACCGCGGCCGAGGCCGATCTGGTAAACCTCAAGACCAATCTCGAGTCGCAGCGTTTGAACCAGGCTTCGGTTGTCGCCTCGGTGCGATCACAGTATCGCGAAGCCATCCGCAAGGCCGAGGGCGATGCCGAGCTGGCGAAGCGTGGCCTTATCTCGACGAATGAACTTAAGACCTCTCAGGATCACGCAGAGGAGTTTACCAGCCGGCTGCAGATTGAACAGCAGCGTCTCGATCTGCTCTCGTCCACCGTCGAGTCCCAGCTTGAAGTCCAGCAGCGCCAGGTCGATCGGCTTCGGTCCATTGCCGCGTTTCAACGCGAGCAGGAGCGATCCATGGTGGTGAAGGCCGGCGCGACGGGTGTGCTCCAGGAACTTCCGCTGCAGATGGGGCAGTGGGCCAATCCCGGCGCGACCCTGGCCAAGGTCGTTCAGCCCGGCAACCTCAAGGCGGTCCTCCGGATTCCCGAGACGCAGGCGCGCGATGTCGCGATCGGACAGACCGCGTCCATCGACACCAGGAACGGCATCGTCAAGGGCAGGGTCGTGCGTGAGGATCCGGCGTCCACCAACGGCACCGTTTCGGTCGACGTGACCCTGGAACAGCCCCTGCCGCGGGGCGCACGTCCTGACCTCAGTGTCGACGGGACCATCGAGCTTGAGCGGCTGACCAATGTGCGATTCATGGGGCGCCCGGCCTATGGCCAGCCGAACAGCACTGTGGGGATCTTCCGACTGGATCCGGGTGGCAAGACCGCATCGCGCGTCAATGTGCAGTTGGGCCGCACTTCGGTTAACAGCGTCGAGATCCTCAAGGGCCTCAACGTCGGCGACGTGGTAATTCTTTCCGATATGAGCCGATACGACGAGGTCGAAAAAGTGAAGGTCGAGTAGTTCAGTCCGCCCCTTTGAACCACGCGAGGAGTCTCAATGTCCACCGGCAGCTCACTGATCAAACTGGATGGCATTACCAAGGTCTTTCTTACCGATGAGCTGGAAACGCACGCGCTCTCCGGCATCCATCTCGACATCCGGGAAGGTGAGTACGTGTCCGTGTCCGGGCCCTCCGGTTGTGGCAAGACCACGCTCCTCTCCATCCTGGGCCTGCTCGACTCACCCAGCTCGGGGGAGTATACCCTCGCCGGCGAACCGGTTGCTCGCCTCACGGCTTCGGACCGCGCCCGGGTTCGCAATCGCCAGATCGGTTTCATCTTCCAGGCTTTCAATCTCATCGGCGACCTGACCGTGTATGAAAACGTCGAGCTGCCGCTCACGTACCGGGGCATGTCTGGAACCGAACGGAAAGAACGGGTGCAGGCCGCGCTGGAGAAGGTCGGGATGTCGCACCGGGTGAAGCATTACCCGGCGCAGCTGTCGGGCGGACAGCAGCAGCGCGTCGCGGTGGCCCGAGCCGTCGCCGGTTCCCCCGCCATTCTCCTGGCCGATGAGCCCACGGGAAACCTTGATTCACAGAACGGCGAGGCGGTCATGGATCTGCTGCGGGAGCTGCATCGTGGCGGGGCGACGATCTGCATGGTAACACACGATCCCCGGTATGCGCGTTACGCGGAGCGCGAAGTCCACCTCTTCGATGGTCGTGTGGTGGAGGAAAGCATGGCGCCAGTCTGAACCCGGTGCGCGCGCGCTCGGCCGCCGTGCCGGAGCGCGATTCCCGGCTCGTGCGCGCATGAATCTGCTGGTCGCACTGAGGAGTGAATAGTGATGCTTCGAGACCTTCGCTTTGCCTGCCGCGCGCTCATGCGATCACCCGTATTCATCCTGGCGGCGGTACTGACGCTCGCCTTTGGGATCGGCGCGACCACGTCCGTGTTCAGTCTTCTCAATGCCGTGCAATTTGGCGTTCCCCGCTTTACCGATTCGGAATCCCTGGTCGACATTCACGAGGCCAGTGCGACCCGCCTCTGCGCGGGCTGTGCCGTGGGGACATCCTCCCCCGGCTATCACGACTGGCGGGAACAGGCGCATTCCTTCGTCGCCATGTCACCGTATCTCGAAGACCGATTTGTCCTCTCCGGCGATCATGAGGCGGAGCGGGTTTCGGGTGCGTATACCGGGGCCGACCTCTTCCCCCTGCTGGGAGTGACGCCATTGCTGGGGCGGGGGATGGTGGCCGACGACGACCGCGTGGGCGCGGTGCCGGTTGTCCTGGTGAGCCATGGCTTGTGGCAACGCCGGTTTGGTTCCGATTCAACGCTGCCGGGCCGAATCATCAAGGTCAACGGAATGCCGCACACGATCATCGGCGTCATGCCGGCGAAATTCAAATTCCCGGAGAAAGCCGATCTCTGGGTGCCTTTCGAAGGGGCCAGTCATAGTACCGATCGGTCGGATCGAAGCATCGGCGTTGCGGCCCGATTGAAGCCCGGCATTGCGCTCACCGAGGCCAATGCCGAAATGCGAGGCATCGCGGCTGGGCTCGCGACGGAGTATCCCGCGGAACAAAAGGAATGGACCGCGGAGGTTGCACTGCTTCGGAGTTCAATGGCTGGTGATACCGGCGACTACTTCTGGGTGCTGCTCGGCGGGGTGAGCCTCGTTTTGCTTGCCACCTGCGCCAGCCTGGCCGGCCTGTTCCTCGCGCGGGCAACTGGCCGCCGCAAGGAGATGGCGCTTCGGGCAGCGCTGGGCGCGAGCCGCGGGAGGCTTGTCCGGCAAATGCTTACCGAGAGTGTGGTCGTCAGTTTGCTCGGCGGTACCGGTGGACTCCTCCTCTCGTGGTGGGCCACTGATCTCGCAGCGGCGGGTTTCCGGGAAGAAGCCCCGTACTGGGTCACCTTCGGTGTTGACGGAAGGGTGCTCGCCTTCTGTTTCGGCGTTTCGATCCTCACCGGTCTCGTGTTCGGCGCTGGCCCCGCTCTCCGCGCATCACGGCCGGATCTTAACGCCAGCCTCAAGGAAGGGGGCACTACCACCACTCCAGGACGGACTCGGCAACGATTTCGGTCCACGCTTGTCGTCGTTGAATTTGCGCTGGCCCTGGTACTTCTGAATGGTGCCGGTCTCATGATCAAGACTTTCCTACGGGTGGCCCAGCCTCCCTCCGGTTTTGACATGAAACACCTGCTTCTCGGCGAGGTCGAGTTCATTGGTTCACACTATGCGGACACGACCGAAGTCCTGCGCGCGACCGCCCGGATTCTCCAGCGGCTGAATGCCGCGCCCGGCGTTCATGCGTCAGGCTCCAACGCACAGTTCATCGCCGGGTTCGGCGCGACGGATCAGAAGATCCTGGTCGAAGGGCTCGGCGCGGTGCCGGAGAACGCGTCGCCCAGGTTCTCCTTCGCCGTCACCCCGGGCTACTTCCAGGTCTTCGGGCTCAAGCTGATGATGGGACGGGATTTCGAATCACGAGACGATGCCGGCTCAGCGCCCGTCGCGATCGTCAACCATGAAATGGCCCGACGCTTGTGGCCGGGCGAAAGCGGGTTGGGCAAACGCCTCAAACTGGGAAACCAGGCGTCAACTCGTCCCTGGGTCACCGTCGTTGGCATCGTGTCGAACGAGGAAGGTGAATCAGGACCCGGCCGGGAGGCGGCCCCATACGCCTACGTGCCGCTATCCCAGAGCCCGGATCGTCCCATTCACTTCATGGTGCGGACCGCAGGCGATCCGATGGCAATGGCCCCGAGCCTTCGATCGGCCGTGCGCGAGGTGGATCCTGATTTACCGGTCGAAGAGGTCCGGTCGGCCGAGGCGAGTCACATCCAGCGGTACTGGCACGTCCGGTTGTATGCGGTCTTTTTCTTTGGCTTCGCCGTCTTCGCCCTCCTGCTGGCCGCCATCGGGATTTATGGCATCGTCGCGCAGACGGTCTCCCAGCGAACGCACGAGATCGGCATTCGCGTCGCCCTGGGCGCCGAGCGTCTCCGAGTGCTTCGGCTCATTGTGGGAGATGGTGCTCGACTCGCCGGGCTCGGACTGCTGATCGGCCTCGCAGGCGCGCTGACCCTCACGCGCCTGATGAGCAGCATGTTGTTCAACACCAGTCCAGTGGATCTGCGGGTATTGATCCCGGTTGCCGTGCTGCTTTTTGTCGTTGCCCTGGTCGCCAGCTGGTTGCCGGCCCGTCGGGCGCTCCGGGTTGACCCGATCCAGGCACTCCGTACCGAGTGAGCTTTTGCCATGAGAATCGGTACCCCGGTGATGTCTGAATTGCGTCTCTTCTCACCCTGCGGATGATCGGCCCGAGCCATGGATACTCTGTTCACCAACATCAGGTTTGCACTTCGCTCGTTCTGGAAGAACCCGGGATTCACCATCGTGTCGGTGTTGACCCTGGCGCTCGGCATCGGCGCCAACACGGCGATCTTCAGCGTGGTGAATGGATTGCTGCTTCGGCCGCTCCCCTATCGCCAGCCCGATCAGCTCGTGACGGTGTGGGAGCACAACCTGCCGCGCAACGACCAGAGAAACGTGGTTTCGGTCGGCAACTTCCTGGAATGGCGCCGGCGAGCCACCTCATTTCAGGGCCTCGCCGCGTACAGTGATTGGACCTTCAACCTTACCGGTGGCGGTGAGCCTGAACGGGTATCGTCACGGGTGGCCTCGGCGAACCTCTTCCCCATCCTTGGTGTGCAGGCCGCAATCGGACGAACGTTCCGGATGGAAGAAGAGGCCGAGGGTTCGGACAAGGTCGTGGTGCTGAGCGACGGGTTCTGGCGACGGCGGTTTGGCGCGGACTCGGGAGTCGTGGGCCGACAGGTAACTCTCGACGGGGAAAGCATGACGGTGGTCGGCGTGCTGCCGGCCGATTTCGAATTCTTTGGCGACCAGGCCGACATCTGGAAGGTGTTCTCGCTGGCGATGTCGCCCACCGCTTTTCGCGGCCGATGGATCAAGGTTCTCGGTCGGACCCGGCCCGGTGTGAGCGTGGCTGCAGCCAGGGCGGAGATGGTCTCGATCGCCAGTCAGCTCCGAGAGGAGCACCCCGCGGAAAATGAAACATGGAGTGCCAACGTCATTTCGCTCAGGGAGACGCTCGTCGGGAATATCCAGCGCGCGCTTTTCGTACTGCTCGGCGCGGTTGGATTTCTCCTGCTCATCGCCTGCGCCAACGTGGCCAACCTGCTGCTGGCCAGGGCTGCGGCCCGCGAACGTGAAATCGTGATCAGGACCACGCTTGGCGCGAGCAGTCGTCGGCTGGTGATCCAGTTGCTTACCGAGAGTCTCTGTCTCGCGGTCATCTCCGGGCTTGCCGGCCTGCTCCTCGCCCAATGGGGAGTCGCCCTGATCCGCGGACTACTCCCGGCAGATCTCGGCATTCCCGGGGTCGCCCAGCTCGGCATTGACGGGACTGTCCTGGGATTTACCCTGGTCGTCACCCTGGTGACGGGGGTTGTGTTCGGCCTGGTGCCTGCGCTCAACGCCTCCAGATCCAACCTGCATGACCCGTTGCGGGGGAGTTCCCGGAACTCGGATACCGCCCATCGTGCCCGTTTCCGGGACCTGCTCGTTGTCGCCGAGGTCTCACTTGCGCTCATGCTGCTGCTCGGCGCGGGATTACTGCTTCGCAGTTTTTCCGAGCTTCGCCATGTCGATCCCGGGTTCAATACCACCAACCTGCTCGAGGTAAGAGTGTCGCTTCCCGATGGCAAGTACCGGGAAGAGGAGAAACAGGTCGCATTCTTTCAGCAGCTGGAAGATCGAGTAACGCATATTCCCGGCGTCGAGTCCGTCGGCTCCATCAATTTCCTGCCGATGAGCGGGATGCGCTCCGCCAGCGGGTTCTCCGTCGAGGGCCGGCCGGCTCCGACGGCAAGTGAGGAGCCGGTGGGAGACATGCGCGCGGTGACACCCGGATATTTCGCGGCCATGGGAATTCCCATTCTCCAAGGCCGCGGACTGACGCCGGCGGATCGCGCCGACGCACCGTCGGTGACGCTCATCAGCGAGACCATGGCCCGAACGCTTTTCCCGGGTGAAAACCCAGTGGGCCGGCGATTGGCGTACGACTGGGGTGAGCATGTGTCAGCGGAGATAGTCGGTGTGGTCGGGGATGTCCATCATGCCGACTTGAGTACGGCCCCGTTTATGGAAATATACCGGCCCCTGGCGCAGTTCCCTTATTCGTTCATGAGCCTTGTGGTCCGCTCCGCCGGCGATCCTGCAGCGATCAGCAACCAGATCAGAGCCCAGGTGCGGGAGATCGATCCCGATCAGCCGGTCCGCGCCCTGCGCGCGATGGACGAGCTCATGCAGCAGTCGCTGGCCCAGCCGCGACTCAACGTCCTCCTGCTTACTCTGTTCGCCGTGGTCGGGCTGGCGCTGGCGTCGGTCGGGATCTATGGACTCATGGCCTATGGCGTCGCACAGCGAACCCGGGAAATCGGGATTCGCATGGCTCTTGGCGCCAGGGCGTCCGATGTGTTGGGGATGGTCGTTCGTCGAGGGCTGCTGCTCACGATCGTTGGCGTTGGGGTAGGCCTCGTTGCCTCCTATGGACTGACGCAGGTGATGAGCAAACTTCTCTTTGGAGTGAGCCCCCGGGATCCGATGGTGTTTGTCGCCGTCCCTGTTGTGCTCACCGTGGTGGCTGTCGTCGCGTGCCTGGTCCCTGCAAGCCGGGCTACCAGAGTGGATCCGATGGTAGCAATGCGGTCTGAATAGAACCGGTGCCAGACATTCAATCTGACGGTTCTCACTGCCGATTTTGAAGGAGTAATATCGACCCATGCTGAACGATATTCGTCACGCGATACGATCTCTTCGCAAGAGCCCGGGCTTCACGCTTATCTCCGTCCTGACGCTGGCCCTGGGCATTGGTGCCACGGCCACGATCTTTGCTCTTCTCGATGCGATCGTGCTCAATCCGCTCAAGTATCCAGACCCCGATCGATTGGCCTGGGTTGAGAGTAGTGTGCCCGGGGTTGGTGAAGGCGTGCGCTGGGGAGTGTCGAGAGCTGGCTACCTCGCCTTCGACCAGGATCTCAGGACGATCTCGTCCATTGGGGCATATTCCACCGGCGATCTTGCCCTTGCCTATGGGGATAAGGCCGAGGGTGTGAGGGCCGCTTCAGTGACGCACCAGATTCTCCCCATGCTTGGGGCCCGGGCTGCTCTCGGTCGCCTGATTGAGGAACAGGATACGCGAGTGGGTGCTGAGCCAGTCGTCGTGCT
>JBDTRF010000145.1:0-9085 GCA_039931815.1 Gemmatimonadota bacterium
CCCTCCTGAAAATGCCGGCTCGCCATTCCCTTGCTCACGACCGCGACGGGCGGCGATTCCCAGGTATCACTGGACGAAATACCCCGACCAGCAATGACGGGAAGATTCACGGCGCTGAAAGTATCAGCGCTGACAAATTGATGTACGGCAAATACGGAATGGTACCGAAGTGGGATGCCGCCATCGGAACAACGGCCACAGTCAGTCATCGCGGCGTCTACCATGCCGAGTCCTGCGGTTGTGCCAGGGCTGGTGAGGCTTGCCGTCGTCACCTGGGGGGCCTGGTGCAGTCTCGTCAGCAGTGATTGGTAACGATGGGATCGTGCTTCGCTCGAGGTCTCGGGGCTGTCAGTCGAATACACGATACCGTCATCTGCCGTGAGTCTGCCAGATTCGATTACGGCCCTGGCGTGGCGGATGATCAGCGCGCTCGCGGTCAGGACCGTAAGCCCCATCGCCAGCTGAACCACCGGGATATAGAGCTCGAGTGGCTTGGGCGGCACCTCGGTCACCCGCTTCCGGGTGGTGGTCAGCAGCTGGAAGAGCGTTCCGATAAGGAGGATAGCGGCCAGCACCAGCACGATTGCAAAGTTAGGGCTGGGACGACCGTGTAGAATCGAACCGGGCCAGGAAGTAGCGGCGAGCCGGGCGGCCAGCATTCCAAGGACACCCCCGAGCATCAGTGCAACAGCCGCAACCGCGAAGCCCTCGACAAGCGCCGATCCGAATAGCGCGCGTCGGGATCCGCCGACCGCTCGTCGTACGGCGATTTCCGTCGTCCGGGCCGACGCGCGCGCCGCGGAAATACTCAGGATGGTGAGGGCCGAAAGAATCAGGGTGGCCATGCCGGAAATGAACAGCTGCAGAAAGAGGTGCTGGACGCCAAGTCGTTCAGCGTCTGCTGGCGTCGAGGCGTTCGCTGACCAGTGGAACCCCATGCTGGTGAGGTGCTGGGTCTCAATGCCGAGTCGTGGGACGAGCGACCACCGTTCAGCCAGCGAGGAAATGGGAAGTACTGCCAGCAGGGCCAGGGCGGCGCCTGCCACCAGCAGGAGTCCCGTTCCCCAATAGAGTCGGAGCGCGTCTATCACCGGTACGAAAATGGTTCGGCCGCGGTGGGTTCGTTGAGTTGAAGAAGCTCCAGGGTGCATTTGGGGGATCGGGTGTGGAGGTGGGCGCTGGGCTATTCGGTCGTCAGCCTGAACCGCTCAACCGGTCCAGCGACGGTCTCGTTGCCGATGTTCAAGTAAATATGCCGGTCGCTGATCGAGAAGCCGAACGCCATTCGCCGCTCCAGCCGGCTGACAAGATCCTCCAGGAGCGCGCGATCGATGGCGTAGAGCTCAAGCTCGTCCGATCGATGGATGCGCTCACCGTCCAGCTGGCGGAGAAAGTGCCGTGGCTCCTTATGGGTATAAACCGCGACGCGGGGCGCCAGCTTGCTCGCCTTGTGCAGCCGGGCGGCGTCGGGAGATCCGACCTCGATCCATGACTGGAGTGCACCCGTGAGGTCCCGGACGGTCATGGCCGGCTCGTTGGGCTCGCTGAGGCCTTTCCCGAAAGTGATGCCTTCGGTGTACTCCAGGCAGTATGCGATCACCCGGGTGAGTAGATAGTCTTCGGTTTCGGAAGGATGACGGGCGAGCCGGAGGGCGAGGGACTGGTAGACGCCGCGATCCACGTCCGCGAGGTCGATATCAAAGTTGTAGATCGTTGCGGTGAGTGCCACGCTGGTCCTTGATCGAAGACATGGAACGAATCTTCAGCGCGTTCCCGGGCTTAGCCCCTACGGGGGCGGTTGGACCGCAGTGTCAATCCATCGACCCCAGCGATGGACGACCGCACGGACGTTGCCCGGGGTCCTTCGGTGCCGATCATCATGGCACGATCGCGCCTACCCCATTGATGCCGGCTCGCCCCCTTCGGGGCCGTAGAAGAACACCCAGACCGAGAGGTCCTGACTGAAATCCTCGAAGCGATGCGTCCGGCCGGCGGAGACAAAGAGGAAATCCCCCGGTTCAAACGTGACTCGGCGCTCACCATCGAAAAACGTGCCTCGCCCCCGGGCGACAACGTACGCCTCATCCCTGGTATGCGGCTGCTGCGGGTCGTCCCCCCGAGGGGCGTAGAGTTCCACGGCAAGCGATCCATGCCGGTATAGCTCAATAAAGCGTTTGCCATCGGCGGTCGGGAGACGCGACTCGGCGGAAGGCAGGGAGATATGGGAGGAGCCGGGCATCGGTGATTGGGATGATGGGGTAGGGAAGGGGAGCGATGTCGGTGGAAGTGCAAAAACCGGGACAATTGACGATTGAACGCCTGCATGAGCTGCTTTATTGCGAGGAGCGCAGCGACCGAAGCACTCTTACCCGCGGACCATTCCAGGGACGGGTATCCAGCTGCACCTCGAACCCGGGATCTTTCGCGCGCTGCCTTCGTTTGGCGCCCCGCGGCCCTGCTAGTGCGCGACCAGCCATGCGCCAAGGGCCGCAACGATCACCAGCGATACCATAACAATCGCCAGTCGCCGGCGAATGAATCGAAGCGCGGTCCACGACGGCTCGTCGAGGTAATACAGCCCCGGCTTACCCTCCCGGACGACAGCTCGGCGTGTAAGCCGACGCCACGCCACACCTTCATCGTGAACGCCGAGCTGGGTCAGGGACTGTGCGGTTTCAGCGGAGGTCGCGCGGGCTTGCTGGAACTGTTCGACCAGCTCGCGTTCTTTCCGGACGATGATCGCTGCGGCAACGGCTCCCATGTACGGCCTTCGATAAGAGAAAAGGCAATTCCATTCAGGGCTGGGTGTGATTCCCGGTTCGCTGACTCGATGTTAACGATAGCGCCGTCGGCGCGTAAGCGTCACGGCTGAACCGCCACCACTACATCAGACGATCGTCCGCGAGAAGTGGATTCCGTCAGACCGTCGCCCTGGTGCGGTCCATCGTGCCTCGGCCCATCAGGGCCGCCTGGGCCGCGGCCAGTCGCGCGATCGGGACCCGGAACGGGGAACAGCTGACGTAGTTCATTTTCTGCTGTTCACAGAAGGCGACGGCGTTCGGTTCGCCACCGTGCTCCCCGCAGATGCCGACCTTGAGATCCTGTCGCGTGCCGCGGCCGAGCTGCACGGCCATCGAGATCAGCTTGCCGACGCCCTGGATATCCAGGACCGCGAACGGGTCGTCATCAATGATGTTGTCTTCCAGGTAGGTTGGCAGAAACATGCCCGCATCGTCGCGCGACAGTCCCCACGTGGTCTGGGTCAGGTCATTCGTCCCGAATGAGAAGAACTGCGCCTCCCGGGCGATTTCGTCGGCCGTCAGCGCCGCCCGCGGCAGCTCGATCATGGTGCCCAGGAGATAAGGCACCGTGATCTGCCGTTCGCGAAAGACCTCTTCCGCGACCTGCCGGATGATGAGCGCCTGCTTCCGGAACTCCACGACGTGCGCCACGAGTGGAATCATTACTTCCGGCATCACCCGGCCTTTCCTCGCGGCCACCGTACAGGCGGCTTCGAAGATTGCGCGAACCTGCATGACCGTAATCTCGGGATACATGATGCCCAGCCGGCAACCCCGGAGGCCGAGCATCGGATTCACCTCGGCCAGTGACTCGATAATCCGGTGAACTTCCGTGACGCTCTTTCCCATCTGTTTCGCCAGGTTCTCGATTTCCTCCGGCTCCTTGGGCAGAAACTCATGGAGCGGGGGGTCCAGCAGGCGGATCGTGACCGGGTAGCCTTCCATGGCCCGGAAAATTCCCTCAAAGTCGGAGCGCTGCATCGGGAGGAGTTTGCTGAGCGCCTTCTTTCGCCCCGCCGCGTCGGTGGCGAGGATCATTTCGCGCATGGCGTTGATGCGTTCGCCCTCGAAGAACATGTGCTCCGTGCGGCAGAGTCCGATGCCCTCGGCGCCGAAATCCCGCCCGCGATGAGCGTCAGCCGGGGTATCAGCGTTGACCCGCACGCGCAGGTGACGAATCTTGTCCGCCCACTTCATGACCCGATCAAAGTTTCCCGATAACTCAGGCGTCACCAGCGCGGCCCGCCCGGCGTAGACCTTCCCGCTGGCGCCATCGACGGTGATCCACTCGCCACCTTTCACGCTGCGGCCATTGATCGAAAACTGGCCGGCGGTTTCATCCACCTGGATCTCCTGGGCACCCGCCACGCATGGCTTGCCCATCCCACGAGCCACCACCGCGGCATGAGATGTCATGCCACCGCGCGCGGTGAGAATCGCCTTGGCGGCCACCATGCCGTGGAAATCCTCGGGGCTCGTCTCACGGCGAACGAGGATGACGGATTCGCCCTTCTTGCCCATTTCTTCGGCTATGTCAGCGTTGAACACCACGGCTCCGCTGGCCGCCCCCGGCGATGCAGGTAACCCGGTGGTCAGCAGGTCCAGTTCCGCCTTGGGGTCAATGGTGGGATGGAGCAGCTGGTCCAGGTCCATCGGCGGAATTCGCGCCACGGCTTCTTCTTCGCTGATCAATTCTTCGTCAACCATTTCACAGGAGATCCGTACCGCCGCGTGGCCCGAGCGCTGGCCGCGTCGAGTCTGGAGCATGTAGAGCCGCCCCTTCTCGATGGTGAACTCCATGTCCTGCACGTCCCGGAAATGTCGCTCGAGTGTCCGTGCCATCTTGTCCAGGTCGTGGTACGCCTGGGGCATGACCTCCTTGAGGCTGCTGATGGGTTCCGGTGTGCGCATCCCCGAGACGACGTCTTCACCTTGTGCGTTCAGCAGGTATTCGCCGTAGAGTGTTTTCTCTCCGGTGGAAGGATCGCGGGTGAACGCGACACCGGTCCCGGAGTCCTCGCCCATGTTGCCGAACACCATGGTCACGATATTCACCGCGGTGCCCAGGGTATCCGGGATGTCGTGCATCTTTCGATAGTCGATCGCGCGCCGTGTATTCCAGCTTTCGAACACGGCCGCGATGGCGCCCCAGAGCTGGTCGAGCGGATCGTCTGGAAAATCCTTGCCGGTTTCCTGCTGAATCAGCGCCTTGTAATCCTTGACCAGGGCGGTCAGCTCTTCCACGGGAAGGTCGATGTCACGGGCCGCATTGCAGGCCTTCTTGCGTTGATCCAGCAGATGCTCGAACGGCTGCTTGGGAAGATCGAAGACCACGGACCCATACATCTGCACGAAGCGTCGATAGGAGTCGTAGGCAAATCGGGGATTGTTGCTTTGCCTGGTAAGCCCAACGACCGTCGCATCGTTGAGGCCGAGGTTGAGGATCGTTTCCATCATGCCGGGCATGGACACGGCGGCGCCCGAGCGGACGGACACGAGCAGCGGGTTGGCGGACCCGCCAAACTGCCGGCCGGTCGCGGCCTCCAACCGCTGCAGCGCGGTCTCGACCTGGGCCCGAAGGCGGGGCGGAAAAGAGGACGTTTCGAGATAAGTCTGGCACAATGTCGCGGCGATGGTAAACCCGGGCGGTACGGGAATCCCGAGGTTGGTCATTTCGGCCAGGCCGGCGCCTTTCCCCCCCAGGATTTCCTTCATGGTCGCGGTGCCGTCAGCGCGGCCCTGGCCAAAGAAATAGACGAGAGGTTGGGAGTAGGCTCCGCTCATTATGGCAAGCTCATCGAGTTAGAGATGAACACGAGGTGCGCGAATGTGGCGAATGAACAACGATAGCAAGGCGCGAAAGCCCGTGGTGACTTCACCAACCGTGGACCTGGTCGAGACCGTGGAACGGGCACCGCGAAAGGCGGATCAGCCTGGGCTATGCAGGGTTCAGGCCATCGATCGATGAATCGGGAGTACGGCGAGGGTCGAAACGGCCATGTTACTGATGCGCGGCCGCGCCCTGGTACGAGCCTAATCTACCGTGCCGATGGCGGGATGGCGAGGTGAGAGGTCGAGCGGGTGGGCTGCAAGGTTCGCCGGCTAAGAGCGGGATGATCCCTCGGGATCCACCGTACTAGGCCAGGCTCGTTTCCAGCGGCTTGGCGTACTTGAGCTGCACCATCTTTTCAGGTACTGCCGTGGGGTACTGACCCGAGAAACAGGCGTGGCACCACTTGCTCCTGGTGCCGGCGGCCCGAAGCATTCCGTCGAGGGAGAGATAACCCAGCGAGTCCACGCCGAGGTACTCGCGTATCTCCTCGACCGAATGGGTGGAGGCGATCAGTTCCTCCCGGGTCGGCGTGTCGATTCCATAGTGACACGGCCCGGTAATCGGCGGTGAGGCGAACCGGAAGTGGACTTCCCTGGCCCCCGCGGCCCGGATCATCTGGACCAGCCCTTTGCTGGTTGTCCCGCGCACCAGGCTGTCATCGACCACCACGCATGACTTGCCTTCGATGACTTCACGCACCGGGTTGAACTTGATCTTTACCTTGGCGACTCGGAGCGCCTGGGTCGGGTTGATAAAGGTCCGCCCGACGTAGTGATTCCGGATCAATGCGTGCTCCAGCTTGATGCCCGATTCTTCGGCGAATCCCAGGGCCATCGCATTCGAGCTGTCCGGTACGCTGAAGACGACATCGCCGCCGGGCGCTGGATGTTCCCGTGCCAGCTCCCGGCCCAGGCCGCGGCGGACGCGATCCACCGACTCGCTGAACACCGTGCTGTCCGGGCGGGAGAAATAGACCAGCTCGAACACGCACCGGGTCTCCGGCCGCCGGGCCAGCGGCGGCAAATCGGTCACCATGCCGTCGGTGATCCGGACGAATTCACCGGGCTTGAGCTCGCGGATGAGATTGGCACCCACCAGGTCAAGCGCGCACGTTTCGGAGGCGAGCACGATCCCCCGACCCAGCCGGCCGATGACCAGCGGACGGAAGCCACGGCTATCCACCACCGCATAAATGTCACGCCCCACGGTCAGGAGCAGGGTATAGGCACCTTCCGCCTTTTCGAGCGCTTCGCGGATCTGTTCTTCCGGCGTTCCCGCTTTTGACCGGGCGATGAGATGAATCAGCACCTCGGTATCGGCTGAGGTGGTGAAGATGGCCCCCTGGCTCACCAGCTCGCGCTTGAGCTCAATGGCGTTGGTAATGTTACCGTTGTGCGCGATCGTGAGCGCGCCTTCGTGGTAGTTGACCAGGCACGGTTGCGCGTTCGCCAGGTTCGAGCTGCCAGCCGTCGAGTACCGGGTATGACCAATCGCCACGTCGCCCGGGAGACCTCCCAGTACCTCGTCATCGAAGTTTTCGGAGACCAGTCCCATCCCACGGTGCGCGCGGCTTCTCCCATCGGTGTCGATGGAGACAATGCCGGCGCTCTCCTGCCCGCGGTGCTGCAGGGCATAGAGTCCGAGATAGGTCAGCCGTGCCGCATCAGGCAGGCCGGAGACTCCAAAAATTCCGCACATCTATTGTCTGGCTCCGTGTAAGGGAGGGCTTTAGGGCTGCGTACAGCTTATGGCGTCCAGCAATGTGAGCTATCGCTTAGCGCGTATTACAGATCACACATACCTGGTTTTCCGTCGTTCCGACTTACTCCTTAACTGACACCGGCTGAATCATCCGTCGCGGGATCGCCTGGAAATATGTTTTCCTCAATTCGGCGATCGGCCGCTCGATCAACGTCCCGGTCCTGGTGATCACCACCTTGCCATCTTCCCGACCGACCCTGCCGGCCTGGAAGACCGGAACTCGATGTTCCCGGGCCAGGGACACGAACTGCTCAACCTTATTGGGTGCCAGGGACACCACCGCCCGGGCACCGGTCTCCCCGAAAAGTAATGCGTCGTCCAGGGGCTCGGGGACGGCGCCCATGTATCCCTTCAAATCGACGGTAAATCCAAGTCCTTTTTCCTGGTAGGGACCCCGGAAAGCCGCCTCGACCAGACCCACCGCCAAACCGCCTGTCGAGAGGTCGTGAGCCGACCGCAGGAGCTGTCCCTTCGCGGCGGCGGCGAGAAGACGCTGAAGGGCCAGCTCGGCCGCCAGGTCAACCGGTTCCGGCTGTCCGCCCGCATGGTTCAGCACGTCGGCCCAATAGGCCGATCCTCCCAGCGATTGTGCCCCCGTGTTTCCCAGGATCAGGATCGTATCGCCCTCAGCCACAAAGTGGCTGGAAATCCTATCGTTGATCCGCTCCAGCAGTCCAACCATACCAATCGTGGGTGTCGGATCTATAGCCCCGAGGGGGCTCTCGTTATAGAAGGAAACATTTCCACCCGTCACCGGGATCCCGAACGCCCGGCAGGCGTCCCCGATGCCGCGGCACGCCTCAGTAAATTGAAAGAATACTTCCGGCTTTTCCGGGCTTCCGAAATTGAGACAGTCCGTAATACCGAGCGGAACGGCTCCCGTGCTGGCGATATTGCGGGCCGCCTCGGCGACGACCGCCTTGCCACCTTCGTAGGGGTCCAGCGCCAACACTCTCGCGTTGCAATCGACCGTGACGGCGAGCCCGAAATCTGTATCCGCCACCCGCAGCACACCGGCATCGCCGCCGGGGAGGATCGCGCTGGCTCCCTGTACGGTTGAGTCGTACTGCTCGTAGACCCATTTCTTGGATGCGATACTCGGCGTATCAAGCAGCACCTCGAGCGCCTGGGACAAATTGGTCGATGATTTTCCGGGCGTACTGCGTCGCCGCGCCTTGACCGCTTCGCCTTCTCTCGATTCGGGGTAATAAATGGGGCAGTCATCGACCAGGCGCTGACCGGGGATTTCGGCGACCACAATGCCGTCGTGACGAATGCGAAACATGCCATCGTCGGTGACGACACCGATGGGTGTTGCGCCCAGTTCCCACCTGGCGCAGATCGCCTGCACCTCGGCGACGCGGCCCGGTTCGGCGACGACCAGCATGCGCTCCTGGGATTCCGAGAGAAGAATCTCGTACGGGGTCATCCCCGCTTCGCGAACGGGGACTTTATCGGTCTCGATTTCGACTCCGACCCCGCCCCGGGCCGCCATCTCCGCAGACGAACTGGTGAGTCCGGCCGCCCCCATGTCCTGAATGGCCACGATGATGTGACTCGATATCAGCTCGAGGGTCGCTTCCAGCAGCAGTTTTTCGGTGAAGGGATCACCGACCTGGACCTGGGGGCGACGAGCTTCGCTCTTCTCGGACAACTCCTCCGAGGCAAAGCTGGCGCCATGGATGCCATC
>JBDTRF010000146.1:0-8952 GCA_039931815.1 Gemmatimonadota bacterium
GCTCATCATGAGCTTTTCGCAATTCTTTGGATTGAGCGAAATGCTCCATCATTCGACGCTTGCCGAGATTCCGAAATCGGCCTACCGCCCGCCTCAGCCAGTGTTCGCAAGCGCGAGACATGACTAGAAGGTGATACGGCTGCCGATCAGCTGGTCGGAATCAGTCAGTGGCACATTGGGTGTATCGCAACTGGAGATGAAACGCGGGCCGACTCGGTGACACACGAGAAGGTCGTGCCGGAGCAATTCTGGTAAGAGCTGGCAAGGCGCCTGGCAGCTGAGAAGAAGCCGCCTTACGTCGCAGGCGATTTCCGTTCTGGCTGCGGTTCAACGGTTGAGTCCACCCGGATGACGCTCAGATGACCATCAGACTCCAGACAACACTGTTTGACCTGGCTGATCTTCTCCACGCCCTGTTCTCTCAGCTGTTCCATGAGGTCTTCCATGGTCAGTAACTCCGACCGCAAGTTCTTTCTCTGCACTCGCCCGTTTTCGATCAGCTTGAGCGGCGCGGGGTGCAGCAGTCGATGGACCAGGGGCACCCGGAACCCCAGCCAGTCCAGCGCATAATTCCAGAAAAAGATGGTGGCAACGAGCACGACTCCCTCGGTTACGGAGTTGTATTTGCTGGCCATGGCGTTCTGGGCGGCATCGGCAACCAGGACAATGACCAGGAGATCGGTGGTCGAGAGGCTTCCGGCTTCCCGGCGGAACACTCGAAGCAGGGCGAGGATAACGAGGTAGAGAATCGACCCGCGCAGAAAAAGCTCGAGCAGGCCGACGGTCGGCACCAGCATCGAGTTCCAGTCAATCCCGATTAAATGGTGCATGGTCATCTCCAGGTGGGTCCTCTGGTCGCCTCAAGAACTCCCGCTGATCAAACTAGCGGGTCTGGCTCAGTGGAGGAGCACGCTCGCGATTTCAGCGACCGCTCACGAAAAAGCCCACCCGGAGCAGGTGGGCCATTCGCGACGGATATCCGGATCAGTGAGTGCCCGTCACCGGCTGCTTCGCCAGTACCAGGTTCTCAATGAAGAACTCCATCATGCGGTCAAATCCCAGGCCACTGTGACCCTGGTCGGGACCCACCTGCACCTCGAAGCTCTTGCCGGCGGTTCGCAGTGCCTGGATCAACTGCATGGTATTGTTGGGATGCACGTTGTTGTCGGCGGTCCCATAGTACAACATGAGGCGACCCTTGAGATTGGGGGCAAGCTTCATGGCCGACCCGGCATCGTATCCCGCCGCGTTTTCTTCCGGGGTCCACATGTACCGCTCGGTGTAAATCGTATCATAGTGCCGCCAGTCGGTCACGGGCGAGGAAGACGATGCCGCGGCAAACACCTCGGGATGGCGCAGCAGGGCCATCGCGGAAGCGTAGCCACCGTAGGAAGTACCGAAGATGCCGATGTGGGAGCAGTCCACGTAGCTCCGCGAGCAAAGGGACTTGGCTCCCGCGGCCTGGTCGTCGATCTCAACCGTGCCGAGCTTCTCATAAATCGCATCGAGGAAACGCTTGCCGCGGCCGGCGGCGCTCCGCGAATCCAGGCTGACCACGAGGAATCCATAACCGGTGAGGGGGCTGGGTGGCGCGAACCGCTCACTGGCGCCGTTGGTGGCCGGACCAGCATAGACGCTGACGAGGACCGGATATCGGCGAGTCGAATCAAATCCTACGGGCTTGTGCAGCAGGCCGTGAAGTTGAGTAATGCCATCGGCCGACGTAAAAGTGAATAGCTCGACCTTCGGAAGATGAAGTTGCTGGTAGGCCGTGGTGTCGGCGGCGGCAAGCTGGGCGAGAACTTTTCCTGTCGCGTCGATGAGGCGGGTCCTGGGGGCGATGTCGTGTGTCTGCGTCACGTCCACGAACCGCCGAGCGTCGGGCGATGCGGTCACCGTGTGATTGAGAGTCGAGTCGGTCAGGCGCCGGTCGTTCCGACCGTTGAGACCCACGCGGTGCAACTGCATCTTCATGTGGTTGTCGCCGCTCCGAGCCATATAGAATAGCGTCTTGTTCGTTTCATCGACACTGACGATGCCGTTGACTTCATACGGGTGACTGGTCAGCGTCGTGATCAGCTTGCCGGTCAGGTCATACAGGTAGTAATTCCGGAAACCGGTGCGCTCCGAAGCCCAGACAAACCGCTGGCCATCCTTGAGGTACTGCATTTCGGGCGCGTTTTCGACCCAGCCGGTTGGCCACTCTTCACGCACGACCGTGCGACATTTTGCCGTCGCCGGTGAGCAGGCCGTCAGCTCCATGATGTTCTGCCGCCGGTTTGTCCGATTGACGGTCAACTCCTTCGAGTCCGGCGTCCAGCCGATATGGTATGCGTAGTATCCGATGACATCGGGTTCGAAGGGCCGGCCATCGCGAATATCAAGCTTGGTGACATGCCGGGTCGCCAGGTCGTAGACATAGAGATCGACCACCGGGTTCGGCTGCCCTGCCTTGGGGTACGCTTCCGTGTCAGTCTTGCTGTACAACTTGGTCTGGTCCACTTGCAGGAAGTAGTCAGGCACTTTGCTCTCATCAAAACCATAGAACGCGAGCCTGGTACCGTCCGGGGACCACCACATGGCCGTAATCTGGTCCAGTTCCTCGCCGTAGACCCAGCTGGCGCTGCCAAACTTGGTTCGGTTCGCCAGGCTGCCATCGGTCGTAATCGCAACCGGGTTGCTGCTATCGGCGTTGGACAGCCAGATATTCCGGTCGCGGTAAAAGGCCCTGAGCTTGCCGTCGGGCGAAAGCGCAAACTCAAACTGGCGCCCCCTCTCTCTGCCCATCGCGGGCTGGTTGCTCGTCGCCGACGACGGTGCCTCGGTTGCGGTGAGTGTGGCAACGTCATACCGCATGCGCTTGCCCGCCAGGCTGTACTCAAAGTGAGTGCTATCCACCCATTTGGCCTGGAGCGTGCCGGCCTGCAGACCGCCCGCGACACTACGGATTGCCGTCTGGTACTCCTGATACTGCTGATAGCCGGGGTATGTCTTGAGCCGGTCCTGGGCCGCGGACGAAGTGGTAAAACTCCCCAGCGCCATCGAGGCCGCGATAGCAGTCAGAATCCAACGCTTCATACCTGGCTCCAATTGGTTGACGAGATCGTATTACAGCCACATGAGAGAGGTCATTCAGCGAGCTCTTCGTTTCACCCGGTGCCGGAAGAGCAGCTCCGGGTGAGCATGACGATGCACCACACGCTGAGGGTTCACCAATACCGGGGCGTTCCAGATTACACCTTCGCGTGTTCTCTACGTGATTGGGCAGGTCGCCGTTGCCGCCTGATGAGCGCCTCGGCCGCCGGGGACGTCATCGCATCGGTATCGAGCAGGCCGCCCTACTTGCCTTCGTACTTGAAGGAAACCTTCACCTTGGCGCGATAGCTCTGAATCTTTCCGTCCTTCATCTGCATATCAAGCTGGGAAATCTCGGCGACGCGCAGATCTCGAAGCGTCTGGGAGGCGCGCTTCACTGCCGCCGCAGCCGCCTTTTCCCACGACTCCGTGCTGGTGCCGATCAACTCGATGACTTTGTAGACGCTCTCAGCCATGACGACCTCCTTGTGGGTGCGTAATTGGATTGGCTCGACAATCTACTCCTCAATGCGGGTATCGCCCGCATTTTGACCCATTCACGCTGGAATGGGCTGGTGCGTATCCCACCAGTCCCGCGCGCGTTGCTCGGTCCAGAGCCCTTCGAGCTGCAGCTCCCCAAGCCGATCAGACAGTTCACGCGCCGACTGTGGCCGGTGCGCCGGGTTTTTCGACAGACACGAAAGGATCAACTGATCCAGGAGCGGTGGAATCGGGAGATCGGTTCGGGTCGAAGGGGCAGCAGGCTCCGACTGGACGTGCTGCAGCAGCAGCCCCATGGCGGTGGACCCGGTGAACACCAGCTGTCCCGTGAGCAGCCAGTAGGCGACACAGCCCGTCGCGTAGACGTCGGCCCGGCCATCAAGGGTAACGTTGCCGAGGGCCTGCTCCGGGGCGATGAATGCGGGCGTTCCGTTCACAGCGTTTTCCCGTGTGAGTCCGGGTCCGGTTTCCAGGGCCTGGTCTAACCCCTTCACCAGCCCGAAGTCCAGCACTTTCACAAAATCATAGTCCTGGCCGTACCGACAGAGAAAAATATTGGCCGGTTTGATGTCACGGTGAATCAGGCCCGAGGCATTCGCCTCGGTCAGCGAATGACAGATCTGTCGAACCAGGTAAATCGCGCGCTCGGGTGGCACGGGCCCGAACTGGTGCACCAGCTTCTGCGCGTCCAGTCCGTCGAGCAGTTCCATCACATAATAAAAGGATCCGTCCTCGGATCGCCCGAAGTCAAAAAGTTCGATGGTATGGGGAGAGCGCAAACGGGCAATGACCTGTGCTTCGCGCTCGAAACGTTGCAACGCCATCTCGGAGATCACCGTTTGGCCGTCCTCGCCGACCGACGGGCGAATCAGTTTGATCGCGGCTGGCCGGGCCAGCATCCGGTGACGCGCGCGCCATACCTCTCCCATCCCGCCTTGACCCAGTTTCGTTTCCAGCTGATAGCTTCCGAGCTCCCTGGCGGCCACCACCTCCCGGCCGAGGCCATACACCACACGGGAGGCCGCATAGGCGAAGCCGACGGCAATCACCCCGCCAATCGTCGTATTCAGGAAGCCTTCAACGTCCACCGCCAATTTGCCCTGTACCGTAAGCACCAGCAGCGACAGGGGGAGCATGGCAGCCGCCACGCTCGAGACAAGCAACATCCGGCGTGGCCGGCCCGGCAGGATCAGCGGAAACAGCATGATCACGGCCGGCACCCAGGTCAGGTTCGGCAGGATGCCGTGGTCGCGATGATATTGCCAGAAGTTTATGTACGCGATGACAAAACAGATCAGGATTTCGTAGCCCTGCCCGACGGAGTGCAGCACTGAGCTGGAGATTCGTGAGTTCCGCGCTGCCCACCAGAGTCCGGCGGAGGCGACGATACCACCCAGGTCCATGAGCAAAAAGGGACTATCCCGATAGAACTCGGGAGGAACTCGTCCCTCGTTAGCCATGATCATGATCCAGCCAAGGCCAAAGAAGAAAGGGTCGAGGGAAAATCCGATCAGCATCAGCGTGGCAAGCAATGACACCCGTTTCCGCACCTGCTCGAGCAGGTCGGGCGGAAGCGTCGACGAGATACGGGGAGAACCCGAATTTCGCGGATCGGGACGCATCAGGGTGAGATGCTCGGTCAATTCTGGCTCCATTCTGCGCAACGTCCCTGCGGTGTAACCGGAATCGCGTAACCGCGGAGCGCTGGGCGTTTGGCGTATGGCAACCTGAACTCCCTCTTAGTGCGCAATTATCGTCTTTTACCCATCACCTTTCACCTCCTCGGCCCCGCTTCATGGCTCACCGCCTCCCGGGCAAGATCAACCAGGCGCCAGTAGGGCGGCGGATAACCATCGACCCGTCGGGCGCTGTCCGCCCGAAAAGCGACCTGATCGGCCAGTCGGGCCTCTCGCTTGCCAAATACGCTGTTTCGAAGCGCCGAGGCTGCTGACATTCCCTCAGGCACCGGTCCAATTCCGCCGAACTGCTGGAGGACCCAACTGTATCCCTTTGCGATACGCACGAGAGGCAACTGGTACCACGGAAAGGTCAGCTTGTCTCCTCGTTCGGCCCCTTCAAGCATGGCATCGATCACGGCGTTATCGACATGATCCTTGATCAAGGTCGCGGGATCCCTCCATTCCGCCACGACCACCAGCTGCGGGTCGTATTCCAGGTCGGATGGTTCCTGGGTTTCGAAATGTTCGACACCGAAAGATGATAGCCAGCGCCGAAGCCCCGGATTCGAGATGGTCGAGATCCCCATCCAGAGATTCAATCCGGCTTGGTGATACGCGGCCGACGCTACCTCGGAGCAGAAGAGGCGCGAAGGGTCGGTGTAGTCCATGGCAAAATCATAGGGGATTCTCTCCGTGCGCGCCCGGGTGATTGCCCGCGAGCCAGCCCTGTGCGGAAGCATGGGATCGGTCTGAAGCGCCGGCAGATCTGCCCTGGGGCGCAGCACGAGGATTCGGAGTTTCTTGTCACCCAGGTACTGTTCCGCGGTGGATACCGCGACCCCGCGCTCAATATGCGCCTCAATGGTAAAAGCCGCGTGAGTGACGCTGTCGACGTATACCAGCGCAATATGGGAGAAATTCCCCGGAAAATCATTGCCCCGGGCGATGAGTGCCGAGGTGGGATAACCACCTCGGGAAATCAGGATATCTCCCGAATGAATCTCGACTCCGCGTACCATCGTCGATGGAGTGATTGATGGCTCGTTCTTCCCCGCCAGCAGAGGGGGCAGGCTTTCGGGATGATGCAGCATGACTTCTTCCGCGGCCGCCCGGGTACCATAGAGCGAACGATACAATCGCGACCGCACATCGTTCGAATTTACGTCCCAGCCCCTCGACTGCCACTTGATTGCATCCCGAATCTGCCCGGAGAGTATGAAATACTCCCGAGCGGACGCGGGACATGCGGCCATCACGGGGCCCAGTAGAAGAAACCGATTCTCCAGCGTATCGAGGACCGGGCTATCGGCGGCGACCTGGATCGAGGCAAGGCGGGTGGTGATGGAACGAAGGGCGGAAAGCTCAGAAGGCGTGGTACGGTCCGACGCCGAACATCCTCGAGTCCTGAGGTTTCGATATTGCCTTTCCAGCGACGGCCAGAAAGCATCCTGGTTCCAGGTAAATGCTTTTCTCGAGGAGCCCGCCATCTCCGGACTGTCTTTCCCGGGAACGGCAAGAATCAGAAAAAGCGTGACGAGCCCGGCAATGATCGCAAGGAAGATTTTCATGAGTACTGCAAGATATCAAACCGCGGGACCGGGCGCGCTGGGATTTCACCTGCGCCCCTGCCCCGCGGGAAAGTGTCGCCGAGGCTACCAGGTCAGCTGGATCCCGGCACTCCGATCGGTTTCCCCGCCTCGAAATCGTAGGCCGTCGCCAGCCGCAGCCGGTAGTATGCCAGCCAGTATCCCCTGAGCGCCTGCACGAACTGGCCGACCGCCTGGTCCTTTTCCGACTGGGCGATGTACAGATTGTCGATCGTGATCCGGCCAATAACATATCGATTGTAGGCTACGTCAAAACGCCGCCCCGCCACCGTATCCACCTTGGCACTCAGGGCCACGTTCCGATAGGCCTGGGCGAGTTCGAGCGCGGCGAAATGCGCATCATGCGCTACCTGTTCGAGCGTAGCCTGCGAAAGACTGGCCGTGCGCTCCTGGTCTGCTTTCGCCGCCGCTACCCCTTCTGAATTGGCGCCCCATTGCCAGAGCGGCAATTCCAGGCTGAGCGCAAACTGCCGCGAATCGAGCAGGTTCTGATACGCCAGGTGCGCTTCCGCGGCAGTGGCGTTGTACCCGAAACTCGCCTGCACGGTTGCGCCGATTCCCCGATTGAGCTGCGCCTGGCTCACCGAGCGCCGAGCCTGCACATCGTTGAGCGCCACCTGGCTCACCGTCGATCGATTCCGCAGGGCCGCGGCGACTGCCTGCGCCGTGTCGGGGTTGATCTCGGGCACCTCGCGGGGAACCACGATTTCAAGCGCGGTCCCTGGCGGAAGATTGAGATTAAGCCGAAGAGCCGCCGCGGCGCGATCGAACTCCAGCTGCGCATCCTGGACCGACGTTCGCGCACGAAGCAAGGCCAGTTCGCTCTGCAGCAGATCGTTCTCTCCAATCCGGCCGATTTCGAAACGACCCTTGTTCAAGGTGTACAACGTGTCATTCACCGCCGCATTCTTGATGGCATTCTCGAGCCCGACGCGAGCCGAGTAGAGATCGAAGAATGCTTGCGTCGTCTGGATCGCGATTTCTTCCATCGATTCCGCGAATACCCGCTCTTCAAACTGAATCTCCGCGTGCTGAGTACGCTGATCCCACTTGGCCATGTTAGGACGGAAGATGTCCTGCCTGAGCCCCACGGTCACCGGCGTCGACGACCAGGTTTCGAACGTCCGGTCGCCGCTGACGGCCAGGCGGGCCAGGGAGGAGGAGATGAAAAAACTCCCTCCGGTGTAGGGCAGCTGCTGCGAAAGCGTCATGCTCAAGTCGGTGCTGGTCTGCTGCTGCGACCGGAATACCGTGCTGCCATCGGGTTGAAGGACCGGGACGATCGAACGGTTGTACTGGGGCAGCGTTCCCCGAAGAGACAATTGGGGCAGGAGACTTCCGTTGAAAGCGTTGTTCCGGTGACGCGCTGCTTCGAGCGCGTCCCGCGCCGCCGCCGCCTGGTGTCCATTCTGCTGGGCCCGCGCGATAGCCTGAGCCAGCGTCATCGGGTCCTGGGCCGCCAGGGATGACCCGACGAGACCGACCACGAGCATCAGGACGGCGGAGCACACACGACGGTATCGGGGCATGGATCTCATTCGTATCGAAGGCAGACGACCGGGTCCTGCCGGGCCGCCCGGTAGGCGGGCATGATGCCGAAGGCGATGCCGACCGTAATCGACACCCCAAAGGCCACGATAACCGAAAGAAAAGAGACGATGGTCGCGATCCCGGCAAACTTCTGAATGCCGGCACTCAACCCCGTGCCCACCAGGATGCCGGCAACACCGCCGGCAACGCTGATCAGCATCGCCTCGCTCAGAAACTGGAACAGGATGTCCTTCTGGGTCGCCCCCATGGCCCGGCGCACACCAATTTCGCGAATGCGCTCGAGCACGGATGCAAGCATGATATTCATGATTCCGATACCACCGACGACCAGCGAAATCGACGCAATGGCCCCCAGTACGACATTGAAAATGGTCTTGGTGCGCCGCTCCTGTTTGAGAAGGAGCTCCGGGATGGTGATTTCGAAATCCACCACGGTATTGTGCCGCCGGGCAAGCATGCGCTGCAGGACCTCCGCAGTGGACGGAACCAGTCTCGAGTCGGTGACGCTCACAATGATGCGATCGAGTTGGTTCCGGTTG
>JBDTRF010000147.1:0-8943 GCA_039931815.1 Gemmatimonadota bacterium
ACCCGCGAGACTGACACCAGCGCAATTGCGGAACGCAGGGAATGGCGAAACCGCCGCGTCCGATACGATAGTCCTGCAACCAGGCGTTGCCCCTGCCGCCAAAGGCTCCTCGCCCGCGGCAGGGGGGTTCTACTCCATCCTCGCGGCTTCGCCGGGGTCGGCGATCCGCATTGCTTCAAATCCAGCTCTGTGGCGCCGTCCATTGCTGGCGCCAAAATCACCCTGGAAACCAGCATTCGGGCAGCTCGTTCGATGCCGAACACCAGGGGCAACACAAGCCATTCCACCATCGCCCGGACCAGCGTGCGCATCCGAGATCCCTCACCATGAAGTGCGGTGCGGGTTCGGCTGCCTGGAGCGGAAAAAGTGGAAAGGAGAAAAATCGGCTTGGCGGAGGATCCCGGGCCAAACCACAAATGGGGCGAAGAGCGCCGTATCACGGCGTGGACCGCCGTGTCCCGCAATGCGGGCCGGTGAAAGTGGGAACGGCTCTTCTGGGACTCATGCCGTAAAGATATGGTAAAGAGCGGTTTACAGACAGTCCCTTAAGCCGGGCCGCGGGGCCAAAGCTACCAACCTGGTTGCCGGTGGGCATGGCCATCCTTTACCGGTCGCCCAGGACCGCACCCTCCCCGGCCGCTAGATGTACCGGTCCGGATCTTTGACCCGACCTCCCCTATGTGCTCGCCAGGTCACCCAGAATTTCCCGGGCGATCACAATACGCTGGATCTCGCTCGTTCCTTCACCGATTTCGCAGACCTTGGCGTCCCGCATCATCCGCTCGACCGGGTAGTCCGTCGTGTATCCGTAACCGCCGAAGATCTGGACCGCCTTGGTAGTGGCGCGCATGGCCAGTTCAGAGCAGAAAAGCTTGGCCATGGCCGCCTCCTTCTTGAACGGCTTCCCATTCTGCTTAAGCCACGCGGCGTGGTAGAGCAGATGGGTTCCCGCCTCGATTTCCATCGCCATATCGGCCAGCTGAAAGCTGATGCCCTGAAACGAACCTATGGCCCGGCCAAACTGTTTGCGAATCCCCGCGTAATTCAACGCTTCCTCGTACGCGCCTTCGGCGATGCCGAGGGAAAGCGCGGCGATCCCGATTCTCCCGCCGTCCAGGGTCTTGAGGAAATTGACAAAGCCCTTTCCCCGTTCCCCCAGCAGGTTTTCCTTGGGGACAATGGCGTCCTCAAAGATGAGCTCCCGCGTGTCGCTCGCGCGCCAACCCATCTTGTCTTCCTTCTTGCCCGCCCGGACACCCGGCGTCTTGGCCAGGTCGGCCACGTGTCCCGTTCCCACCCTGGTACAGCGGGCGATATCCACCGTGTCCTTGGTGACGATGAAGCTCGTAATACCCTTGTTGCCGGGGCCGGGCTCGGTCCGCGCCGTGGCGGAGAAGATTTCACCCACCCCGGCATGGGTGATAAAAACCTTGGATCCGTTCAACACGAAGTGATCGCTCTTTTCAACGGCGACCGTCGCGGTGCCTCCCGCATCGCTGCCGGCCCCCGGCTCGGTAAGCCCGAAGCCACCCATCACGCGACCGGACGCAAGGAGAGGCACGTAGCGCTTCCGCTGCTCCGGCGTACCGAACTCGACGATCGGTGAGGTGCCCAGGTTGGTATGGGCGCTGACGGTGAGGGCGTGACTGGCATCAACCTTGGCCAGCTCATGGAGCGTGATGTAGTAGGAGAGCTGATCCATGCCCGCCCCCCCAAGCTCCTCGCTCCAGGGTACGCCGAGCAGGCCGAGATCGCCCATTTTCTTGATGTTTTCCCAGGGAAACTCCGATGTCCGATCCAGCTCGCGTGCCACCGGCGCGATTTCCTGTCGCGCAAACTCGCGAACCATTTCACGAACCTGGTGGTGATGCTCGGTAAAATACAGTGCGTCATCCATGTGCGAATTCGAGCCCTGGCTTGAGGATTTCCATGATCGAGCGTCCGAGAATATAAGCGGGCCGGTGATGGACTGTATGCCGGGATCACCAGGCCAGCCAACGGACCGTACTCCTGCCCAACTAGCCTGGTTTACATTGCAATCATGACCTTTCCCTTCCCCGCCCTCTCCCTCCTGGCGCTTTCGGTGATAGCCGCGTCTGCCTGCTCGTCCGATTCCAGCGGCCCGCCAGGACCACTGACGCTGACGATGGCCCCGGTGGATAGCGGTTTTGATTTCTCGGTGTTTGTGACGGCTCCGCCGGGAGATACCTCACGCCTCCTGGTGGTTGAGCGGGGCGGGCGGATCCTGCTTCGCAAGAACGGTGTCCGCCAGGATTCCGCCTTTCTCAATCTGACCAGCCGTACCAGCCCCGCGACGGGAGAGTATGGCGTGTACAGCATCGCCTTTCATCCCCAGTTTGCCACGAATCGGCGATTCTTCGTCTATTACGCCAACCTGAGCGGGACGGCCACGCTTTCAGAATTCACGGCCAACCCGGACCTGGACCACGCCTCCCCGGCCACCGAGCGGATCGTCCTGCAACAGGCCGAAGACCCGACCAATGTCCTGTATGGTGGCCTGGCCGTGTTTGGCCCCGATCACTATCTGTACCTGGGGCTGGGCGACAGCGTGACGGGGGATCAGAGCAATGCGCTCCCCTCAAGTCCGGCCCAGGACAGCAGCTCGCTCTTTGGAAAGATCCTTCGGATCGATGTGGATCACGCGTCACCCTACTCCGTCCCCACGGATAATCCCTTTGTGGGGCGTGCGGGCTGGCGCCCCGAGATCTGGTCCCTGGGCCTCCGCAATCCCTGGCGTTTCAGTTTCGATGGCAAGACCGGCGAACTTTACATCGGAGATGTGGGCGAACACACCGAGGAAGAGATCGACCTCGCGGGAGGGGGTGGCGATAACTTCGGCTGGCCGGTGACCGAGGGCGGCAGGTGTTATCGGCCATCCACCGGCTGCAATCGCACGGGACTTACCAACCCTGTTTTTGTCTACCAGCACGGTTCATCGTGCTCACTCACCGGCGGGTTTGTCTATCGGGGAAAGCGGATGCCGGCGCTCCAAGGCACCTATTTCTATGGAGACTACTGCGGTGGATGGGTTCGAAGCTTTCGCCTCACAGGCACCACGGCGAAAGAGGAGTTTGCGGCACTGGCCTCGCCGCTGATCAACGACAACGTGGTATCGTTTGGTGAAGATGCGGCGGGAGAAATTTATGTCGTCATGGCCTCGGGGCGGATCTACCGGATCGAGCCTGGACAATAGGACCATTGCCCGGCTCCGGCTTCGACACGCTTTCACGCCGGGACGCAAAACTGCGAACCGCGAACACTCGACGACAGCACCGATAATCGACCAGTCCTGCGACGATCTTCTCCCCGGTGATTGTGCTGTTTTCGTGTTTTCGATCTTACCCGTCAAATCGCACCGAAGCCAGACCTGGTCAGATGGAAAGCTCGGATTTACCTGCCCTGCGCGTCATACCTGGCAAGAATCGCCTTCACCCGGTCCAGCGGAATCGCCTCTGAGCGTTTCCCATTCCCTTCCACAGTCGTGGCCATGAAGAGCGAATTGTAGATCGCCTCTTCCGTCGCCTCGACCACGGCTTCAAACAACGCCGACATCTCCTCGTTTTCCAGTTCAGGGCCTTCCGGCCGACGCGATTTCACTGGACGGCGCATTGATGCGGCATTAGAGAACGCAATCACGTAATCTCCCGACCCGTTCGACGCCGAGGATCCGGTTCGCGCGAGACCCATGAGCGCCCGCGATGCAAGCCGCCGGAGGTTCCGATCGAGAATCGGCGCATCGGTCGCCACCACGATGATCACCGAGCCATCGCCCCGATCTCCCTCGATCTCTTCCTTGAATGCGTAGCGGCCCAGCTCGCGCCCGATCGGAACACCGAGCACCTGGAGGACTCCACCGAAATTGGTCTGAACCAGGACCCCGACTGTCCATCCTCCCAGGCTCTTCGGCAGGAGCCGGGATGACGTTCCGATCCCGCCCTTCCATCCAAACGCCATGGTTCCTGTGCCGGCTCCGACCGATCCCTCCGCCACAGGCCCCGAGGCCGCACTGGTGATGGCGGCCTCTACCTGCGCCGCGGTTACCGGGCGCGATCGGATGTCATTGAGATAGCCGTCATTGGTTTCTGCCACGACGGGGTTCAGCGAACGCACCTCTCCCATACCCGGCTGCCGAAGCATCCAATCCACCGCGGCATCGGCCACCCGCCAGACGCACAGGGTACAGGTGAGCAGAATGGGGGATTCCAGCTCTCCCAGCTCATTCACCTGGGTAGAGCCCAGCAGCTTTCCAAATCCGTTGCCGACGACGATCGCCGCAGGAACCCGGAGGAGAAACGGGTTCTCGCCGTGAGGCAGAATTGCCGTAATTCCGGTGCGAACCGTTGTCCCCGAGACTATCGTCGTCTGCCCCACCCGGACGCCCTGAACATCGGTAATGGCGTTCAGCGAACCGGGTGGAAATATGCCCGGCTTAACGCCGATTTCCCGGGCCCGTTGTTGAGCCGAAACCAGGGTAAGCGGGACCATGAGGAGACCAGAGATGGCGAAGAGACGCATAGGAGATCGGGGTTGAGACGGAGCAGGACTCGCTGGAAACCGACTTGAATCTACGGCCGGGCCGAGGATGATCTGACGGTGAGGGTCCCGGTGTGGCGCCAATGAGGCTATTTGACTGCAAGAGCCGGCGGTACTGGTTGTCAATGACCAATCTTTAGTCAAGTATGGGCGTGTTTTCGGATGCCGGCAATTGCATTCGACACGCTCCTGTGTCGAACATTCCTCACCGACAGTACCCCAAACTCTCACGGCGTATACACCTGTCGGAGTGACCTGAAACTGGCTTCATAAACTACCCACGGAATTGTAACGGTTTGGTACGCCCGTTGCTTAACTCATCCTGTGCCGCCCTCCCCCCAGCTGTGCGGTTGTTGACTCTCGAACCGGTAACACCGATGAAACTCACGCACCTCGGCCGCAGCGGGCTGGCCGTACTGCTATTCCTGGGAACGTCGTGCACCGGGGACGGGACCAGCCCGACCGTGGCGCCGGATGGGGCGGTCGGTTACTCAATTCCGAACCCATCCTCGGCGAGCGTGATCAGTCCCGCGCTTGCGCTCCAGCTGCAGCGCGAACAGACCCGGATTCGCCTCGTCGCCGGGACCAGCGCGATCCGGTATGACTCACTCAAATCGCAGTGGAATCTGTTCCTGCGAAATAATCCGAAGCTCAAGGCCGGGAACATCACGTTTCCGACCTGCGCCCCTCTGCCCTATGCCGGGCAGGCGCAGATCATCGGTCCGGCGGGCGGAACCATCCTCTTCGGCCCCCATCGTCTCACCATCCCGGCGAACGCCCTTCCGCAGCCCACGGTCATTACGGCCGAGGCGCCGCCCTCGAATTTTGTCCAGGTCGAGCTCTCGCCTCATGGGCTCCAGTTTGGGACTTCCGCAGAGCTCGAACTCAGCTATCAGCACTGCCTGCTCCCCAAGGAGTTCACCTATCGGCTGGCGTACATCGATGACAGCAACAATCTGATCCAGTTCCTCCTTTCGATTGACAAGAAGATCAAGGGGAGTGTCGTCGGCTCCATCGCCCACTTTTCCAAGTACGCGGTGGCGTACTAGTGATGCTGAACAAGACCGATCACATCTCGCTCAGTCCGTCATCTGCTCCTGAACGGACCGAGGATTATGTGGCCATGGCCCGGGAGCACGAACGCGCCGGTCGGGTCGACGAAGCGATTCGGGATTACTCCTCGGCCCTGCTGGTCGTGCGGGAGGATACGAGCCCCGCGATCCAGTCGGAAGCGCTGCGCCGTCTCGGGGTGATACGCCATCAACGTCACGAACCGGAAACGGCGAGGATGCTGTGCCGGTTGAGTCGTGAGGTTGCTTCAAAGGCTCGCCTTCCGATTCACGCCGCCGAAGCCCTCAACGCGATTGCCGCGTTCGAGCTGGAGGCGGGGGCCTTCGATTCCGCTCGCTGTCATTTCATGGAGGCACTCCGGCTGGGCGCCAGCGATCCCCATGTCCGGGGACGGATCGAACAGAACCTTGGTATCCTCGCGAACATCCAGGGTAGCCTGCCCATGGCGCTGGAGCACTACGAACGCTCACTCGAAGCCTTTCGTGCGTCCGGTGATGAACGCGGCTGCGCGATCGCGTATCACAACCTCGGTATGATCAGCGCCGATCAATCCCTCCTGGACTCTGCCACGACGTATTTCCAGAAAAGCATGGAGATCGCCGAGCAGATTGGAGACGTCCAGCTGCGGGGGCTTTGCCTGCTCAATCAGACCGAGGTACTGATCGCACGCCAGCGATTTGAAGAAGCCCGGGAAAGCGCCCAGGCGGCCCTGCAGATCTTCGATCAGCTTGGCGCCATTGATGGCAAGGCGGCAGCGTACCGTTTCCTGGGTATGATCTATCGAGAAACCGGATCGCTCACCCTGGCGGAGTCCCGGTTGCAGTCTGCGATGGCGCTGGCCCTCGAGACGGGATCACCCCTGGAAGAAGCCGAGGCTTCGCGCGAGCTCGCCCTGACGTACCAGCTCACCGGTCGAAGCCGCGACGCGCTCACCCATCTTAACCGCGCTCACCGGATCTTCGAGCGGCTGGAGGCCAGCCTTGACCTGGGAGACATCGCGGCCAAAGTCGTTTCGCTGGAGTCCACCTTCCGGGCGATTATCCGGGACTGGGGACGTTCGATTGAATCGGCCGACACCTACACCTATGGTCACTGTGAACGCGTCGCCGATCATGCCGTGGCGGTAGCGCAGGCCCTTGGACTGGATGATGATGTCCAGGCGACCCTCCGGCTCGGTGCATACCTCCACGACCTGGGCAAAGTCCGCATTCCGCTCGAAATTCTGAACAAGCCCAGCCGCTTGACCAATGAAGAATACGCCATCATGCAGCAGCATCCTGTGTACGGGCTGGAGATGCTGGCTGCCATCGAATTCCCCTGGGATATCAAGCCGATTATTCGCTCCCACCATGAAAAGTACGATGGCACGGGATACCCGGATGGACTCAAGGGCGATGAAATTCCATTGACCGCCCAGATCGTCTGCATCGTAGACGTCTATGACGCGCTGACAACCGACCGGAGTTACCGGGCCGGGATGTCACACGACGTGGCCTTGAAAGAAATCGCCCGTTCCCGCCACTGGTGGCACCCTGACGTGTTCGCGGCCTTCCACGAAGCGGTCGTCACCTTCGACGTGGGCCTCACACGCGGGGCCGGCCCAGCCGGGACTCCGGGATTTTGAGTTCCCCCAAGCTGGTCTCCCCGTCCTGTTCACCCTCCGGTGAGGCAGCCGCCATCGCGGAACTGGTGGTCGGCAACCGGTACGAAGAGGCGCTGGAGCACTTCTTCGAGCTGGGTGCGTCCTGTCGAGGAGATTCGTTGTGCCAGTACTGGGCAGCCACAGCGGCGGCCCGGCTCGGTCGGTATCCTGCGGCGATGACGCTGGCCAGCGGTGCTGAGGCGGCGTTCACCGGTGACCGGAGAAGTAAGGAGTACATTCGACTGATCAATCTCCTCGGCGCGCTCGCGCTGGAGCAGGGCGACGTCAAGGCAGCGGAATCACGGTTTCGCGCCATCCTGGCCGAGCGACAATTCGTCGAGGACCGAATCATCGCCGCGCATGCACTCACGAACCTGGCGTCGATTCTCGACCTTCGCGGTGAATCGGACGGGGCGCTTCGACTCTACTATGAAGCCCTTCGGGAGTATCATGCGCTCGAAGACCGGCGCGGTGTCGCCCAGACCTACCACAACATCAACCTGGTGTTTCGAAAGCTGGAGATGCACGAAGCGGGAGAGAGCGTGGCTCGGTTGGCGCTCAAGAACGCAGAAGCGGTTGGCGACGCCTCATTGATCGCCCTTTGCCTCTCGGGGCAGGCGGAAAATCGGCTGGAGCGGGGCGACCTGGAAGGCGCCGCGCAGTCATTGGCGGAAGCCCAGGGCCTCATTGGAGAAGCCAGCGATCAGACTACCGCCGCGGAAGTCGGCCGACTGCTGGCGTTACTGCATCTCAGGCGAGGGAAAGTGCAGGAGGCGGTGGTAGAGGCTGAAATCTCCCGCAGCATCGCCCGGCGATGTGGCTCTGCCCTGGTGGCGGCCGAATGCGCGGCGGTCGCCGCGATCGGGTTTACCCTCGACGGAAAGCCGGCTGACGCGTCACTGCGACAGGAGGAGGCGACCCGTGGCTTCCTCGGGCTCGAGGCGAAGTGGCTCCGGGCGCGCTATGGGGATGCGTGGAATAACGCGTGTATCGCCGGGCGACAAAGCTGAGGGTGCCTGGTCCTCGCGACTATCCTGGGCAGGGCTAGGCCAGGTCGGCGGTGGTCGAAGCGAGATTCATACTGAGGTGTTCCTGAAAGCTCTGCCGCACGGTATCCAGGCTGTCCCGGGGAGATCCGACCCCCGATAGCGACCAGCGATGTCCATCCCGATTATCCAGAATGATCCAGTGTGGCGGACGATCTTCGCCGCTCCCGAAGGGGCCGTCCGTAACGGTAAGATCTGCCCGGAGAATTCGGCCCTTCCAGCGGAACTCGTACATCCTCACGGGTTCCAGTCTCCTTAAGGGAGCCGGCACGCTGAGCACCGGGGCATCACCTTCTGCCCAGTTAAACATTCTCTCCCATGCCGACTTCACAGTGAGAGTGCCAGATGTAGCGCTCCCGTCCCCGATACCGGATGAAGAACCCAGCCTGGTCCAGGGGGCGCACGATCGGATACCATGTTTGCAGGCTGAGCCCGGGGTACAGCCGGGCATAGTCACGGCGAAGACGGGCGGTCCTGGGGTTGCCTGATGCCGACGATGACTCGTTCATTGAGGATCCAGTTCTCGTGGTCATTAGTCCAGGGCGTTCGCACCAGCGGGAGCGGATGCGGAACCTGCACCAATCTCATGAAACCGATGAAACCGCGAAATGAGCCGGATCACAACAGGAG
>JBDTRF010000148.1:0-8878 GCA_039931815.1 Gemmatimonadota bacterium
GTGGAGGTCCGTGGAGACGCCGCGGCGGCCCACGGTCCCGGTAAAGCCGATATCATTGGTTTCGTACCCGGGGCTCTTTTCCTGATAGGCAATATTGCCCCCCCAGTGCCGGCCGGAGAGCTTGGAGAGCGCGGATTGAAATGCGTAGCCGGAGAGAGTGGTCCGCGTGGAATCGAACCTGTCGTTGTCCTTATCGGGGCGCTGGTAGTACCGCGCACTCGAACGCTGGGCCCGCCCGATAGCCGACTCGCTCCCCTGGATCACACTGCTGGTGAAGGATGCGTCCAGGGCCCAGCTGCGCCGTGCCCACGAGTGGTTGAAGTCGACTCCGCCGAGGTATGCGTTCGAGCGCAGGTTGGTCGTGAGCACCGAATCTTCCAGAGAGCGATTGACCGCGGTCGCCACCATGCCGAACGCGGTATTGCCCTGGTTGACCTCCCGGCGCACTCGACCCACGAAGTAGTTCGTGCGCGGCTCGACCATCTGGCGAAGAATGGGACTTCCGGGGCCGGTCGCGAACTCGCCTTCTTCCTTGGTGGTGACCGCATCGAGCATGGCAATGGACCAGCCGCCACCGGTTTTTCCCGTGACTTTGGCGGCCCCGGCAATAGTCGTGTTCGCGGGGACCTCAGTGAACATCGCGTTTGGATCGGTGACGAACCCTTGCGGCACCCGGCCGATCCGGCGGGAGAAAAAGACGTCGGGTGTGCCGAAACTGTTGAACGTGCGAATCTGGCCGAACCGGAACAGATCGGAACCTTCGACAAAGAAGGGCCGTTTCTCATCGAACACCGTTTCAAAGGCGCTCAGATTCACCACGGCGGGATCGACCTCGACCTGGCCGAAGTCCGGGTTGATGGTCGCATCGAGAGTGAGATCGCTGGTCAATCCAAGCCTCAAGTCGGCGCCGCCGGACTTGAAGAGATCGCTGCCATCGCGGAAGGGATTGCCGGCCGCGTTGGGCGCGTATTCCGCCCGTGCCGACAGGTACGGCGTCACCTCGATTCGTCGCGCCACCGGAAGGTTGCTCATCCCCGCCAGATGGCCATATCGATTGACGCCACCGTTCTCACTCGAGGGGACGAAGGAAAACACATCTTCCTCCTGCTTCCGTTGAATGAAGCGGACAACCTGGATTCCCCATTCGTCGGCCGATCGATCGTAGCGAAGCTGTGAAAGAGGGATCCTGATTTCGGCGGTCCAGCCAAGGGAATCGACCCGGGTGGCGAGGTCCCAGACGGGATCCCAGCTGGAGTCTTCATTCTCATCCGAACCCGCGGACGCATCGCCCTTGTTGCCGGCCGGATATACATCGAATACAAACGCCGTCAGGTGGTCATGTCTCGCGTCGAGCCGAAAGGTGAGGCGATCGCTCGAGGGTTGCTCATCGCGGCGGCCCAGGCGGGAGACGATCCGGCTTGCTTCCCGGTCAAACATTCTGGCGCCGATATAGAGCGCGCTCTGTCCCACCACGAAGCGAATCTCCGTTCGCTCGGTCGAGGGCTTCCCTTCCTCCGGATCTCGCTGCGTGTCGAGTGAGCCGGGCGCTGCGGTCGCCCAGGCCGGCTCGGTCAAATCACCATCGAGATGGATTTCTCCCTCGAGGTGCGAAGCCTGGAACCGTGGAGCCTGGGCGTGGTCAGACCGGGCCGTTGATGGAGGGGTGGTCAGCGTCGTCTGAGCCTGGAGCGATGCCCTGGGCGCATAGAGTCCGAAAGCGAGGCTTATCGCCCCGGCCAGGATGAATCGTCGCATCGGGACTCCGAAGGATGGGGAGCTGCTGCCTGGGAGCACGACGAGCCGACGGCGGAAAATGTTGCACCGTTCGCTTCACGTTTCAAAAGTGAATTGAGCCAGGGGATTGAAACGGGACGAGCACGAAGCATCAGTGCAAAGGCTCTGCAATGAAACTGACCTACGCGGAAGCGCGGAGATTCTGCGGAAGCCGCGGACGCATTCATTATTCAGCTAACAAACACCATGTCATCGTGAGACGTGGTCTATCGTCTATTGTCTCCACGTTACGTTCCGCGGACTTTCGCGTTTCCGCGTGGGGGAGTGACAGCGAGGTGGGTTCCGGTCGGGATTATCGAACCGCGTCGGTTACGATACTGCGGGCCTCCTCCACCAGCTGATCGAGGTGCGCCTGATTCCTGAAGCTTTCGGCATAGATCTTATAAATGTTCTCGGTGCCCGATGGTCGGGCGGCGAACCACCCGTTGGCGGTCGTCACCTTGAGTCCACCGATCGGCGCATCATTCCCCGGCGCGCGCGTGAGCTTCGCCATGATCGGATCCCCAGCCAAACTCGTTGCGATGACTCTCTCCGCCGTCAATCGCTTGAAGCCCGCCTTTTCTTGAGGCGAGCAAGGCGTGTCGATCCGGGTATAAACCGGCGCGCCCAGCCTCGCTGTCATCTCGGCGTAGTGGACCCCCGGATCTTTGCCCGTCGTTGCTGTTATCTCCGCGGCCAGGAGGCCGAGGAGCAGTCCGTCCTTGTCGGTGGTCCAAACCGATCCATCCTGCTTGAGAAAGCTGGCTCCCGCGCTCTCTTCACCTCCGAAGCAGCAGGTTCCATCGAACAACCCTGGCGCGAACCACTTGAATCCTACCGGTACCTCAAAAAGGTCGCGCCCGAGTTCACCCACGACTCGGTCGATGATGGCGCTGGAAACCAGGGTCTTACCGATGCGGCTTCGGCTATTCCACCGCGGCCGGTGAGTCAGCAGGTACTGGATGGCCACCGCGAGAAAATGATTGGGGTTCATCAGTCCGGCCGATGGCGTGACGATGCCATGCCGATCGGCATCGGGGTCATTGGCGAAGGCCACGTCGAACTGGTCCTTGAGTCCCACCAGGCTCGCCATCGCCCAGGGGCTCGAACAGTCCATGCGAATCTTGCCGTCGTGATCGACGGTCATGAAGCGAAAGGTGGGATCGATCTGCTGGTTGACCACCGTCAGATCGAGGCTGTATCGGGCAGCGATCGGTTCCCAGCAGGGCAGGGACGAGCCGCCCAGTGGATCCACCCCGATCCGGATGCCGGAGGAACGGATGGCCGCGAAATGAATCGCCTCCGCGAGGTCCTCGATGTACGGCTTGTTCAGGTCCAGGTGCGTGGTTGAACTGGCCTTCATCGCGGTGTCGACAGCGAGACGTCTTACTTCCCGGTTCGAGCCCCGCATGATTGCATTGGCGCGATCCTGGATCTGGTTCGTGATATCGGTGTCGGCCGGGCCGCCATTGGGTGGATTGTACTTGAAGCCGCCGTCGGCGGGTGGATTGTGGGACGGGGTGATAACGATGCCATCCGCGCGGGTGCGCGTCGTGTCCTGGTTCCATCGAAGAATGGACCGCGATATCACAGGTGTCGCGACGAAACCATTGTCGCGTTGCATGATCACCTGGACGCCATTGGCGGCGAGCACTTCGATTGCGCTCCGTTCGGCGGGGCCCGAGGCGGCATGAGTATCCTTGCCGAGAAAGAGCGGTCCCTCGATTCCGGCGGTGCGCCGGTACTCGCAGATGGCCTGGCTGATCGCCAGGATGTGGGTTTCGGTAAACGTGCCGGAGGAGGGAGCGCCACGATGGCCGCTGGTACCGAAGCTGACGAGTTGCGTCGGGTCGTCCAGGTCCGGCGTGAGCCGGTAGTAGTCCGACTCGAGCTTCGAAGGATCGATCAGGAGTGCGGCGGGGGCTGGTTTACCGGCGAGAGGATCCATCCGGAGAAAATAGCTGAAAGTCGAACAAAGTAGAAGAAAGCCAGGCGTAAACACACGTCGGGGCGACGTCACTCCATGGCAATGAGGAGAATCAGTCTGAGGACCGTCAAGGCCGTGGTACGGGACCGCCGTGAAACCTTCGACTGATCAACAGCCGTCGCGAAAGGGCGACAGCGCGAGCGAGTGCTGGAGCTAAACCGACGACGAAGCTGCATTGACATCCCGGGGAATTCAGAGGTTGATTGCAGAAACAAAATCTGTTGAGCAGTTTCCGATATTTCCCCCATCTTCTCGAGATCATCTAAAGGAGTGTGCCTGGCGATGGCAACCTATCGGACCATGGTCATGACGGGACCCGGGCAGCCACTCGAGATGCAGGAACGGCCCGGGCCGGATCTCGAGCCAGGCGCGGCGCTGCTCCGCACTCGATTTTCCGAAGTGTGTGGAACCGATGTCCACCTTTACCACGGACGCCTGGCCGGCGTGCCCTATCCAATAATTCCCGGACACGTCTCCATTGGTGAGATCGTGGAGAAGCGCGGCCGGGTGGTTGATATCGAAGGTGTCGAGTTTCAGGAAGGCGACACCGTCACCTTTCTCGACGTCCACGAGACCTGTCATCAGTGCTGGTACTGCCTGGTCGCAAAGCAGTCCACTCGCTGCCCCCATCGCAAGGTGTACGGAATCACTTACTCGGCGGCCGACGGCCTGCTCGGCGGGTGGTCCGAGGCGATCTGGATGAAACCCGGCGTCAGGATGGTGAGAATCCCGCGCGAACTCTCGCCGGAGACATTTATCGGGGGCGGGTGCGGACTGGTGACCGCTCTCCACGCGATCGACCTGGCCGAGATTCGTCTTGGGAGCTCAGTCGTGATTCTCGGCGCCGGCCCCGTCGGACAATCGGCGTGTGCACTGGCTATGCTTTCGGGTGCTGACCAGGTGGTGATGGTCGGCGCACCGGCCGATCGCCTCGCGTTCAGCCGGAAGATGGGAGCGACGACCACGCTTGGTCTCGACCTGCCGCATGGCGATCGGATGGAACACGTACGCCATTTGACCGGCGGACGCGGAGCGGACATCGTGATCGAAGCCTCAGGTGCGCCCGAGGCAGTGGGGCAGGGCCTCGACCTGGTTCGCGATGGCGGGCGGGTTATCGTTGTTGGTCAGTATACCGATCATGGTGATACTCCTGTTAACCCCCATCGTCAGATCAACCGCAAGCACGTCACGGTTCGCGGATGCTGGGGGTCGGACTATTCGCACTTTCATCGAGCAGTGGGAATTGCGGCGCGGTTTGGGGACCGGGTTCCCTGGAAGGACCTGGCGGCACGACAATTCTCGCTCGATCGGGCGGGCGCGGCATTGGAAGCGGTAGAAAAACGGGAGATCGTGAAAGCAATCATCGCGTTATGAATCACTGAAGTGAAACCAGCGACCCAATCAGGTCGTGCCCCGCTCGCTCCGCAGGCAGCGCAGGATGGCCTCGGCCGATTGTCGAACGTCCTCCTTGCCGGTCATCCATCCCGATACCGAGATTCGCATCGCGGCCCGCTTCTGCCATGTCGTGCCGCCCAGCCAACAGGTGCCCTCCTGCTGAACCCGGCGAATCACTCCCCTGGTGAGCGCATCCGATGCCCCAGGGTCGGCGCCTTCAAATCGAACCAGTACCTGGTTGAGGCTCACGTCGTTGAGGATTTGCACGCCTGGTTCACGGCCAAGCAGAGCGGCGAACTGCATGGCGTGTTCGCAGGATCGGTCGATCAGATCCGCCACCCCGTTTTTCCCGAGCGAACGCAGCGCGGCGTACAATGGGAGTCCGCGCGCGCGCCGGGAGAACTCGGGTACGAATTCGAGCGGATCTCTCACGGTAGGCGCAGCCTGCTCGATGTAGGGTGCCTGGACCGCCATCGCCCCGCGGTGCGCCAGCGGGTCGGCGACGATGACGATGCCGTTGTCGTAGGGAACGTTGAGCCATTTGTGACCGTCGGTGGCCCAGGAGTCGGCCAGCTCGGCGCCATTCGCCAGTTGTTGTCGGGAGGATGATGCCCGGGCCCAGAGCCCGAAGGCGCCGTCGACATGCATCCAGGCACCGGCGGGTCGACAGAGCCGGGCGATCGCAGCCAGATCATCAAAGGCGCCGGAGTTGACGTCGCCGGCCTGGGCACACACGATGACCGGTCCGTGAAGTTCCTTCAGGGCTTCGGCCAGACGATCGGGGCGCATCCGGCCCTGGTCGTCCGTCTCGATCCGTCGCGCGGCATCGGTGCCGAACCCGAGCAGGCGGAGCGAGGTGTGAATGGTGACATGCGCTTCGCCGCCGATCAGGATGGAGATCCTCGGCGCGTCGACAATGCCCCGAGCCTCGACATCCCAGCCCACACGACGCAGCACTCCGTGCCGGGCGGCGGCGAGGGCGGTGAAGTTTGCCATCTGGCAGCCGGTTACGAAACCGACGCTGGCGGAAGACGGTAATCCCAGCAGCTGAAGAATCCATTTGGCCGCGACCTCCTCTACCACCGAGGCCAGGGGCGAGGTCGCGTAGATGCCGGCGTTCTGATCGTAGGCCGTGGTCAGCCAATCCGCGGCGACCGCGGCGGGGAGGGTTCCTCCGATGACGAAGCCGAAGTACCGCGGTCCGCTCGACGCGGTCAGGCCGGGAAGCGCCGCATGGTGCAGGTCCCGGATGACGACGAGGGGGTCAACCCCGTTCGGGGTGAGCGGAAGATCCAGCGACTCTCTCAGCTGCTCGACGGTCGCCGGTGCCCCCACCCTTCGGGTGGGCAGACTTTCCAGGTATTCGGTGGCCAACCGGCGGGTTTCATCCAGCAGTGCGTTGGTGACGGACATCGGGCTCCGGTGTAAGTGACAGACATAGTATAGGCGCCCCCGGATCGGGTAAGGAAGCGGGTTCAAAACCTTCGGGTCTCTGCTCGAGAAGTCCGGCGGGAAACGTTTGACGGGTGGCTCGGTCCAGGCCGGCCCGACAGAGCCCCGATATCCCCAACCTTCTGGATCGGGGTCGGGCCCGCGTTCATGAGCGACACTCCCCGAGGCTGGGCTGGCTCTCTCGATCCAGTCTAAAGTATTGTGAATATGCGACATAACTTTGAGATGCCGGGGTCGACCGCGTCGAGCCGACTTGCAAGACGCTTCATTATTATGAGAAGTACCTGGTGGCCTCCTAGCCAAGTTCCGGCAGGAGCCGTCTCCGGCTCCCCGATCCAAAATCGGTGCAGCACTTTCCCGCCGCGCCCCGAGTCCCGAGCCTTGACCTAAGCCTCACCGCCGTCTATGTTTGGCGTCTGCCAATTTTTGGCTCGGTTTCCAAACGTATATCAGGATCGAATGCCGACTATCAATCAGTTGATCCGTCACGGCCGTGGGGATAAGCCGGTGAAGGACAAAGCCCCCGCGCTTAAGATGAATCCGCAGAAGCGTGGCGTGTGTACCCGCGTCTATACCACGACTCCCAAGAAGCCGAACTCGGCTCTTCGGAAAGTTGCCCGCGTGCGGTTGACCAACGGCTTTGAAGTGACGGCGTACATTCCTGGTGAAGGGCACAACCTGCAGGAGCACTCCATCGTTCTCATTCGAGGCGGTCGAGTCAAGGATTTGCCCGGCGTTCGGTACCACATTGTTCGCGGAACCCTCGACGCGGCCGGCGTGAATGATCGTCGCCAGGGTCGTTCCAAGTATGGCGCCAAGCGGCCCAAGGCTGGTGGTGCTGCCGCCAAGGGCGCTGCCGCCAAGGGAGGTAAGAAGTGAGCCGCCGCAATCGTGCGGTCAAGCGGCCGGTGCCGCCTGATCCGCGCTACGACAGTCAGACGGTTTCCAAGTTCGTGAACAGTCTGATGACCGAAGGCAAGAAGAGCACGGCCGAGCGCATTTTTTACAGTGCGATGGACCTGATCGAAGAGCGCACCAGTCAGCCGGGTGTCGCCGTGTTCAAACAGGCGGTCAATAACGCCAAGCCGACTGTGGAAGTGAAGAGCCGCCGGGTGGGTGGCGCCTCATTGCAGGTCCCGGTGGAAGTTCGCCCCGAGCGTCGCAGCACCCTGGCGATGCGGTGGATCATCGATTTCGCCCGCGCCCGTACCGAGAAGACCATGTCGGAGCGGTTGGCCGCCGAACTGATTCTCGCCAGCAAGGGTGAAGGCAATACTATCAAGAAGAAGGATGATACGCATCGGATGGCGGAAGCCAACCGGGCGTTTGCACACTACAGGTGGTAGCAGTCTCCCTCTCTCCCGTAAACGGAGAGGGGCGGATCGAGGGAAACAAACGGATCATGTGACGCCCTGAGGGCGCCACCTCTAATCCTTCAAAAGACAACGCGTGGGACTCCTGTGGGGTCCTCGTCGCAGGGCGAAAGCCCGGACGTGCGCGGAGCGAAACCACCGGCAGGTAGCCGGAACGGTCGCCCCGTTTTTTCGTTGAATGGAACCTATCAATGGCTCGTGAAACACCGCTCGATCGCTATCGCAACATCGGCATCATGGCTCACATCGATGCCGGGAAGACGACGACGACCGAGCGCATCCTCTACTACACCGGCAAGAACTACAAGATCGGTGAAGTGCACGAGGGTGCGGCCACGATGGACTGGATGGAGCAGGAGCAGGAGCGCGGCATCACGATCACGTCCGCCGCGACCACGTGCTTCTGGACCCGTGATGGCATTGAGTACCGGATCAACATCATCGATACCCCGGGACACGTCGACTTCACCGTCGAGGTGGAACGGTCGCTTCGCGTACTCGATAGCGCCGTCACCCTTCTCGATTCCGTCGCCGGTGTAGAGCCGCAGACCGAGACCGTCTGGCGCCAGGCCGACCGCTACGGCGTACCGCGCTTGATCTTCTCGAACAAGATGGACCGCACCGGCGCGAACTTCGATCGCTGCCTCGAGATGATCCGGAGCCGCCTCACGCGCAACTCGTTCCCGATCCAGCTTCCCGTCGGCAACGGCGAGACGTTCACCGGCCACATCGACGTCATCGAGCGCAAGCAGTACATCTTCGACGACGAGTCGCTCGGCAAGACGTTCACCGTCACCGAGGTCCCCGCGGAGTTCCACGAGGCCACGGAGAAGGCGCGTCGCGAAGTCATCGATGCGGCCGTCGCGCACGACGAGACGGTGATCGAGAAGTATCTGGG
>JBDTRF010000149.1:0-8870 GCA_039931815.1 Gemmatimonadota bacterium
CCTGCATTTCGCCGTTTTTTGCCAGATTCCACGGCGCCGTCTGGACGATGTACTGGTTCGCCGCTGTCACCAGGGCCCAGGCGGCATCAATGCCAGCCCGCAAATCCAGGGCTTCCATGGCCGCGGCATATGCCTGGACGGCCTCATCACCCGCCAGGTCGAGCCGGGTCGGAGTAACCGGTTGGGGCACCTTTCCTTCGCGGTACTTCACCAGCATGGCCAGGGACCGGGACGCCAGGTTTCCCAGGCCGTCGGCCAGGTCCGAGTTGTATCGCTCGTCGAATCGCTCCCACGTGAAATCTCCATCGTTGGTGAACCCCACTTCCCGGAGCAGGAAGAATCGAAGCGGATCGGGCCCATGCCTCGCAATCGCCGTGGCCAGATCGACCGCGGTTCCCGCCGTCTTGGACATCTTGGTGCCTTCCCACTGCACGTAGCCGTGGGCCCAGACTTCGCGGGGCAGGTCCAACCCGGCGGCGAGGAGCATCGCCGGCCAGATCACGCAGTGAAATCGGGTGATGCCCTTGCCGATGACGTGGAGATCGGCCGGCCAGAGCGCCTGATACCCTGGCTCGGGATAACCGGTCGCCGAGAGGTAGTTGATCAATGCGTCGAACCAGACGTACACGGTCTGATCGGCATCGCCGGGGAAGGGAATACCCCACGGTAGCCGCTGACGGGAGATCGAAATATCCTGGAGGCCGCTTTCCAGCAGCCGGAGGATTTCATTGCGTCGAATGGCCGGCTCGACCGCGAACTTTCCACTGGAAATCAGCTCGTAGATGGCGTCGCGATAGGCGCTCAATCGGAAGAAGTGGTTCCGTTCCCTGGTGAGTACCAGGTCAAGCGTCGGATGCTCGATACAGTGACCGTCAACGATCTGCGCGCCCTGCTTGAATTCTTCGCACCCGGTGCAATAGAGCCCTTCGTATTCCGAGACGAAGAGATCATTGGGGCTCCGAGATTGAATCTCGGTGAGCAGGCTGTTGACCGTGCGAAAATGCCTGGGTTCCGTCGTGCGGATCCAGTCATCATTGCTGCAATGGAGATTGCGCCAGAACTCGGCGAATCGCTCCGCCATCCGCTCCGCCCAGACCTGGGGCGTGACACCCGCGGCCTCCGCGGCCTGCATGACCGACTGGCTGTGTTCATCCATGCCCATCAGAAAATGAACCTGGTCGCCCCGGAGCCGGCGATACCGCGCGATACAATCGGCCCCCACCTTCTCGAGGGCATGCCCCAGGTGGGGATCCCCGTTGGAGTAGTCGATAGCGGTGGTGATGTAGTACTTGGGCACGCTGGATCTCGCTTGCTGGTTCAGGGATTTCGCCGGGCGGGAAACATAGCAGTGGCGAGGGCGAATCGCAGCGGGATCAGTGGGGTCGTCCCACCGGAACGCGATCGGCGGGGGACAGCCGGAATCGCCGACGATACGCCGTCGGGGTGGTCCCGTAGCGCTGGCGAAAATGGTGGCGCAGTGTCATGGCATTCTCGAAACCGACCGCCTGGGCCACTTCCTCGATCGAATCTTTGCTTGTCTCCAGCCGGCGCTGCGCCGCCAGCAGGCGCTGGTTGGTCAGCCAGCGATGCGGGGTGGTCCCGGTGCTCTCCAGGAATCGGCGGGCCAGCGTCCGAGGGGACATGCTTGCGTGACGGGCCATTTCCTCGACGCCCAGTGAACGATCCAGTTGAGTCATTGCCCAATCGAGCAGGGAGGCGAGGACTGAGCCTGTCCTGGTCGGAGCGACCTCCCGAACAAACTGCGCCTGGTTTCCCTCCCGATGAGGAGACATCACCAGCCGCCGGGCAACCTGGTTGGCTACCTCGGCACCGAAGTCACGCCGCACAAGATGGAGGCAGAGATCGATGCCCGCCGCGCTGCCGGCCGATGTCAGCACACTGCCTTCATCGACATAGAGGACGTTTTCCTGGATCCTGATGTCCGGGTACATGGCGCGGAGCGTATCCAGGTAGCGCCAATGCGTCGTGGCCCGTTTTCCGTCGAGCAGCCCCGCCGCGGCGAGAATAAATACGCCCGAGCAGATTGACAGAATGCGCGCGCCGCGCGCGTGGGCGCTTCGGAGCGCGCGGAGCAGGCGCTCCGGGGGAAGTTCGTCGGGGTCGCGCCAGCCAGGCAGGACAATGGTGCCGGCCCCCGACAGGCTCCGGAGTCCGCGCTCGGCCACGACGGTAATACCACCCGTCGCGCGGATTGGCCCCTGTTCAATGGTGCAGGCCGAGAACTGGTACCATTCCGGACCCATTTCAGGGCGAGCGAGGCCAAAGACTTCGACCGCCATGCCAAACTCGAACAGCGTAAGCCCGTCGTAAAGGACGGCGACGACCCGGGGGCTGGCAATATCACGCATGGCAGGATATTAACGAACATGGTCATTTTTGCCTATGGAACGCGGAGGCCCGGCACGCCACTTTTGGGCTTCCTCTTCCGCTGGAGCATTTCCGATGGCCGCCCCGTCAATTTCCTCGAATCTCGTGGCCGAAAGTATCGCGTCGGCCACCACGGCAGAATCGCATTTCCGGCACCTGCTCTCGGTCGAAACCGATTGCGCCGACGTGCACCATCTGCTCGAACGAAACAATCCTGGTTTCGCCCTGCTTGACGTGCGTTCACCCGAACTCTTTGCCCGGGGCCATGTGCCGGGGTCGATCAACCTGCCGCATCGGAAAATTACCGAGGCGGCGCTGGCCGGTTTCTCGGCCGACGTCGTGTTCGTGGTGTATTGCGCAGGGCCCCACTGCAACGGTGCGGATCGGGCCGCACTTCGGCTGGCCCAGTTGGGAAGGCCGGTCAAGAAGATGATTGGGGGGATCACCGGGTGGCTGGACGAGGGGTTCGGCCTCGCCGCCGCCGCGGAGAGCTGACGTCGCCGACGGAGCGGCGGGCCGCTTAGCTCAGTTGATCGGGGGGGACTCCGGCGCTGGATTACTTCCGGTGTTTCCTCCCCGCCCTCTTCGACCTCGTCGCCGCCGCTTGGGTCGAGCCGGCGACGCACCGGCCTCAGCGGTGGCCGGGGGCGTCCCCTCGGGCGCGGGTTCCAGCGGCACCGGTTCCGGTGCCGGCCGGTGACGCGGCTCTGGTGGGGCGAGGAAAGGCTCACCGGAGATCTCCAGCTCTTCTTTCAACTGAACCAGTGAGATGATGCGAGGACCCTGCTCCTCATGGCGGAGAAATACCCGTTCACGGAAGATATCGACGGCGACCACCTTCTCGGTCCCGAGTGAAGTCTTGAGGATCTTCCCTTCCTTGGGGAACCGACGCCGCGATGTCACATAGAAATCGTGCTCATACTTGAGGCAACAGAGCAGGCGGCCGCATCCGCCGCTGATCTGCTGGGGGTTGAGCGAGAGATGCTGGTCCTTGGCGAGGCTCAAGTTGACGGGAGACAGGTCGGTGAGCCAGGTGGAGCAGCAATATTCCCGGCCACACCGCCCGACGCCGGTCAGGCGGGCTGCTTCATCTCGGACCCCGATCTGGCGCAACTCGATTCGAGTCCGGAAGAGCGATGCAAGGTCACGCACCAGCGCCCGGAAATCGACCCGCTTCTCGGCGGTGAAATAAAGCGTGAGCTTGTTGCGGTCCCACTGCCACTCTGCGTCGCTCACCTTCATCTCCAGGTTGTGCTCCTTCACCTTGGCGATCACCTTCCGGCGCACATCCTCCTCGGACTTCCGGAGGTCGTTGGCCACTTTGATCTCATCCTGCGAGGCCCGTCGGATCACCGAGAGGATTTTGGGCGGCTCAGTTTCGCCGGTCGCGCACCCGGTGGCGCAGCTCGTGCATTTCTTCGCTGCCGTGTCGCCTGTCGCGTTCACCCGTCCGAAATCAAAGCCCCGCTCGGCCTCGACGATGACCGGTTCCTGAAGACGCAATGTCTCCTCTTCAATGGGCCACGTGAAGAAGGACTTACGGTTGCCTTTGAACCGAACTTCCAGCGTCTGCATGTATGATGAGGTCGGAGAGAGACTGATGGCCAGGTGCGATACTGAATACGTTGTGGAACGTTTGCTCAGAGCGTGTGGCGCCGGGCCAATACGACAAAGGTGAAGTGCGCAGCGCGGCTGCCGAACCGCTTTACGCTTCGGTAAACGCTCCCATTCCGGCAAACTTGTCCGCCCGCCGGCGCACCAGCTTGTCCGGTTTCACCTTGCGAAGCTCATGCACGTGGCGTATCAGCGCGGCGCGCACCGACTCACCCGTGACGTCAGGGTCGAGATGCGCGCCACCGATCGGTTCCGGGATGATTTCATCGATCACCTTGTAGCGAATCAGGTCCTCGGCGGTGAGCTTGAGGGCATCCGCCGCCCGTTCCCGTTGCGCGGCGTCCTTCCAGAGGATCGCGGCGCAGCCTTCCGGTGAAATCACGGAATACACCGAGTTCTCGAGCATCAGCACCCGGTCGGCAACACCCAGTGCCAGCGCGCCGCCCGAGCCGCCTTCGCCGATAACAACGGCGATACACGGGGTGGGCAATGCCGCCATCTCCACAATGCTTCGGGCCAGGGCCTCGGACTGACCCCGTTCTTCCGCGCCCAGCCCGGGGTAGGCTCCGGGTGTGTCGATCAGGGTAATGACCGGAGCGCTGAACTTGGCAGCGAGGTGCATCAATCGCAGCGCCTTCCGGTATCCTTCCGGGTGGGCCATGCCGAAATTGCGCTTGAGATTTTCCTTGGTGTCACGGCCCTTCTGGTGGCCGATGACCATGACGGAAATTCCGTCGAGCCGGGCCCAACCTCCCACGATCGCCGGATCGTCGCGGTAGAGACGGTCGCCGTGCAGTTCGATAAAATCGGTGAAAATCGTGCTGAGATAGTCGAGCGTGTACGGCCGACGGGGATGGCGAGCCACCATCACCCGCTGGATGGGGGTCAGGTTCCGGTAGATCTCTTCGCGCAGCGATTCGAGCCGGTTCTGCAGACTCTTGAGTTCGCCATCGACGTCGATCTGGCGCTCAGTGCCGATGCGCTTGAGATCTTCGATCTGGCGCTCCAGTTCCTGGAGAGGCTTCTCGAATTCCAGCGTATAGACCGTGGCCATCAATTACCCCGCCTTGACGTAAGACACGGAAACCGGGTCCAGCAGTGCCCGCAGGCCCTGAACCAGGTCATCGTCTGCCGCGACCCGAAGCCGTCGGGAGCGGAGCCGCATGGATTCGCCATTGCCGTCGGACCATTCAATATAGAGCGGAACCGGCCCGGGATGCTTGGCGCACAGGGCCACGGCCGCCCGCACCTGCGATGCGGGGGGGGCCTCCGGCGTCCGCCACCGGAGGCTTAAACCAATGGCCCCCGATGATTTGAGGTTGTCGAGCGGAACGGCATTCTCGACCACGAACGGTGCCCGCTCCTCGCCCCGATCCCGGGCGCTGAATCCCCCGGTCAGAAGCACCGGAAGGTCATCCCGGATCACCTGGTTAAGCTTGGCCCAGGCCTCGGGAAAAACAATAGCGTCGGCCGTCCCATGGAAGTCCTCGACGGTGAGCCGGGCATACTCCTTCCCGGTTTTCTTGGAGATCTGTCGCTTTACCATGGTAATGACCGCCGCAACGGTCACCTGGTGCTCGCTCCATTCGCCCAGGGTCGCCGTCGTTCGCGCCCCGAAGAGTTCAACCTCGTGGCGATAGCGTTCCAGCGGATGGCCGGAAATGAAGAATCCGATGACCTCTTTTTCCTTGATCAGGCGATCGCCTTCGGACCATTCGGGAACATCCGGCATGGCCGGCCCCCGCGATTCCGCGACCGGCATGGCCTCTCCAAAGAGCGAGGCCTGACCCGCCTCGCGTTCCTGCTGCTGTAACTGCGCCTCGGACAGCACGGAATCGAGAGCCGCGACCATCTGGGCCCGGTGTCCGCCGAGCCCATCGAGCGCGCCGGCGGCGACCAGCGATTCGATCACTCGCTTGTTGCAGAGACGGAGGTCGATCCGTTCGGCGAAATCGGTGAGGTTGAGGAATGGCGACTGGTGTCGGGCCTGGATAATCGACTCGATGGCGCCCCAACCGACGTTCCGCACAGCGCCGAGTCCGAAGCGGATGCGCGTTTCTCCCACGACGGTGAACTTGAAGCCGGATTCATTCACGCTGGGCGGCAGAACCTCGAGCCCCAGCTCGCGGGCTTCGTTGATATACTGCACCACCTTGTCGGTGTTGCCGATTTCCGAGGACAGCAGCGCCGCCATGAATTCGGCCGGGTGATGGGTCTTGAGCCATGCGGTCTGGTAGGAGAGAACCGAATAGGCGACCGAGTGGGACTTGTTAAATCCGTACCGGCCGAAGGTCTCGATCTGTGCCGCAAGGTCATCCGCCAGCTTCCGGTCAATCTTGAGCGCCACGGCCCGCTCGACAAAGCGGCCCAGCTCTTTCCTGATCAGCTCGGCGTCCTTTTTCCCGACCGCTTTCCGCAGCACGTCGGCTTCGGCCAGGGAAAATCCGGCGATGATGTTGGCGATGCGCATCACCTGTTCCTGGTAGGTGATGACGCCATACGTCGGCTCCAGCACTTCCTTGAGCGCCGGATGAGGATAGGTGACCTGCTCCTGTCCCAGCTTTCGCTTGATGAACACGAGATGCATGCCGGTGTCGAGCGGACCCGGCCGGAGCAGCGCGTTCGATGCGACCAGGTCATCGAAGCGGTCGCACTTCATGTTGCGGAGCGTTTCGGTCGCCAGCGGCGATTCAAACTGAAAGACACCGGCCGTGCGCCCGCGGCGGAGCAGGGCGTACACGTCGGGATCATCGAACTCGAGCTTGTCCATGTCCGGCGCAATCCCGTGCCGGTCATGGATCATGTTCACGGCATCGTGAATCACCGTCAACGTCTTGAGGCCGAGCATGTCCATCTTGAGCATGCCCACCTTCTCGAGCGACACCATGTCGTACTGCGTGATGATGGCGTCTTCCCCGTCGGCGGTCTGGCCGGAACCCTTGGTCGGTGTCGTGCAGACGGGGACATAGTCGCTGAGCGGACCCGGCGCGATCACGACGCCCGCGGCGTGCACCGAGGCGTGTCGGCTGATGCCTTCGATTCGTGAGCCCAGGTCGGTCAGGCGCTGGTAGAGCTGATTCCCCTTCATCAGCTCCTTGAGCTCCGGCACCTTCACCACGGCTTCGCTGATCGTAAGGCTGTACGCCGGCCCTGACGGGATGAGCTTGGTCAGCTTGTCCGCATCCCCCGGTGGAATCTTGAGCACCCGTGCGACGTCCTTGAGCGCGGCGCGGGCCTTCATGGTTCCGAAGGTGATGATCTGCCCCACGCTCTGCCGCCCGTAGCGTTCGCGCACGTACTCGATCACCTCACCTCGCCGCTCGAAGCAGAAGTCCACGTCGATGTCCGGCATCGACACGCGCTCCGGGTTCAGGAACCGTTCGAAGAGGAGATCGAACTTGAGCGGGTCGACGTTGGTGATGCCCAGCGCGTAGGCCACCAGCGAACCCGCCGCCGAACCACGGCCGGGTCCCACCGGAATGCCGCGGGCGCGTGCCGCCGCGATAAAATCCTGTACGATCAGGAAGTACCCGGCATATCCCGCGTTGTTGATGACGCCGAGCTCGAACTCCATTCGCTCCCGGACCGGGTCCGGAAGTGGTGTGCCGTATCGGGCCTCGGTACCTTTGACGGCAAGGTCGCGGAGGAGCGTGCCGTCGTCGGCATATTCGGCCGGGCGGGGGAACTGGGGGAGGAAATATTTCTTTTCGAAGCTGAACTCGCAGAGATTCGCGATGGTCTGCGTATTGGCCAAGGTTTCGAGATGGTCGGGGAAAAGAGATTTCATCTCTTTCTCCGACTTGACGTACGACTCCTGGCCGGTGAATCGGAATCGCTTGGGGTCGTCGAGGTCCGCGCCGGTGCCGATAGCCAGCAGGACGTCGTGCGCCTCGGCGTCTTCCCGGCGGAGGTAGTGCGCGTCGTTCGTCGCCACGACGCCGATGCCCATCTCCTGGCCGAGGCGGAGCATCCCTTCGGTCACCAGGTCTTCCTCGGGGATGCCGTGCTTCTGAATCTCCAGCCAGAAGCCGTCTTTTCCAAAGGTCTGCGCGAACCATTCGGCTGATTTTTTGGCCTCATCGTACTTGCCCTGCCGAAGCCAGAGCGCCACCTCGCCCGAAAGGCAGGCTGCCAGGCAGACGATCCCCTCGGAGTGCTGAGCCAGGACTTCCTTGTCGATGCGGGGCCGGCGATAAAACCCTTCGGTGAACCCGATGGAAGAGAGACGGATGAGGTTCTTGTACCCGACCCGGTTCTTCGCCAGGAGAACGAGATGGCTATAGGCGGCCGGGGCCCATTGAGGCTTGAGCTGGACGGTGCGCGGTCCAAAGGCGAGATAGGCCTCAAACCCCAGGATCGGGCGAATGCCCTGGGCCCTGGCCGCTTCATAGAAAGGATACGCCGCGTGGAGGTTACCGTGGTCGGTTACGGCCAGGCTGTCCATCCCCAGCTTCTTGACGTGGCTTACCAGCTCGGGAATCCGGTTGGCCCCGTCGAGAAGAGAGAATTCACTATGCGTGTGGAGATGGACAAAAGACATTCGTTATAGCTATGCCGGCAAGGCTGAACGAGGCAGTAAATTGATCGACCGTCAGAGAACGGTGGGAACTGGCGGAAGGAAGCTATCCGGCGGCTCCAGAATTGTCAAAAGCTCTTGTGGCGCCTTATTTTACCCTTCGACTAATTTCCCGCGACCGAGGTTGACTCCGTGCGCTTTCCCCTTCCAGCTATCCTGCTCACCGGTCTCGCGGGTTCACTCCTGGCTGCCTGCGGTGGAGATAACGGTCCCAACCCGATTGAGCCCGGGGTCAGCTGCTCCAACCTGACCGCGGTGAATTTGAATCCAGGGGAGTCGGTGATCCTGGATG
>JBDTRF010000150.1:0-8868 GCA_039931815.1 Gemmatimonadota bacterium
CTGCGGGTACCCCTGGGCGTCGCCGGCAGCGTACTCGGCGGATTTGCTGCGAGACTGGGCTGATTCCGCGCAGCCGACTGCCATGATCGCGCCCAAAACCCCTACCAGCCACGTCTTCGAGCGATTCATCTCCGGCGAAGGCCGTCGTATGACGACCAATGATCTCGCTGGCATCGGCGTAGCCGAACATGGCGACGAACCCGGTGTTCACCTCGCGAATAATTCCATTTTCCGAGATCTCAATGCCATCGAACGACGCATCGATGATCTTGCGGAAACGCAGGGCGCTTTCCTCCTGTGCCGCCGCGACCTGTTTGCGCTCCGTGATGTCCATGACGATGCCACTGATGCGATAGACATGCTCCTCCTCGTCACGAATGGGCACAACCCGGGAGAGGACCCATCGAACGGCGCCATCCGGGCGGAGCACCTGGAACTCGATTGCTTCTCCTCCCGAGCCCTCGCGGATCCGGGCAAGGTGGACTTGAACCCGGGACTGGTCCTCGAGGGACAGGGAAGCGAGAAATGAATCAGGATTCTCGTACAGGCTCTGACAGGTGCGCCCCCAGATCCTCTCGTACGCGGGGCTGACATAGAGGATCCTGCTGAAATCCGCTTCCCAGACGAAAAAGACATCGTTGATGTTTTCCGCGATCTGACGGAAGCGTTCTTCTCGTTCTACGAGAATGGCCGCGGCCGCTTTTTGCACCGTAATGTCTTCCTGCGTCGCGAGGTAATGTGTGATCGCGCCATCCGGACCGCGGATTGGCGAAATTGTCACGGCGTCCCAGAATAAGCGTCCGTCTTTCCGGCGATTCAGTATCTCTCCCCGCCAGATGGTGCCCCCGCGGATCGCCTGCCACAAGGCGTGGTACACCGCGATCGGGGTTCGGCCGGATTGCCAGAGTCGCGGGGTTTTCCCCAGGGCCTCCTCCGGGGCGTAACCCGTGACTTCGGTGAACCGTCGATTGACGTACTCGATCCTGGCGTCCAGATCGGTAATGATCACCGACGCCGAGCCCTGGTCGACGGCAAGCGAAAGTTTCCGGATCTGGTCCTCGTCTTTGGCCCGTGCTGATCGACCGATCCTTTCATCCATCGCGCGCCGAACGGCGAGTGGCAGCCGCGCCAGGTTGAGTTTGAGGACATAATCCGCCACGCCCTCCTTGACGCAATCGACGGCCCGTTCTTCTCCCAGGGTTCCGGTGATGAGGATAAAGGGGATATCGACGGATCGTGCCTTGAGAACGGCAAAGGCGTCCATCCCGGTCCATCCCGGGAGGCGGTAATCGGCGAGGACGACATCGTAGGGATTGAGATTGAGCAGCGCGGCAAACTGTTCCGGCGTTTCCGCCACATCGACATGGACGTCAAAGCTGGCCCGTTGCAGCTCGGCAACACAGAGCTCGACGTCCGTGCGGTTATGCTCGACGAACAGCACATGCAGGGGCGTGAGGGTCACCATGAATCCATCACCCGCCCCCCGAGAGGCGGAGGCTCGTTGAACTCCAGCCAGTACCGGGCCAGATGGTGGACGATCTGGCGGAAGAGCTGAAAATCCGTCGGCTTCTGGATGTAGCTGTTGGCCCCGGGATGGTAGCCCAGCGCCACACCCTCTTCCAGCGTGGACGAGGTCAGGAGCACCACGGGCAACAGTCGGGTCCGAGGGTCATGTCGGAGAACCCGAAGTACCTCGAGCCCGTTGATCTTGGGAAGCCTGATGTCAAGAAGAATCAGCCGGGGCGCATCCTGGTATCGACGTTCGCTGTACCATCCCCGGCTGAGAAGAAAGTCGAGCGCCTCCTCTCCATCCCGCACGAGGTGAAACCGGAACGAGCGGTCGTTCTGCTCCAGCGCCACCTGCACCAGCTCGGCATCCGCCGTATTATCCTCGGCAATCAGGACATCGACGAGACCGACGCTCACGTGGTTACGTCCGGCCTTTCCCGGCCTTCTCCAATGGTGAAATAGAACGTCGCGCCCTGGTCGGTGTCGGATTCCGCCCAGATTTCGCCACCATGTTTGTGCACGATGCGCTGGACGGTGGCCAGTCCAATCCCGGTTCCCTCGAATTCATCGGCGCGATGGAGTCGCTGAAACGCACCGAAGAGTTTATCCGCATATTTCATCTTGAACCCGACGCCGTTGTCCCGGACATACAGGACGGTACGGCCTCGGATGAGCTCGGCCGCCACTTCAATGTGGGCCTGCCGCCGGGGGCGCGTGTATTTGACCGCATTGGAGAGCAGGTTCATGAACACGATTCTCATGAGCCCCGCATCACATTCGATTTCCGGCATCGGACCGAGCGTCCACCGGATCTCGCGCTTCTCCGGTTCCTGGTCGAGTCCGGCCAGCGCTTCCTGCACGATCGTGTCGAGTTTGGTCCTGCCCATTCGCACGACTTGCCTCCCCACCTGCGCCAGGTGGAGCAGGTCATCGATCAACTGCCCCATCTGCTGGGTGCCTTCGTGAATACTATCCATATAGTGTCTGGACGTCGGGTCCAGGGTGTCCCCGGCCCGCTCCCGTACCAGGCGGGCAAATCCATCAATGTGGCGAAGCGGTGCCCGAAGGTCGTGCGATACCGAATAGGTAAAGGTTTCCAGCTCCCGGTTGGCGGCTTCCAGCTGACGGGTCCGATCTATCACCCGTCGTTCGAGTGTTTCGTTCAGTCGCCGGTTTTCGTTCATGATGTTGGCACGCTCAATAGCGTAGCGCATGGACCGGCCGAGGAGCTGGGCGTCGATCTTTCCTTTGACGATGTAATCCTGAGCTCCTCGCCGGATCAACTCGAGCGCGATCTCCTCGTCGCCCGTCCCGGTGACCAGGATTATCGGCAGGCCCGCTCCTTTGCGCTGAACGGCCGCGAAGGTGTCTGGACCCTGGCTGTCGGGCAATCCGAGATCCAGCAGCAGGATATCAATTCCTCCGGCCTCGAGCCGGAGGAGCGCTCCAGCCAGGTGGTCGGCCACGTCTACCACGCAGGAACCGCCGGTCCATTCATGGAGGGCAACCCGGATGAGCCGGGCATCACCTGGATTGTCCTCGACGAGCAGGACCCGGATTGAGGGATTCATGAGCGGGAGAGCTTGACGATTTCCAGCCAGAAATGTTCGATCGACTGCACGACCTTGAGAAACTTCTCCAGGTCCACCGGCTTGGTCACATAGGCGTTGGCGCGGAGCCGATAACTGGCGAGAATGTCCTGCTCGGCTTGCGAGGTGGTGAGGATGACGACGGGAATATGTTTAAGACCTTCATCGGTCTTGATTTCCTCAAGCACGTCACGGCCGCTCTTCCGCGGCAGGTTCAGGTCGAGCAGGATCAGGTCGGGCCGAGGGGCCTTTTCGAAGGGATTCGCCCGATGCAGGAACGCCATCGCTTCCACGCCGTCCGAAGCCACACTGATATTGTTCCGCATCCGGCTCTCCCGCAGGGCCTCACGGGTCAAGCGCACGTCGCCCGGATTGTCCTCGACCAGGAGGATCTCGATGGGAATCATGGAGGTATCAGGCATGTCGAGATGCTCGTCGTTCGGGCAAGGTGAAAAAGAAGGTCGTGCCGAGTCCAGGCTGGGATTCCAGCCAGATCTTGCCGCCATGCCGTTCGACGATTTTCTTGGCGATCGCGAGACCGATGCCGGTTCCGCCGTACTCCTTGCGCCCGTGCAATCGCTGGAAGATGACGAAGATCCGATCGAAATACTGGGGCTCGATGCCTATCCCATTGTCGCGGACGCTGAATTGCCAGCTATCGGGATCAACTCGCACCGCTGAGATGTGTACCAGTATCGGCGCAGACCCGCGGAACTTGAGCGCATTCCCCACCAGATTCTGGAAGAGATGCTCCAACTGGCCGGGATCCGCCTCGACAGTGGGGAGCGGATCACTGGTGACCGTGGCTGCCGCCTCATCAATGACCAGCGCGAGATTGGCGAGCGCGCGCCTTAGCACCTCCTCGGCATCGGTGGATTCTTGCTCGCCTCCCCTGGTGCCAACCCGGGAGAAGAGCAGCAGGTCTTCGATAAGGCGCTGCATCCGGACGGCACCATCGACCGCAAAGTCGATGAACTCGTCCGCATCCGCGTCGAGCTTGCCGCGATACCGCTTGGCCAGCAACTGGACGTAACTGGCCACCATGCGCAACGGTTCCTGCAGATCGTGTGAGGCGACATAGGCAAATCGCTCGAGTTCCTCATTGGAGCGCCGCAGTTCCAGCTCGGCATGCTTTCGTTCGGTGATATCGACGATCGAGGCCAGCACGAAGGTGCCTTCATCGGTTTCAATCGGATTGAGTCCGATCTCTACTGGAATGTCCCGGCCGTCTTTCCGAATGCCGAACAGATCGCGACCGGCCCCCATGGACCGGGTCCTGGGATCGGCAAAGAAGCCCGCGCGAAAATCTGGATGCTTCGGCCGAAATCGCTCCGGAACAAGACGCTCGATCGGCTGACCGTTCAATTCCTCCCGTGTGTAACCAAACAGCCGTTCGGTTTCCCGGTTGACCAGTACGATGCGCCCGCCCTTATCCACCATCACCATGCCGCTCGGCGCAGACTCCACCACGGCACGGAAGCGCGCTTCGGCCCGTTTGCGTTCGGTGATATCAACGACCGAGGCGAGAACAAAAAGACCCTCATCGGTTTCGAGCGGATTCAACCCGATTTCGACCGGAATTTCCCGGCCATCCTTGCGAAGGCCAAAGAGATCTCTCCCCGCACCCATGGACCGGGTTTTGGGGTCGGCGAAAAACTGCGTTCGAAAGGCCGGGTGGCCTGGGCGAAGGCGCTCTGGGACCAGAAGTTCGATGGATTGACCGGTGAGCTCCTGGCGGGGATAACCGAAGAGTCGCTCGGTCTCTCGATTGACCAGGATGATCGTGCCCTTGCGATCGACCATAATCATGCCGCTGGGTGCCGATTCTACCACGGCGCCGAAACGCGCCTCCGCGTGTCGCCTTCCCATGAGTTCCCGCCGGAACATCAGAATGATGAGCCCGATGACGACCAGAACAATGACCAGTGCCGCGCCGAGCCAGAGGGCAAGGTTCGACTCCTGGACGTTTGGTAGCTGGTTGATCACGGGGGCGAGCAACGGCATAACGGAATGCCTGAGCGAGATGGACTGCGGGAGGATACAGCACACCCTATGGTCGAGATCTAGTGCTGGCTATAGGGATTTACCTGAGTTGAAGATCTTCATGATTGAGGTGACCCGGGTGCTGCCTTGTTTCGCGCGGCATTATTCAGCCCACAATGCCGGTCCGAATGGCGTATCGGACAAGGCTTGCGAGGTCGCGAATGTTGAGTCGCTTCATCACCTGGGCCCGATGCGTCTCCACCGTTTTCACGGAAACTTCGAGACGGGCGGCGATCTCGCGCGTCGAGGAGCCGTTGGCGAGGAGTTGCAGGACCTCAAGTTGGCGCTTGGAGAGTTTCCGGAGCGGTGCCCGGATTTTTACCGCACCCTCAATGGCCGCCGGCAAACCCGAGAGGTCATTCTTGAGAATCAGGTCGGCGGCGCCGGCCCGAAGACACTGCGCGGCGATTTTTTCAAAGGCGCCGGCCACGAGGACAAACGCCGTAGCGGGACGGCGGGCACGAACGATTTCCAATGCCGCTGCAGCATTGAAGTCACCCACCGCATGGTCAGAGAGGACGACATCGGGTACGAAGCTTTCCAACGCTTCGGAGAAGGCGGGAGCGGAGTTGACGACAGCGAGCTTCAACGTCGAGTTCCAGCGACGAATGGAGTCCTCGATAAGCTCTGCATCTCGAGGATCGTCCTCGAGGAGCAGGATGCGCAGTTCAGTTGATTCAGGCATGTGAGCGGGTAGCCTAAGCCTCAAACTCGTGTACGGCCATCGGGAATTCCCTGAGCGACATGTTCACCTATGTCCAACCGTGGATTTCCGCTCCGTCGGAGGGAGCAGGATTTATCACCCTTCCGGAATGCCGCAAACGTCTCAGTGTCGTCGGCCGCGGTGTCTCCAGCAATCTCAAATTCTTGCGATGGCATCGCACCGTCTCCTCGCGACAGAACCTCGGTTTGGACGGCACTCCACTCACTAACGTGGCGCCGGTTCCCGGTTTGTCAAGAATTGCCCCAATTCTACTCCTCCGCCAGCTGTGCCTCACTCAACAAGACCCGTTTGGACAACGGATGGCCGTGATGCGGCTCACATCCATGAAATCGGGACCCCGCGGGGCCCGAAGGGCGCGATCACTTTTCCCGGAACCGACCCGCCTTTTGTTCGAGAGATCAGGAGGAAATGGCGGGCTCGAGGAAATGTTGAGACTGTCCCTTTCGATGCCGTCAAACCTCCGCCTTGTCCTGCTGCCCGGACATCAGGTCTCGGGCTTTGCCCACACACGGCAAGAACGCTTGGCATTCTATCTGCCCTGTCCGCTTGGCGTTCCTCTCAATCCTCGAAAATCGTCTGGAGAGTACTCATATGAAACTCGCTGGTCTTTCACTCGCTGGCCTGGTTCTCCTCGCGACTCCGCTGAGAGCGCAGTCCGAGGGTCCGTCGCTCAGGCTCACCCCCTACGTTGGATACATGAGTTTCGGAAGCCTGGTGAACGGACCCCTGGGGAGCCGGCTGACCAACGGGACCGGTGCGGTTTATGGCGGGCAGGTCAGTCTTCCGTTCTCCCGCAGTTTCGGATTGTATGGCAACGTGGCTTACTCCCGTCCCGGCCTGGAAGTGGGCGTCCCCATCCTCGGTGGCGTTTCTATCGGCCAAAGCTCGGTTCTGATGTATGATGCCGGCATCCAGGTAAGTGCGCCGGTCAGTGCCGGCAACACCCGACGGATCACACCCTTTCTGCAGGCTGGCATCGGCGGGATGCGATACTCGTTTCAGATCTCGCCGGTTCATGCCACCGCGACCAATATCGCGTACAACGTTGGAGTCGGGGCCGATGTCCCGCTGGGCGGAAACCTGGGGATCCGGGTCATGGCCAAGGACTATATAGGAGAGCTCGACGCCACTGAATTTACCGGAATTGATGTCAACACGAGAACCACGCATAACATCGCGGCGAGCATTGGATTGACTCTCGGTTTTTAGCTCACCAGATCTGCTATCTGTTGCGCCGGGCCCCTCTCGGCCCGGCGCAATGGTGTCAGGGTTGACATATCAAGGAATCTTGATATAATTCAACCATGACCGCCACCAAGATCGATAGCGACACACTCGTGACTCTCTTTCATGCCCTCTCGGATGAGACGCGTCTTGCCATTGTCGAACGGCTGCGCCGCGGGGAGCGGTGCGTGTGTGATCTCACTGACCTGCTTGATGCCGCCCAGTCTCGACTCAGTTTTCACCTGAAAGTCTTACGCGACGCTGGCGTTGTCGATTGTCGCAAGGAAGGACGCTGGGCCTATTACTGGCTGCGGCCCGAGTTCTTTGAACAGCTGAATGAAGCCGTACGCGCACTCCACCCGACCCGGGAGGCCGTGGCGTCTTCCCGGGCGAAGTGCTGCGACTGATTTTCTTTTTGGTTGACACATCAATATTTCTTGCTGGATTACCAGCATAAGGAGCAACACCATGGCCGCCGAGGAACTGCCCCAGTTTGAGACTTCCGGAACCATCAAGGACACCGTCCGGGAGAAGTATGGCGAGGCCGCGAGGCGAGTGATCGGCGGAGGGTGTGGACCCGCAGGTTCGGTGAGTTCGTGTTGTGGCGGCGCTCCTGGTAACGGACGCGATCCGATTACGGCCGATTTGTATAATGAAGGTCAGACGTCGTGCCTGCCGGCCGACGCGGTATTGGCTTCCTTGGGCTGCGGCAACCCCACGGCCCTGGCCGAACTCAAGGAAGGTGAAGTGGTCCTCGACCTCGGTTCGGGTGGGGGTATAGATGTGCTGTTGTCTGCCCGGCGTGTGGGGCCGACGGGCAAGGCCTATGGGTTGGACATGACCGACGATATGCTGGCACTTGCCCGCGCCAACGCACTCAAGGCGGGGGCGACCAATGTCGAGTTTCTCAAGGGAGACATCGAGCAGATCCCGCTGCCGGACAATTCCGTGGACGTCATCATTTCCAATTGCGTCATCAACCTGTCCGCCGACAAGCGGCGGGTGCTGGCGGAGGCGTTTCGCGTCCTCAAGCCCGGTGGGCGGTTTGCCGTATCGGATGTCGTGGTTCGCGGAGAGATTCCGACCCAGGTGCGTCGAAGCATGGAACTCTGGGTGGGGTGTGTGGCGGGCGCTCTCGAGGAAGGAGAATTCAAGCAACTCCTGGGTGACGTTGGCTTCCAGGATGCCGAAATTGAGCCAACCCGGATCTACCAGTTTGAAGATGCCCAGGTGTTTCTGGGTGGGTCGGGCGCGGAGCTGGAAGCCCTGGCGCGCGAAATGAGTGGCTCGGTGATGGGAGCCTTCGTCAGGGCGACCAAGCCGATAGGGGAAGGGAAACGGGCGGCTGAACCAGCCTGTTGTGCTCCCGGCTGTTGTGCCTGAGCACAAATATGGAGCTGATTGAGACTGGGAATCGGGGACCTGTACACGTGCGGCCGGGAACAAAGCCTGACGTGCCGGCAGTGGCCCAGCTGCTTACCGAGTTCTCGCTGCCCACGGCCGGTGTTCGGGAGTGGCTGGAATCCTTCTGGCTCGCCTTCCATGAGGAGAAACTGATCGGCGTCGCCGGGATCGAGCGGTATGGAATCGACGCCCTGCTGCGATCGGTGGTGGTCGCCTCGGATTGGCGTCGGAGTGGCCTGGGTCGGTCCCTGGTGGGGCGGGCACTCGAAGCGGCCAGTTCCGCTGGCGTTCGTTCGGTATTTCTCCTGACGACGACCGCGGAAAAATACTTTCCCCGGTTGGGCTTTGAAGTCGTATCCCGAGGTGAGGTGCCGG
>JBDTRF010000151.1:0-8857 GCA_039931815.1 Gemmatimonadota bacterium
CGCGCTCACGCCTTCTGCTCTTCAGCTCATCGCGGTGGGAGAGGGCAGCGGCCAGCTCGGCATAATGACGTTGCGGGCTGGCGACCTGGCGGCGCAAGAGTCCGAGCGGGCGATCAGGGCCATGGTCTCGATTCTCGAGCCTTCCCTGATCGTCATCTTCGGCGGGCTCGTGGCTTTCGTCGCTGCGGCGTTGTTGCAGGCGGTCTACGGACTCCGGGCAATATGACATCCAGGGGAACGACGCTGATCGAGCTGATCGTATCCATCGTGATCCTCGGCATCATGGCTGGTGTTACCACACTGGCGATCAAAAGCCTCAAGCCGACCGCCTCCGTCGCGGATACATCAATACTCCAGGCCCGCATGAGGGCCATTCGGCAGGGTAAGGCAGTGCAGCTCGTCATCGTTCACCAAGAGTCGGGAAGCCCGGCGATCCTGCTGTTCATGCCCGACGGTCGCACGATCGGCACCCAGTCCGTCGACTCGTTCCCACAGGGCCGGTAATGCGTCGACGGCGGCACCTGGGCTCGAAGGGGGTCGCCCTGCTGGAGGCGATCATCGCGCTGGCTATCCTGAGCATCGGAGGTCTCTCGACACTCGGCGTGGTCACCGAGGCGCTCAAGGCACAACACGACGCGCGTGCCCGGGAAGAGACCATCACCACCTCGAGCCGCGTGCTGGCGGCGATGACGCTGCTTCAGGGGAAGGAGCTGGATCAGCGCCTGGGGGCTCGGGAGGTGGGGGAATTTGTGGTGAAGGTGAGCCGGCCGGAGAAAAGACTGTTTCGACTCGCGATCAGCGAGACGAAGTATCCTGAGGTCGAGCTCCTCGTCACCGTTGTCTACAAGCCATGACGAAACGAAGTCGCCGCGGCTTTACCCTGGTCGAGCTGATGATCGCGTTGATGATCGGGAGTGTCGTCGTGTTGCTAGCCCATCAGATCTTTTCCTCGGCCGGCGATGGCATCCGGCAGCTGGCCTCGGCTCGCCAACGATTGGAAACGGAGCAGCTGGGGAATCGCTGGCTGGAATCGGCGATGCTCTCACTGGAGACGGGCGGCGCTGGCGGTCAGTTCGACGGCCATCCCGACCGAATGACATTCTCCACCTGGCTGATGACGCCCTATGGCTGGATCGAGCGCGAGCACGTGTCGCTCGGGGTGAGCCACGGCAAGCTGGTGGCGGATGAGGCGCAGGAACAAATCAAACTCTACGACGGCGTCCGCACGGTCAGTTTCGACTACCTGCTCGAGCCAGGTCTCAACAGCCGGTGGGTGAACGACTGGGTTTCCCCGGTCAGTGCTCCCCTCGCCGTGCGAATTCGACTGGAACGGTCTGCCGGGACAGACACATTGCTTTTCCTCATAAAAGGTCGCGGATGAATCGAAGAGGGTTTGCCCTGCTGGCGGTGCTCTGGCTGATCGCGGCGCTGGCTATCCTGGTCAGTGGCGGCCTGGCTCTGGCCCGGACCGGTCTCACTGCCAGTAGCAATCGAGTGATGCTGGCGAGGGCGGGCTGGGCTCGGGAGGCGTGCGTCGAGATCATGATGCAGCGCGGGTTTTCGACGAATGCCAGGTCCCATCACCAGGAAGTCACCGGGACCCGCGGCAGCGTCGATCTCGGGCGCACGACTTGGTGTTCCCTCCAGGTAGAAGATCCCGCCGGACGAATCAACCTCAACCTCGCCGACAAGGCGTCGTTGCAGCGCCTCCTCGGTGACTCCTTGAGCGATGCGCTGCTCGACTGGCGAGACCCCGACAATGTTCCCCGACCCCTCGGCGCCGAGGTCGACTGGTATCGGATGCAACGACGGAGCCTTCCCCGAGATGCTCCCCTCGCCTCGGTGAACGAGCTGCGGCTGATTCGCGGATTCGACTCCCTGATGGTTGATCGTTTGGCGTCTCTGCTGACGGTGCGGGGACATGGTGCTCTCAATCTCAATAGCGCCTCTTCCGCCGCGATCGGTGCTCTCCTTCAGCTTCCCGATGAAGTGATTGGACTCCTCGAAAGGCAACGATCATTCGGCCGACCAGTTGAGAACCTAGACCAGCTGATGTCTCTCTGCCCGCCGAGCTATCGCCCGGCGCTCATGGCCCGATACCAGGACCTTTCCCAGCTGGTCGTGTTTTCACCGCCTGAATTGGTCGTCATCGCGACCGGTGGGGTGGGGAACTCCCCGCTGACCGCTCGAGCGACACTCACTGTGGTACTAGTATCGGATCGTGTCGCGGTGATTCGGCGAGAGGTCGAGTGAGTCATCATGCCGAGTGACTCCTTCCGCCTGGTGATAGGTCCTGTCCGGATTGCGGCCGACCTGAGCCGGAAGGGCCAGGTGGTCTGGGCGGGCCAAACCGAGTACGCGGGTCTCGAAGATCTAACCGATGCGATTGCGCGACTCGTCGCTGAGCCCGAGGTAATTGGCTCTCTCAGCCGGGTGCGGGTGGAACTGGAAAGGCCCTTAGTGCAGTGTCGGACATTGGTGGACCTTCCGACGGTGCCGGTGAACGCCCTGCGCCCGATGGTGGAGCAGCAGGCGCACCGCTACTTCCGCAAGAATGGCAAGCCACTGATTGTCGATGCGCTTCGCGCCAATGGAAAAGGCTCGGGAGTCGAGGCCGCCGCGGTTGAAGAACCGGTGGTCGAGGCCATCTGGGCCGGTGTGCGGGCGGCCGGTTTTCGGCTTGAGGATGTGGCGCCGAGCGGGTACGTCGGTCGTCTGTCGCTCCACCTGCCCGCGGAGCGCGCCCGCCGGCGCCGGGAGGCCCGCCTCTCGCTTCGGCGACTGTCCCTGGCCGTGGGAATTCTCTGGCTCATGGTCGTTGGCGCAACCTGGTTCAACCTTGTTCGTCAGCGGCGCGAGATCGACCGGGAGCTTGCCCGGCTGGCGGACCCGGTGGCGGCACTCGCCCTGGTCAAAGGCGAGATCGCGCTGGGGCAGGGGATGATCAGCGCGGTAGATCTGGGCGCCGAACAACGGGACGAGATGGTGCGTCTCCTGGCGGCGATGACCGCGGCGCTTCCCGATTCCGCCTTTATCACATCGCTCTCGCTTAAGCATGGTGGGCGAGGGTTTGTCGGAGGCTACAGCAAACGAGCATCCGAAGTGCTGGCTCGGCTGGAGAGTTCCGGTGCAGTCGTCGCTCCCAGGCTGGATGGGTTGGTGGCGCGTGAGGTGATCGCCGGGAGTGAATGGGAACGATTCAGCATCACCTTTGGGGAGGAGAAAAGTCCATGACCCCAGGGCGTCGGAAGATGAGCCTCCTGGTCGGATTGGTCATCGTGGCGATCTGGCTGGCGGCGCGGGTCATACCCGCCGCAGCTGGCCGGTTTATGGACGCCCGATGGGCGATCGGCGAACGTGCGCGGCTGCTGGCCCAGAGCCGGCGCGACATCGCGAATGAGAAGATCCTGTTCGACTCCGCCGCGACGATCAAACAGTCGATGATCGACCTGGCCCCCAAACTTCTCTCCGGCGAAACGGCGGCCCAGGCGAGTGATGCGCTCACCAGTCTGCTTGGCGTGATCGCCGAGCGATCGAACACCAAACTCACCGGCTCCAACCCGGTCGATGACAGCACGATGGCGGGAGGGCTTCGCCGGGTCGCGGTGCATGCGACCCTCGATGGAGACATCGCCGGTGTTACGGGATTGTTGCAGGGGCTGGCGCAGGAGGCGACGGTGCTGACAACCGACGACTTGCAACTCCTGGCGGCGGACGCCGCGGGCACGGTAACCCCGACGGAGGTCCTTCGGGTAGAGCTGACGGTGCGAGGCTGGTACCTGGCGGGGAGGAATTGAGATTTGACCAGACATACGATGTACCAGGTGATGCTGCTTGGCATTGGAGCACTTGCGATTCCGGTTGGTATGGCTGGGTTGAGACCAATCAGAGTCCAATCCGAGGCAGCCACCCCTCCACCGGCGAGGAGCCCAGAATCGAGGACGACGCCACCACTCGATTCCCTTCTTCATCTTGTCATCGACCATGATGCGTTTCGCGTGACCCGAGCCCCCGCCTCCGCCGCCTATAGCCCCGTGCCTTCGGAGCCGATGCCAGTCGAGGCGCTTCCGCCCAAGCCACTGCTTATGCTCACCGGAATTCTCTGGGACCGTGATCCGGCGGCGATTGTGGAGGGCTTGCCCGGAGTCGAGGGAGGACGGTTGCTCCGAGCGGGGGAATCAATCGGAGGAGTGAAGGTGAGACGCATTACCGAACACGACGTCACGCTGTCCGGAATGGATACCACGTGGGTGCTTGAGGTAAGGAAACCATGGTAAACGAGCGCAGATGCAGGGAAGCGGGCTGGTCGACTCCCCTTCTCCTTACATGGAGAGGGGTCAGGGGGGTGTGGTATTGCAGCGCGGCCGCTCTCGTCTACACCGCCTGCCTGGCTAGCCCGCTCTTTGCCCAGGACACGACTTCGGTCCGCCTCGCCAACGATAGCGTGGTCATTCGGCTGGTCGATACCGACCTCCGTTCCGCCATCCAGGCGCTGAGCCGCTATGTGTCCAAGACGGTGTTGACTGTCAACATCCCCCAGGTGCGGGTGACCCTGGAGCCGCCGGGACCGGTGGCGCGGGGATCGATCGCGGTGCTGCTCCGTGGCTTGGTGGAGTCGAACAATCTCCAGATGATCGAGGACACGGCGTACTATCGGATCGAACCCAGACCGGTCGTTGCCGACGCGAGTCCGGTGGCCACCGGTGGTATCCAGCAGGGTCAGGATCTGCATCTCTTCGTAGTTCGGCTCAAGCATGCCCGGGCATCCGATGTGGCCGCCACGGTGAATCTGTTATTCGGGGGGAGCGGAGAATTCTCAGGGCGCAGTGCCTCGGGTTCCGGCACTCTCTCGGAGGAACTGCGACGGCAGAATGTCCCGCCGCAGGGAATTCGGGAAGTGACGCCGGGAGCTGCTCCTGCCGGACCGAGCGGGGCCTCGCTCTCGGGCCAGGTCACCATTGTGCCCGATGAGCTGACCAACTCGATCCTGGTTCGGGCCTCGCAGCAGGACTTCGATGTCATGAAGGCCGCGGTGGACCAGCTCGACATCCGCCCGCTGCAGGTGTTGATCGAAGTCCTGATCGTCGAGGCCAGGAGCGATCGCAATTTCTCCTTGGGCAGTACGGCTCGGCTGCCCAAACAATCACTGGGGAACGGCCAGGTGGACGCCACCCTGAGCAGCGGCAGCGTGGGGGACCTGGTGATTCGCCTCATGGGACTGGGCAAGGCCGATATCGACGCGACGCTCCGGCTCGCCGTGAGTCGAGGAGACGTCGAGATCGTTTCTCGACCGGTGCTCCTCGCCTCGAATAACACCCAGGCCAGCTTCCTGGTCGGCTCCCAGCGCCCCTTCATCCAGGTAAGCCGTTCGCTTCCCACCGACAATGCGACGCGTGATCAGGTGGTGCAATATCGCGACGTGGGGACCAAGCTCTCGGTGCTGCCGACGATCAATCAGGACGGATACGTCTCCCTGGTCCTGCAGCAGGAGATCAACGCCGCAACGTCGGAAACCCAGTTCGATGCGCCGATCATCTCAACCCGCGAAGCGCAGACCCAGGTGCTGGTGCGGGACGGGCAGACCATTGTGATCGGCGGGCTGCGGGACAATCAGCGGGATCGCAGCCACTCCGGCATTCCCCTTCTTTCGGGGATCCCGATCCTGGGCGGCCTGTTCGGCAGCACCAGCGATCGCAAGACCCAGACCGAGCTGTACATCTTCATCACGCCCAGGATTCTCACGACCGATGAAGATGCGGACCGGGTCACCGAGCCACACTTGCCGGCGGCAGAGCGATCCCATGATTGAAATGGCGGAAGGCACCGGCCACGATGCTCGGGTCAACCGATCGACGCTGATCATTGGCGTTTCATTGGCCATTCGGCGGGCCATTGAAACCGCTCGGCAATTTGCCGACAGCGAGCTGCCCATCCTGCTCATGGGAGAAACCGGAACCGGCAAGGAACTCTTCGCCCAGGAGATCCACCGCTGGAGCGGACGGCGGGGGAGGCTGGTCGATGTGAACTGCGGGGCGCTCCCCAAGGACCTGATCGAGGGGGAGCTATTCGGCCACCGTCGGGGAGCCTACACTGGTGCCGCGACCGACAGTGAAGGGCTGATCTCCCACGCGCAGGGGGGGACCCTCTTCCTGGACGAACTGACCTCACTGCCGGTGGAAGGCCAGGTCAAGCTCCTCCGCACGTTGGAGACCCGGGAGGTGCGTCGTGTAGGGGATACCGCCAAGCGCCAGATTGACTTTCGACTGGTCGGCGCGGTACAGAATGGGCTTGCCCTCGAGGTACGCGAGGGCCGGTTTCGGATCGATCTCTACCAGCGCCTGGCGGGGATCGTGATCACGCTCCCTCCGCTCATGCAGCGCATGGAAGATGTATTTCCCCTCGCCGCCCATTTCTCAGCCCAACACCAGCGGCTCCTTGGGTCCGGGGCCGATGTCATTCTCGAGCGCCACGGCTGGCCGGGCAATGTACGTGAGCTGCGGACGGTGGTGGAACGGGCGGTGATCCTGGCGGGACCAGGGGTGGTAAGCGCCCGCTCGCTGGTGGAGGCCCTGGACCTCGGCGCCGATGCCGGCGCTGATCAGGATATGAAGGAGGATATGACGACCGTTAGGTTTGAACGGGATCGAAAGCGGATGCAGGAAGCAGGAGATCGGCTGAATTGGGATCCGGAGTTACTGGCCAAATATTTCGGGATCAGCCGAGCGACGCTATATCGCTGGCTCAAGCGGCTCAGGCCTTCACGCCGCTTGGGTATCCAGTCTCACGAGTCTCACCAGTCTCACCGAGGTCGTGAGACTGGTGAGACTCGTGAGACTTTTTCTGGTCGATCAACAAGGCTAAACGGCGAGAGGAGAATTACTTAACGAAATCATGTGAATGGTACGCCACGTGCCTATGAGACCGGCGACCCCTGCCGATTCTCCTTGATCCTCCGGAGCCCACCGTGCGCCGTCTCATCGTTCTGGTCGTCATCGCGTGCCTGATCGCGTCCAACGCATCCACAGTCCATGCCCAGGTTCCTGACTGCGTCGGCTGCAATCCCGGTCAAGTCACCTTTGCTGGCACCACCTACGTGGCGGCCCCGCGGGGAGCAGAGAGTGGCCCCTTCATGTATAAGGTCACCTTCGCCAACTCGGGTACCACTCCCATTGTGATTACGGTGAGTTGTTCAACCTCGGGCACACAGCTAGCCTGTGTGGCTCCCTCCCCCGACGAAATGTCGCTCGATGCTGGCGAGACCGTCGACATCGATGTGGGTTTCTCCACCAAGGGACTGGGCACCTTCATTCAGACGATTACGGCCAGCGATGATGGCGGACACCAGGCGGCCTTCGTTTCCAGCCCCTTCATGGTCTCCGGTGCCCCAATCGCCGTACATGTCTTTCCGTTCGATTCCGCGAGTATCGGATCCACCGATACCCTCCATGCCGAGCTCACTCACTCCTCCGGCATCACAACCGGGAGCGTGGTGCTGCTGATCGACGGCGTCAGCAAGACGAAAACGGTCACCAGCACCGGGGCGTATACCGCCCGCGTGACCGCATCCGGCCTGGGGCTTACCGCAGGATATCACAAATGGCAGACCTACGGTTGCGCGGTCAACGGACGCTGCGACACGACGAGTACCATCGTCCTGATGCAGGGAGCGCCAACCACGTTCTCTCTCGATGATTCTCTTCCGTCACCCGCTGGTGCGGAGCCCCTGTACGGCCTTCTTCCCGGCGGCCTGCCGCTCCCGACGACGAGCACGAATCGCGGGTGTCCCATCGGATCCGACGATCCGGAGATAAGGCTGGTGAGCCCGTTCAGCTATATCACCCAGCCGGGGAGCATCAATGCTCCCGGTGGCTTCATCTTCATGGCCAGTATCAAAGGGGGAGATGCCCAGCCGCTGCAGATCGCCTCGCTGACGGTGGACCATAAGCCCGCGGACAATGTGACCTGCGCCGGCAATTTCCCCTATCTGACGCCGAGCCAGTATGACTGGAGTTTCTGGGAACACAGCGACCCGGATGATCCCATGTGGGACTCCTATCCCTATGGTGACCTGACCCTGGGCGAGACCGTGAATACGTGGGAGTTTGCCTTGACCTCCTTCGACCAGCGTTTGCCGCATGGTCCACGTCAACCACTGGCTGGTCCCGTGGCCGACCATCGTCCTCGCGGTCGGCTGTTTCAGGCGATACGACATTGGTCGAGCCGGTTGACATCGACCCCACGCGGAAGCGACGCGGATGCGCCTCGGTCCGCCCCACCGATTCCGGACCCGGGGGCGATTAATCCAAACACCTATCGGGTCACCCTCAACGGCACGACCATCGTCAATAACGGCAACCCGGTCGATGGCAACATTACCAAAGTGGCCCTCGATCGCTATGGGTCGACCTATACCATTCCCGTTGCCGATACCCGGCTCAATCATTTCGACCCGCTCAACCCCACGGCCCACAACGGTGGTTGGAACGAGATGATCGCCACGATCAGCGATTCGACCAGTCACTCGACGTCGGTGCGGTCGCGCTTTGTCGTCATGGACCGGGGAACCAAACAGCCGATCACACTGACGACACTCCGCGACCTGACCAGCGAGGATCAGGGGAACTGCGCATCGTTCGGCGTCTTCCAGTGCGGCGGTGTGTACCTGACCCAATCGATTCCCGGCTATGTCAGCCGAGACAAGGACCGTGCGCTGCACCTGGTGTATCGGTCCAACTCCCAGCGGGCGCGCACGGGCATCCCATTCCAGATGTATGTGGACCGCCTTCAAGCCGCGCCCGACTCGCTCCACGTGCGGGTGCAGGTCTCCGGCGTGAATGTCGGCGATACTTTGCGTTAT